>JAKPYU010000634.1 GCA_029568995.1 Candidatus Omnitrophota bacterium | reverse complement strand
TTGTCTCCGCCACGCCTGCCGGGCAAGACACAATCCCGGAATCCGATCCAACTCTGAAATCTCTCCAAGTCTCCATTATGGATGCCCTTGGCGATCCGATCCCGGCGGGCCAACTGCGTGTCGCGGGGAAGGAATACAGGTTCACGGAGGGTCGGATATTGGTCCGCGTGCCCGGAGAGGGAGAGCGGGAGTTGGTTGCGGAGGCGGAGGGATATCAGTCGGCCACAAAGCGTATTGATGATTCGAATACCGATGAGACGACCATCGTTCTGGAGTACCTGAGTTCCATTGAGGTGACTGTGTATGCCTCAGAGGACAAGAGAGATCCTGCCGTTGGTGCAGAGGTGTTCCTGTGGGTGGGGGCAAGGCCGCAGCGACCTGTTCCCCCAACGGCCACTGTGAAAGTAGAACCTGGCTCAGTTGGTGGGAATCTTTACGATGCGGATCTCAAGATTGAGAAGGATGTCGTAACGGTGGCAGATGCCGAAACAAAAAAGTGGGAAAGGGAACTCCCGCCAGATCCGGATGGTCGCTTAAAACTCAGTGCGAATGATATCATAATTGGTCTGGGCGGCTGCATGTATCGATCCGGGGATCGCGCGCAATTCCAGCATAGACATAAAGAACCGATCCTTAAGGCGATTGCGGAGCCGAATTCTCCGCGCTTGCGAGTGTGGGACACGATTGCGATGTGCGCCCTTGCGGCAAGCGACGCAGGCAATTCCAGCAAATCCGAAATCATGGAGTTCGAAGGCCGATTCGGCAGGGCACATACATATCTTCGCTTGCCAAGGCCATCGGTGGAGCGGAAATTGGTCTCCATGGGGACGACTGATTCGCAGGGACGATGCCGTTTTGACGCGCTTGAGCCTGGAATGTATTACGTTCAGGCACGCAAGGGAGACGAGCGGACCCTGATCGTCACGGTTCCCCCGGTGCGCGGTGGGGCCGAGCACCATCTTTGCGGGGGAAGCAAGGTTACAGTTGAGGCCCGCGCGACCGGTGTGGATCTCCACTACTGGGATCTGTCCGGGATTCAAAAAGCCGATGTTTTGCTGCAAGCACAACCCGGCACAGATAATCCTGGACAGTACATGGGCCGAACGGATGATTACGGCAGGGTGTCCTTTCAGTCGATTCCATGGGGAACTTACAACCTCACTGTTGCACCGCCCCCCGATTACCGCACCAGTCCTCAACAGAGGACTGCAACAATCGAGGACGCAGGGCATTACTTCCTCTTTTTCTTCGATCTCGGTGTTACGATCTCCGGGAAAGTCCTTCGCCAGGATACACAGGAACCCGTAGAAGGATTCGAACTGATTCTTACCACATCGACTCCTCGACATCAAACTGTTTACTATGATGCGCAACGCTCGGACAAGGAGGGACATATCGTTTTTCGAAATGTACTGCCTGGCTGGTATACGATTACTTGCATGGATGATAATTCAAATATCGAAATCGGGTATGCCGGAGGTTTTTTGAGCGCCTTTGTTCCGTCTCCTCAAGGTGGGGAACTCAAGGAAATGGGTGAGTTTGAGGTCGGTGATGAGGGCATTCACGGTTTTGTTTATTATGTCGCCCCAAGCCTGCAAACGCGGTTCAGCGGTCGTGTAACAAGAGAGGACGGCTCTCCGGCAAGTGGAGTATCCGTCTTCATCAAGGGACTGATGGGATACTGCACGACTGAAAGTCCAACCACTGATTCGGATGGGCAATTCGATTTCATCTTGATGCTGGGTGGAGACTGGGGGGATAGTATTGGGAAGATTCAAGCTCAAGAGGCGGACATCTCTCCGCCATATTTGGATTCAAATGGAATGCTCGTGCAGAATCCCGGGATTCTGCACGCCGAAGGTTTCTGTAAAGTACCTATGCATCCGGGAGAAACAGTAACGGGTATCACGATCGTTCTGAAACAACAACCACACAAGTCGATTGTAGGCACGATCCAGACGGAAGATGGAGAACCGCCCGGCGAGGTGAACATATATGCGGAGCAGGGCAGCTTCCGGATGCCCGGGAAAATGTCCGAGGACGGAACCTATCGAATCGAGGGAGTCACACCCGGAAAAGCGTGGCTGTCGTTCGAGCCAAAGTCTTATCAGATAAGCAGCGAGCGCTTTGGTTTCCGATATATCTCGGATTACTGCAGGGAATCCGTTCAGATCGAGATTACCCAGGAACAGGATACAGTCACAGTGGACGTCGTCCTGCACAAATCGGGTCATCTCGCGGGAATTGTTGTGGACGAGAACAAGAATCCTGCAGAGGGAGTAATGGTGCGCACGGTGCATCTCGGTTTTCCCCAGGTTGTGCGAACCGACGTAACCGGCCTGTTCTGGATTGGGTTCCTGCGGCAGGACCAGGAATACACGTTGGAAGTGCTCAAAAACGAGGACTCCGAGCCGCTGGCCCGATTTGAGGGATTGAAGCCGACGATCGAGAATATCATCATCGGAATGAAGGGGGAGAATTGAAGGAAAGGCGGGAGTCGCGCTCGCGATGACGTAACGGGGGGGGATGATGGAATGGGGATCACGGTCTGGTGAATTCATTTCAACCAGGTCAATCGTTTCTGCCAATCCCGTAGATATGCCTCACGCCATCGGTTCACGGTCTTTGCGCCCGGGTAGTTACCTTCCTGTAATACCGAATCGGGACGATCAGTCCACCAATGCCGCCGACCTTCTTTTTTCACAAAACTGCCACCCCAACTGGGTTGAGTGGGATCGTCCAAATTACCGGTCATCAACCAAGCAACAGAAGGAGTATCACCCATTTTGATCTGCCTGTTCTTCAGGGGATAGAAGGTGTTCCCCAATGCCCCATGTCCCTGAATATGCTCGGCGACAAAAGATTCATTTCCCAAATCCCCCGTCTGATTTCCTCCCACATACCAGCCTCGAAAAGTGGTTTCACATTGGATCATCCATGTATCGGGATGATGCTCATCGATGTAATCAAACGAATGCGGATCACTACGCCGATTCCAACTTGAGATAAAATAGACCCGGATTCGATTCTTGATACCGGGATCGTCATGTAGCGCCTGTGCCACATCGGTAATCGATCCCCACACCAGAACATACAACGGACGAGAATCATCCTTATGTGCCTGTTGAATGATCCATTCGGAACCTTCCGTCGGTTGATCGTATCCTGCTGCCGGTGCGGGATCCATTGCGCCTTGCTTGCTGATTTCACGCAAGACATCCGGCGGCGGGAACTTTTCAGAGACATTCTTTAATTTCGGATAATCTTCTTCATACGCATCGATCACTTTCAGAATATCCGCCTTCCGCCCGGCTTTGGTCGGTGAGGAGATCAATCCCTCAATATCAAACAAATCGGCATACATGAGGAAATGAATCATTGATTGAATATCATCCTCATCACTCCCGCCGATATCGGTTGAAACAATCACTCTTTCGCCACGGTTGAATGCCAATGCCTCACCAACAGCCGATGAACTGCCGATCACAACGACTAGAAACGAAATTGTAAATATGCGTCTACTCATCATTTTCCATACGCAATTCACGGGTTTTTTACCTGCTTATTCCAGTTCCAATCCCCCGAAAACGCACAATCCCCCACCCGCTATTTCTTCATCTGATTGACATACAACTTAAGGTTATTCGTGGAGCCGCCGATGCAGGCAATGTCCTGGTCCCCGTCTCCGTCAAAGTCAAAGAACACACAGCTATTCGCGGCGATTCCGCCTTCGTCTAACGGCGTTCGGACCCACTCGGTTCCCTGAGGATTTGCGGATTCATACAGGAACAGGCTGGTTCCCTCGCCGCGATATCCGGCTGCAATTTCATCGTCGCCGTCATTGTCCAGATCGCCACAAGCCAGCGCGTGGCCGGTTTTGAGGGTCTCGTCCAGAACTACACGTTGCCAGGTATCACCGGATTTCGGGGGAAGATAAACCACAAGTTGATGCCCGTGGCGAGGCTCAATGGCTGCCAGGAACGGCTTGTTCTTTCCAAGGAAACCCCGGCGGACTTCACTGGAACCCTGATCGCCATTGTCGGATCGAAATCCCTGGTTGAGAACATGGCGCTGCAAGCCGGATTCTTTATTGAGGAATAGCGTAATTCCTTCATGGCTTGCAGTGAGGAAATCGTCTCGATCATCATTATCCCAATCGAGAACAGTCAGGCCGTGGTCCAACCGAAGGGAATCATCTACCAGTCGTTCCTGCCATGAGGGAGCAGACAGGTCGTTCGGAATCGTAAAGGCTTCCAGGCGTATCGGGGTGGCGATGTATAGCGGTTTCTGCGAGCCGGGGCCGAGAATGGGGGCCGAAAGAAGTTCCGGTTTCTTATCCCCATCCAGATCGATCCAGCGTATCCGGTGCAGGGTCGGTTCGGACCCAATCGGATGTACAGGCCAGGGTTCATCCCATTTTCCGGTGTTCTCCAGCCAGCTTACCGCGCCTTTCGGAGTGTCATCGGTGTACTGAAAGTCATGCGCCACCGCGATGTCGAGATCGCCATCCCCGTCGATGTCCTGTACCTGGGCATCAATTGGAGACTGAACGGTCTCCGGTGTGATACGGAACTTCTGCCAGTTCGGATTCTTGTACCAGGCGACATATCCTGGACCGGATTCCGCCAGACCCACAATGTCCTGTTTCCCGTCCCCGTCGATATCGGCCAGGGTCAGGTTATAGCCGAGTTTGATATCCGAGTCGATCACAACGGTTTCGAATGGTGGCAGAGCGAACACCGTGACCACCATGGAACATGCAAAGAGGGCGATCAATAGGGAATGGAGACGCATGGGTGAATACCTTTCGTTCAGGATTGAAGTTCATAATGACGTAATTTGCAGTTGTGATGAAGTGCAGAAGAACCCCCACCCCACCCCTCCCCGTGAACGGGGAGGGAGTCTGGCTCCCGCAATCCGCAATCCGCAATCCGCAATCCGCAATCAGGCGAGATCCCAGCGGTCGATTATGCCACCTGCGAGAATGATGTCTCCATCATAAAGGACAAGCGCCTGGCCGGGTGCGACGCCCCACTGCGGTTCCGTGAATTCCACGGCAAACGTCTCTTTGGTTGCCCGGATAACCGTACAGGGAGCGGCGGTGTGGCGAGACCGGATTTTGGCTTGTCCGCACGTTCCCTCTGTAACAGGAGCGTAGAAGTTTGCCTCAATCGCATAAACTCTCCGCGCAAGCAGTTCCTCATGCCTGCCGACAAGCACCTGATTCTTCTCCGCATCCAGTGCCCGAACATAATACGGCCCCCCAGCCAATCCCAATCCTTTCCGCTGGCCCACAGTGTAATGCACAATTCCCCGGTGACAGCCCAGCACCGTGCCCGAACAGTCCACGATATTCCCCGCTCGCCCCTCCAATCGCCCTTCCAGGAAAGCATGAACATCTCCACCCGGCGTGAAGCAGATCTCCTGGCTTTCCTCACTATCGGCGACAGGAAGGTTGTGTTCCCGCGCGATCTCTCGGACCTGTTCCTTTGTCAATTCGCCGTTGGGGAACAGGATGTTCTCCAACATTGCCGCCGGAACTCCTGCAAGGAAATAGCTCTGGTCTTTCGATGAGTCCAGTCCCTTGGCGATTCGCATCCCACGGTCTGTCGGGAGAATGCGCGCGTAATGGCCGGTGGCGATCCATTCGGCTCCCATTTCCCGGGCGATTTCGAAGCACTTGCCGAATTTCAGCCTGGGATTGCAGCGAAAGCAGGGATTGGGGGTTCGCCCGGCACGATACGCCTCCAGGAACGGCTCGATCACCGCTTCCTGAAAGAAGTCCGAAAGTGCAAGCGCATGGTGTTCCAGCCCAAGAATCCGGGCCATGGATTGCGCTCTCTCTACCGGGCAGTTCGATTGATCAATCTCGATGGTCAAACCAAGGACCTCATAGCCTCGGTCTCTCAACAGCAGTGCCGCCACGCTGCTGTCTACGCCTCCGCTCATTAACACCGCCGTTTTTCTCATGATCTTCTCCACCGGCAAGATGCCGGTGCCACCCGGTTCCCATTTGCTTGCTTCTCTTGATTCCGGCCCCGTCAACCGCCACCATTGCCGAACGGTTTGTATACGACTGGAGGTCCGAGGTCCTGTTATGAACCTTCAACGGATAATCATACAAGTTCTTCGGCTGGTTTCACCGATGGTCCTGTTGTCTCTTTGTGTGAGCGCGGTGCCGATATCGAATCAGTCGAATAGTTTTCTTTCCCTGGACGGAGCCTGGAAATTGCGTGTTGTCGATAACAGGGGCTTTGCCGATTTCGCCGGTTTCACAGCGTCGGAGTATGACGACTCCGACTGGCCCGAAGTGCCGGTTCCCGGGAATTGGGAGATGTATGGTTTTGAGGAACCGGAGTTCGGTTCGCGCTCCAATCTCATGGGATTATATCGACGCAAGTTCTTTCTTCCGGCGGAATGGAAAGACAGCGTGGTGTATATCCGGTTTGAGGGAGTTTCATTTGGGTCCACGGTATGGATCAACGGTCGGGAAGTGGGATCGAACTGGAGCGGATTTACTCCGTTTGAAGTTCAGGTCGCCCAGATTCTGGAGTATGGAGCCGAGAATACCCTGGCTGTGCGTGTGGTGAAAGCGCCGGAGATTTGTTCGCTTGATTGTTTCGATACCTGGAGCCTTTCGGGCATTTATCGTCCGGTTACGCTGATTCGAAAACCGCAGTCTTTTATTCAGGACCTGTTTGTTCGGGCGGATTACAATCCCAAGGATCAGTCCGGTCGGTTGCGGGTTCAGATGGCCCTGGATTCCTTTCCTCCATCTCACACGCGAACGGAGACGGTAACCGGGGAGATCCGCCTGACCGGTCCGCAGGGAACCGAGTTGCTACGACGAGAGAAGACGGTGCAGGTTTCCGGCCAGGAGATTCCTTCTCCGCACCTGGAGTGGGATGAGTCGATCCCGAATGTTCAGCCGTGGTCGGCGGAGTTGCCGGTTCTTGCCACACTGACAGTCTCGCTGCAGTTTGAGAAAAGGCTGGGCGAGCAAGTGACCAGACGGGTGGGATTTCGGTCGGTGCAGATCCAGGGTGGTGTTTTTACGTTAAACGGCGTTCCGATCAAATTGAAAGGCGTGTGCTGGGACGAACTCGATCCTGCTGCCGGTGCCGCATTCAATCAAGCACTCTGGCGGAAAGACATTCAACTGATGAAGGCGGCGAATATCAATGCGGTTCGAACGCTGTTTCATCCACCGGACGAGCGATTCATCGAGCTGTGCGATGAGCTGGGTTTGTATGTCATCGAGGAGGTTCCGTTCGATTTTGCCGAGCATCTTCTTTGGGATACCCGATATTTGCCGTATTTCCTGATCCGTGGTCGGGCGGTTGTCACACGCGATCGGAGCCATCCGTCCATTCTCGCCTGGAGTATCGGGAATGAGAATCCGTATACCGGGATGACGCGCGAGATTATCAGCCTGGTGAAAGCGATGGATCCGAGCCGTCCTGTGCTGTGTCCTCAGCGGGATGAAGAGAACCTTCCATCGGAAGTGGATATTCTGGCTCCTCATTTTCCGACCGGGGATGATCTGGCGAAGCTCTGTCAGCCTCCCCAGGGGTCGGTTTCCCGCCCGGTCATCATGGCCGCATTTTCCCACGCACTGGGGAATGGGTGCGGCGGGTTGCAGGATGTCTGGGAAAAAGTTCGTCAATACGAGAAGTGCGCCGGTGGCATGATCTGGCTCTGGTCGGACCGTGGGATTCGCCGGAAAGTTGAAGGAAGGGAGGTATGGAATGCAAAGGCCGATCCGCTGATTCAGTCCGGGACGGCCACCGATATCCAGGCCGACTATTGGGTGGATGAGAACACCGTTGTGGATGCGCAGGGGATCAAGGGAACCGATGGCATTGTTTCTTCCGATCGTATTCCGCAGCCGGAATATTACGAAACCAAGGCGATCTACTGCCCGGTACGGATTCAGGAGACAATTCTTCCGTCCCAGTCGGGCAAGAAAAAAATCACTTTGAATATTGAGAATCGGTATGATTTCACAGATTTGAGCCGAATTCTTGTGACTTGGTTTTTATTCGACGGACGAAAACAGCTGCGAAGCGGCGTCATACCGGTTGAATGTCCGCCGCATCACACTCGAAGCGTCTCGGTTCCCGCACAAGTCCCCAAGGAATTCGCACACCCGGAAGATGCCTGCCTGCTGGTGACATTTACCGACTGGAGAGGAATCGAGGTCAGTCGCAGCCGAGTCGATCTGGAAATCAGGGAACCGAACCAGATTCCACCTGACTATCGAAAAGAATCCGTCGAAATTGCTGCCGGACCGATCACCAGTGTGTCAGCGGGTCCGCTTGGGCTTGCCATGAACGGCGACACCGGCGAGTTGATTTCGGTTACTTCACACGGCAAGGAGGTGCTGTACGGTCCCCTGTTACCGAATGTTTTTCGTGGTCGGAGTTTTTCCGAACAGGTTTGGGACAAGGAAAACGCCCTGTTCGGTGGTGCGCGCCTGGTGAACCTGGAACTTCAGAAGGATCGATCCCAGGTCAGACGGAGCGGAAAGACACTCATTGCCAGGCATTCTTACCGCTCGACGGTGGATTCCAGTGCCGGATTCGACCTGGAGCTTACCTATTCATTCCCCGACCAAGCCGCTGTGGAGATTGCCTATCGCCTGGAGGCCGTCGGATTGGATTGTGAACTTCCCGAATACGGACTGCGGTTCGAGGTTCCCAAGTCCCTGAGCCGTTTCTGCTGGCAGGGATACGGACCGAATTGCTGGTACCCGGATCGTCATATCGCTGCGTTGAAAGGATACTTCTCGTTCTGGACCGGCGAGCCGTTCTGCGCGGGCAACAAGGGAAATGTGCAGTGGGCATCCTGGAATGACGAGGACGGCTATGGAGTGGGCATCGTTCCGTCGAAACCGGCTCATGTGCAGTGCAAGCCGAACGGTGAGCATGTTGAGGTCCGGTGGAACCGTCTGATTTCCGGACTGGGAACCAAGTACCATCGTCCGTCGGCGGAGGATCGTATCTCCCTGTCGCAAACCCGGAGAATTGAAGGCAAGATCACCATACGGGGGATCGGTCCACAGGATGTGCCGGAACCATTTCAGTCGTATCTTGGTCCCATTCTTGACCCACGGATTTAGAGTTCCGTAAACGAATTGGCCTTACATACCGCCAGGCAAGAATGGCATCAGGCGGGATACTGCCGGCATCCGAAGCCACCCTCACCCCAACCCTCTCCCGGAGGGAGAGGGCGTCATGGGCTTCCAGTCACTGGAATCTCTGTAAAGATAGTTGAGTTACGTGTACCAGCGGAGTAGATCAGGCGTGGATCTCATCCTGTTGGGGCATGGTGGATACACCCAGGAGAAGATGCTGAACGGCTTGCTGATACATGTCATTGATCTCCATGGCGAACCGTTCGTATTCACTCCCGATGGTGGCCTGTGCGTCTTTATGAAGTTTTTCGACCTTTCGTCGGGCTTCTTGAAGCGTTTCGTCTCGGAACCGCCGGAACTCGGCCAGGATTGCCTCTTTGGACTGGGCTGTCCCGTCCATATATTGTCTCAATACCCGCGAGAAAGCAACACGTTTTTCCAGGAAGTACTGCTGCAGCCGATCCGCCTCGAAAGCCGAATACGTAATCTGGCGGAAATGGTGCCCTTGAACTCCCAGACTGATGGCATCAACCAGGAAACTCGGTTTTCGCCAGAGGGTCTCCAAAAGGAATTTGATCGCGCTCCGGCGATAGGGCCGAAAAAGAAGGGTTGCCATATAGTATAAGAACGCGCGAGACTCGCTCCATGCAATCCGAAAGGCTTTCTTGGGGAGACGCCATCGATCCCGCAGCACGGCACACCGCTGAAAATAGGCTTTCAGATCCGAGGGGTAGATTGCCTGAAGGATTCTCTGATAGTCAGCGGAGACCTGTTCCATCGGACGACGGGTTTGGAAATTCGTCTGGAAACAATGGGTGTTATTTCCAGAGGCTTTGCTTAGCAGCCGTCCTTCGGATTCCAGTCGGTCATGCAAATCGGTTTCCGGCAGGGCCTGCATCAGCCCGACCATGGCCACGGGAATTCCAAGATTCTGAATAAATTCGATCATCAGATCCGCGATATTGTCCGGATCGTTGTCGAATCCGAGAATAAAGCCGGAGGTGACCATCAGACCGGTCCGCTGCATCTTTTCGACCTTATCGGCCATGCTGCCGAGATTGTTGATATGCTTGCGGGTTTCGCGAAGGCTTTCCTCGGACGGGGTTTCAATCCCGACAAATACCATGTCGAATCCCGCGTCGCGGAATCCCTGCAGCAGTTCATCATCGTCGGCAATGGTCAGGGTTCCTTCGGTGAAGAACAGAAAAGGATATCCGTGGCTGATTTGCCAGTCCCGCATTGCCCACAGGAGTTCCTTCGCGCGGTTGCGGTTGCCGATAAAATTATCATCTACCACAAACACAACACCCCGCCAGTTCAAGCGGTACAAAGATTCCAGTTCTTCGAGGAATTTCTCGGGTGATTTGAATCGCGGTTTCCGTCCGAACCGACGCCAGATATCGCAGAATTCGCATCCGATCGGGCAGCCCCGTGAGGCTTGCACAGCCATGCTTCGATAGGCTTTCATCCGGAGGAGATCAAATCGAGGAATCGGAGTCCGGTTGATATCCGGACGATCTTCGCACAATTCCACATCGGTATCATTGCCGAAATGGGCCAGGATCGCGTCCACCTCCCGCTGTGAAACCGGTCGGGCGTAGGCCCGTTTTGCCTTCCCCTGCACGAAATCGGACCAGAAGCGGGGGAGTATCTCTTCCGCCTCACCGATCACAAAATGGTCGATTCCCTCCAATGCCGGATAATCGCTTGAGGGATACGGTCCTCCGGCGACCACGGGCACACCCTGCTGGTTTGCTCGTTTCCGGACTTCATCGAAGGATTCTCTCTGGACAATCATGGCCGAGAGGAATACGACATCGGCCCAATCCAGATCCCGGTCGGTCAGCGGCTCCACATTCAGGTCCAGGAGGCGACATTCACAGGAATCCGGCAGCATGGCGGCGATTGTGGCCAGACCGAGCGGCGGAAAGGCACTTTTTTTCCCGATCATTTTCAGCGCTGTGCTGAAACTCCAGTAGGTCATCCGTGGAGATTCCGGATACACCAATAGAACTCTTCTGGGACCGGACATATTCCGGACCATACCGACAGACTTCCCCGGGGTTGTGGAATCGGAATGAAACGCCGCCCGCGAAGTTATTAAATCTTGATGATGCATAGAAAATATCCCGAACAATAGGCTCTTTGACTTTGCGATCCCCCATCATTTTCCTCGAGGGATCGAATACTACTTTCGTGTTTGACAGCGGGGGATCGATGGTTCCTGAGGACAAATCGAATAGGCTTGAACAACCTCCGAATATCGATCCCTCTTTTCTCCCTGTCAATCATCCATGTAAGAATTCGCGATGAATATACCAGATCAATCGAAAAATTCAACCTCCGAAAAGAGGAAACCGATATGCGAATTCTACTCTGAAGCGTCTTCGTCTGCTGTCGCTTCTGCCGCCTGAGCCGCCTCCAACGCTTCTACTCTCTGTTTGAGATATTGGGTGCCTTTTGAGAGAAGTCCCCGAAATCGGAGGATTCGATCAATGTCCTCCATGGATTTCGGTTGATAGGTATCGGGGGTCAAGAGACATGCCACAACCACTTTCTCCTGGCGGTCATTGGTGGCGGGATTCAGGAGTTTGGCACCCTTCAGGAAGGCCGTGAGTTGTTTTCGTTGGTTGCGTTTGATCGGGTCACGGATTTCTTCCTCATCGAAGAGGGAAGCGCGGACGTAATCCAGGAGCCCCCGCTGGGTTCCGGCATACCCGGTCAGTGATTGGAGATCTTCGGGAGGGAGGTTCTCCTCCACCTCAAACCGGTTGACGATTTCCCCTAATTTCATGGGTCGACTGGTGGTTTTGCCGAACAGGCCGGTTTTTTCGGTGATGCTCGGCATTTTCCCGCCCTGTTTTTGTTTCACGCGATCTTTGAAAATGTCCATGGCCGCCGCGGCCTGCATGCTGTATCCGGCCCCCTTCAACAGGCCCACGAGGTAGGCGGCTTTCCTGTCCGGAAAGAACCGTCTTCGCTGGATGGGGTGAAAGACGTACTCCGCGAGGGTGTTCATGAATTCATTAAAGATTCTCTGGATTTCCGCTGAGGCTTGCTTAGGGGACATACCGGCCGCAATAATGCTGCCGATTTCGGTGTCTGCCATTCCGGTCGGTTCCACGGTCAGACCCGCTTCCATTCGAATGGCGACATCGCGTTTTGCCTCTTCGAGTTCACGAGCGGCTTCGTGCATCCGCACGACGCGCTGTGCCTCGGAAGCGTCCATCTTTCGCATGGCTTCGGATTTTTTCTTCATCTCCTATATCCCCATGGCCATTCCACACTTCGCGGGAAAGGGAATGTCACGATCGCTTAAATCCTCCGATCGTATCGGAAATACACTGAATCTTGGAGAAAACCCCAATTCTTGTTGAATCCGAATGCCTCGAATCATACGGGCCAATCGGCAGATTCGTCATTCGTCAGAGAGCCTCACAGCTGCTCTTCTCACCCTCGGGGGGCAGGCACAAATCCCATGATTACAGGCATTAAACAAACAGTAGATTACACCAATTCAAGTCAATTTACAATTCTACGCAATCGAATTTATCTGATTTTTCTGAATGTCTTTTTGGGTTGTTTTTCCTAAGAAAGATCGCTCTCAATTGCCCATCGACAGGCACGCCGGGGAGTTTTGTACTACCCGGTCAACCCCACCTGACCTCCCCCGATCTTCGGGGGAGGAACCTCTCGCCCACTTTCTTTGCCCCCATCACCGGCCCCGACGGAGTCGCGTTTGCGATGACTTGTATATCCGAGTCGGAATGTGGGAAGTCTCTCGTTTCCGGCTCGGCTTGTGTAGGATATCAGAATTCTAGTTGGGACAACACAGGCTATCGGGCGGAGTGCCGTATTCTCTATCAGATCAAGGTCATCCGTCGTGTTCGGATTTTCCGCCGCTTGTTCAAGCCGTGACCCGTTTCGGAGGACCCCGCAATGAAAAAAGGTATTCAGAAGATCGTTTTGGCCTATTCCGGCGGTTTGGACACCTCGGTCATTATTCGCTGGCTCGTGGAGAATTACCGTTGCGAGGTTATTGCCTTTGCGGCGGATCTGGGCCAGGGGGAAGAACTGGAGCCGTTGAACAAGAAGGCCATCGATTCGGGGGCCTCGAAAATCTACATTGAAGATCTCCGCGAGGAATTCCTGCGGGACTATGCATTCCCGGTCATGCAGGCGGATGCCGTCTACGAGCGGAAGTACCTTCTGGCGACCTCCCTGGCACGTCCGCTGATCGCCAAGAAGCAGGTGGAGGTTGCCAGGAAAGAGGGAGCGGATGCGCTTTCCCATGGAGCGACCGGAAAGGGAAACGATCAGGTCCGGTTTGAGCTGACTTACAAAGCGCTTGCGCCGGAAATGAAAATCGTTGCCCCCTGGCGCGAATGGGAGATTCGCTCCCGTCAGGATGCCATCGCGTACGCCAGGAAATATAACATCCCCATCCCGGTGACCGCCGAGAAGCCCTATTCCATGGATCGGAACATGTGGCATCTCTCGTTTGAGGGAGGCATCCTGGAAGACCCGTGGAATGAACCGCCGAAAGATATGTTCATTCTGACAAAAGATCCCCAGGACGCGCCGGACAGGCCTGCGCTTGTCACGCTGGATTTCGAGGCGGGGCTGCCGGTGTCTCTGAATGGTCAACGGGTGGGGCCGGTGGATCTGGTCATTGAGCTGAACCGAATTGCCGGGGAGAATGGGGTCGGTCGAGTGGACCTTGTGGAGAATCGGCTGGTGGGAATGAAGTCCCGTGGGGTTTATGAGAGTCCTGCCGCCACAGTACTTTATGCAGCGCATCGCGAACTCGTCTCTCTCGTGGTGGACCGGGATACCCTTCATGCCCGCCTGATGCTGGCGGAACGATATGCCGAGCTGGTTTATAACGGGCAGTGGTTCAGTTCTCTCAAGGAATCGCTGGATGCGTTCCTCGAGCGTACCGAGCGCCTGGTAACCGGCACAGTCAAGCTGAAACTGTACAAAGGGAACATCATCGTCGCAGGTCGGAAGTCACCGAACTCCCTGTTCCGTAAGGACTTTGCGACCTTTGAAGAAGATGCGGTGTACAACCAGGCGGACGCGGAAGGATTCATCAACCTGTTCGGACTACCCCAGAAGATCCGCGCCCTGGTGGAACGCGAGAAGAATCGCTGATCCGGCTCATCCGGCTTGCCGTTGCGGCGAAAATCGCTTATTCTTGCCCGACTCCGAAAGAGGGGGCGTTTCGATCCATGAACCGATATTTGTTTGGAGTGGTAGTTCTGGCGGTGTTGATGGCCGTCTCATGTGGCACGACCCGTGAGACCGTCCTGGGTGAGGAGTACCGCTCCGTCGCCATACCGGTGTTCAAGAATGAGACCATGGAACCGGGCCTGGAAGAGACGATTACGGCGTCCGTCATTCAGGCCTTTCTGCGGGATCGGCGACTGCGGGTGACGGACCGCTCTCACGCGGATGTTATGCTGGAGGGCCGAATCACCTCCGTGGAGATCGAGCCGCTCAGCTTTACGGACCTGGATCGAGCCGTCGGCTATGACATGACCCTTGTTTTGTACGCCCGGATGGTGGATGCGGATGACGGGCGGGTGATGATGCAGGAAACCGAATTTCAAGCCCGTGGCCCGTTTCTCCTGACCAATGAACCCAGTATCGAACGACAACGGGATATCGGCAGCGTTCTGGCGGATCAGATCATCAGCCGTTTCCTGGACGGCTGGTGATTCACCATGCCGCCGGCTCGTCCGACCTCAAGCAAGAAAGACCTTCTGCCCCAATCTCCGGTTTTGCTCTGTATCGGAACGGATTCGTTCCGCATTCGACAGACGCTCCGTCAGCTGGTGGACCGTTTCGGCGGAGAGAACAACTGCGAGCGGCGGGAATATGATGCAGGCCAGGGCGAAACGGCTAATGCCCTTGTGGATGCCGCATCGTCCTCGCTGTTTACGCCTCGAAGAGTTGTTGTCCTGCACCAGATTGAGAAAGCCACGGCGGAGGACCTGGAGGCGGTGTTGTCGTATACAAGGACTCCTGCGGAGGACTGTGTTCTGGTCTTGATTCTGGGATCGAAGAAATCCCCCAAAAAAGCCCTCAAAGAGATTATGGACAAGATCCCCAATGTCGAATTGAAACCTCCGGGGCCGTCGGAGGTGAAGGCAATGGCGGTTGAACGTCTGAAAAAGGCTGAAGTCGGCCTCGATGCGGACGCGCTCAATTTGCTGCTGGAGCATGTCGGAACGCGGGGTCTGGAGGCGCTTTCCGAGCTGGATAAAATCATTCTCTACGCAGGTCCCAGGGGATGGGTGGACCTGGCGACTTGTCGATCCCTGCTGGCGACGGACCCGGAGGAGGATGTCTGGACCATCACGCGCAATGTGGCGGCCAGAGATTCCGAAACGGCTCTGATGAACCTGCGGAGGATCTTCGAGCAGGGTGTCGAGCCGGTGCTTGTACTGGGGATGCTGGCGCGGCTGTTCCGCCAGATGTGGGCAGTCCGCACGGCGGAAGCGGAAGGCATTCCGCGTAACAAGTGGTCGGAAGCGACCGGGCTGGAGGGCTATCCGCTTCAAGCGACCATCCAGCAGGGTTCCGGGTTCAGCCTGGAAAACCTGGACCGGGGATTGGCCCGAATCCGCGCCACCGATGATATCCTGAAAAGCAGTGCCGGTGCTCCCGAAACCGCTCTCGAACGCCTGGTCGTGGAACTGTCTGCATCATCCTAGGGATAAACGGCGGACAGTGGTACGATCTTTTGATAAACTCAGAGTAACGGAATACAGCGAATATCGCGCTCAATTATCCCCAATTTCAGATTCAGAGAGAGACCCTGAATGAACACGAACACAAAGTCTTTCTTGCGCTGCAGAGTTCAATCGACATCCGATCAACCGGGAGGAAACCGCACAGGCGATTTTCTCCGGTTCATCCTTATTCTGGTGGCGGTGTTGACCTGCTCCGGTCTTGTGGCAGCCGCCCCTCCGAAGGTGATCGAGGCCTCTCCCGACAATGGCGCGACCGATATCGATCCGACCCTCAAAGAGATGCGGATTGTGTTCGATCAAGACATGAATCCACGTGGCGTTTCCGTAGTCAGCACAGGACCGACTTTCCCGGGTGCACAGGGGAAGATGCCCAAATGGCAAGATGCCCGTACCTGCCTGATTCCGATCCAACTCGCTCCCAACCGGGAATACAAATTGAGCATCAATAGCGACCGCTTTAGGGGATTTCAGAATGCAAACAGTGAACCGGCCGAACCATACCCCATCGAATTCAAGACCGGTGATTTCAAGACGCCACCCCCCAAGGTTATCGAGGCGATCCCCGACAATGGCGCAACCGATGTCGATCCGGGGCTGAAAGAAATCCGTGTGGTTTTCGACCAGGATATGATGCGGGACAGCCATTCCTGGGTAGGCGGTGGCCCGACCTATCCGGGAGATCCGAAAAAGCGAGTGCGGTGGCTCGATCGGCGTACCTGTGTGCTTCCGGTCGATCTGAAACCGAACAAGGAGTATTGGATCAGCATCAATAGCGATAAGTTTCAGAATTTCCAGAGTCCCGTTGGCCAACCTGCTGTTCCGTATCCGATTGCATTCAAGACGGGCGCAACCAGGATGCAGGTACCCAAGACGGACGCGACTTCAAAGGATCAGGAGACGGCAAAAGTCGATTCCTCGCTGTCACAGACATCCACCATTCGGGGATTGGAGAAGGGGTGGTCTGAGGAACGCCGCCTGGTGACCTCCCCCACGATTCAATGGTACTACCCGGCTCTAGCGGCAAAGGGGGATCTTGTGTTTGTGGCGTATGCGGAAGGGGCGTTGAAGATGCTCATTTCACGTGACGGGGGCAAGAATTGGGCCGAGCCGATGGTGTTGAGCGGGAATCTTCCGATCAACTTTTCACCCGCGATTGCCATTGTGAAGGACGAGGTTGTTGTTGCCTGGCCGTCCATCGTCGAGATGAACCAGACGCGGGCACGCCAAATGTTCGCCTCTCGAAGCGCGGATGGCGGAAAGACCTGGACTCCTCCAAAACAGATTGCCCAAAGTCCCAATCATTGCCTGTCCCCACGTTTTCTTTCAATCGGCAGCAGTGCGCTGCTTGTGTGGCAGGAGATCCCCCTGGAAACCACACTGGGTTCGGTCAATCTCAACGAGCGGACTGATTGGTCCCCCGATAGCATCGAAGCAGGATTGGGAAAGATGGAACTCGGAGACACGCAGCAGTCTGGCCTGAATGTGCATGTCACCGTGCTCTCCTGTTTTTACAATGAAGCCGACAATGCATTTACTCCGCCGCGTCGTATCAAAGAAGTGTTTGCCGAGAAAATGCCGAGTATTTTTCAGGTGTATGGTCCGGAGAACGGACAGTTTTTCCTGACTCTGAACAAGGATACGGAAATCCAGACTTCCATCAGTGCCGACCAGGGCCAAACCTGGGCCGAATATTTCGGCGGGACGCAGCAATTCGATTCCCGGATGGTGGTCGACGTCGTCTCGACGGCGGGGGGACGTCGCGCGGTGTGGTCGCGTCGTGCTCCCTATCAGGCGGTGGAGATCAACTTCCGGGAACAGCTGGATGAGCAGACCAAGATACTCACCGTTCCCTATTACCTTCGCACAACTCCCAGGCTGGCTATTTCCGAGGATGTTTATCATATCGCCTGGAGCGCCGGAGAATCGGAAAACAGCTGGATTTCCTACATGCGGACCGACAGTATCCGGCCCACGACTCAAATCACCGCGCCCAGCGACCCCAATGTGAACGAACCCCAGATCCGGTTTGCCTGGACGGCCAATGACAACATTTCGGAGAATGCGCAACTGACTTACTCGCACAGGATTAACCAGAATCCCTGGTCTTCTTTTGCGAAAGAACCCTATGTTGTGATCGAAACTCCTCCCGATGGCGAGTATGCGTTCTGTATTCGTGCCATGGATGTGGCCGGTAACATTCAGGAACCGGCGTCCGAATTTAAGTTCAACACGTTCCAGGCCGCGCCGGATACCCAGATCCTGAACAAGCCGGACGCGCCTCCCACGATCAATACGCGCAGTCATTCCATTGAATTCACCGGGAAAGATAACACGCAGAAGCCGGAGGAACTCCAATACGCGGTTCAGTTGGACGACGGAGAGTGGTCTGCGTTCTTCCCCGAACGCACTTACGAGTTCGCGAAGCTCGCCAATGGCGAGCATACACTGCGTGTTCGCTCCATGGATGCACGGGAAAACATTGATGCGACACCGGACGAGACCAAAGTGATCGTCAAGGTTGGCCTGGAGGTCCGGTTTGTGGAGCAGCCCCCCGCATACACCAACCAGGATGAAATTCCCGTTTCCTGGGAGGGCCTGGACGATACCGGCGCACAGGTGGCGTTCAACTTTTTCTCCAAGCTCGATGACGGAGCGCCGCAGACCCACGGAACAGAGGGCAAGACTGTTCTGAAGAATATCGAGGAAGGAAAGCATACCATCACGATCTGGGCGGTGGACCCTGCCGGAAACAAGACCCCGGAGGAATCCGCCCAATTCACCGTGGATCGAACTCCTCCGGAGACGACGGCTGTATTTGAGTACCGTTGGAGCGAATCCGGGGGATACCCGATTGTGACCCTGGAAGGAACCGATCCGGCTATCGGAGAGGATGGTCAACCCAAACCGATCCGGTTTTTCCAATATCATCTGGGGGATGAACGTTGGCAGGATGCACCCCTACCCGCCGGAAAAGACTGGATTGTCACCAAACCGCTGTCTTTCTATTCCTGGGGGTATAACGCATCGGTGCGTGCCGTGGACCCGGCCGGGAATTTCGATCCGACGCCTGCTGTGGTGAATCTGACTATTCTGAAACGATACACCACGCTGACTCTCGGTATTGTCGGTGGCGTCGGCGGGGTAGTCATCCTGTTTCTGTTGATCACCCTCCTGCGCCGACGTGGTTCACGCCGGCCGGTGATTCCCGAAGCTCCCAGCCCGTTGGATGCATACGCAAGCCGGACATCGGAAGAGCCGGAGGAAACCTCCTCGTATGGGACTTCCGATTATTCGTTTGGCGAGTCGGACAGGAACGGTGAATCGAACGGTCGGAAGAAAAGCGACGATCCGTTTGACTTCTAATTCCTGACCTTGACCCTGGAGTGCGGGAGCGCGGCTCCCGCCTTTCAATTTCATGCGTCTTCTCATCATCGACAAGACCGCAGGGCTGGCCTCTGCGCATGAGCGGCATCAGGCGTTTGCTTCCTTGCCGAAGGTCGAACTCCACGTGTTTGGGCCAAGCCGCTGGGTGGAGAATGACCGGACGGTTTCCTGGGTCGATCATGGCGATGAACGGTATGTACCTCACCGGGGAACGGTTTGTTTTCCGGGGTATTATGCACGCCATTTCTATTCCGGCGGCCTGCTTCGTGTTTTGCGGGATGTCAAACCGGATGTCGTTCAGTTATTGGAGGAGCCGTGGGCGCTGGTTTCCGGGGAGACGGCCTTTCTCAGGCCTCTTATGGGTTGTTTCGATCTACTGTTCTACACGTGGGAGAACATCTACCGACCGTGGAAGTATCCCTCGCGGCTGTCGCCTGTGTATGCCCGGATTGACCGTTGGGTGCATCGGATTTCGGTGGGAGCCGTATGTGCCACCCAAATGGCCGAGACGGTTTTGCGCCAAAAGGGATACGACAAACCGACCGCTGTGATCCCGTATGGTGTGAGTGCATGGTACTTTCAATCTCCCGTTGCTGCAAAAGACCTCGATCGACCTCTCACCGTGGGGTACATCGGACGGATGCTGGAAATGAAAGGGGTCGATCTTCTGATCCGCGCCATGGAGCAATTGCCTGACGCGGAGTTGATCCTGATCGGCAGCGGTGCGGATGAAGGCACATTTCGGAATCTGGCGAATGAGTGTCATGTGGAGAATCGTGTACGATGGGTTTCCTCGATTTCTGAAGAAGAGGTTGTCGGTCATCTGGCCTCGTTTGATCTGCTGGTCCTGCCTTCCCGAACGATGCCGGGCTGGTCGGAGCAGCTGGGGCGGGTCCTGATTGAGGCCATGGCCCTTGGTGTTCCGGCGTTCGGCTCGTCCTCCGGCGCAATTCCGGAGGTTCTGGGGCGGGAGGATCTGTTGTTCCCGGAAAATGACGTGGATGTGCTGGTTGCTGCAATCCAGCGGATTCGCGAGGATGCTGCATGGCGCACGGAGATTGTCGAGTATGGGCGACGCCGGGCGCGGGAACTCTTTTCGTGGGAGCGTTTCGCCGCGAATATGGGAGACTTTTACAGGAATCTGGGTTTTCTCTAACGGCATTCTTGAGAATTGATGAACGAATCCCTGGGAAACGGAACAGGCGGCGAACGGATTGCACGGTTTACCGGTTTGCTTACCGGATCGGGAATTGTCTGCAAGATCCTCCTTCTTATATTTGCCATCCTGGCGGCGGATATCCTGGGCCGCGATTCCTACGGATACCTGGAATATCTTTTGGAAATGGCCCTGATCTTCGGGGTGCTGGTAGATTTCGGACTGGAGCAGACCGTCACCCGCGACCTGGCAAAATGGAAAGACCGTTTCCGGGCAGTCGCGGGAGCGATCCTGGGGTATCGGCTGGTTGCGTCGCTGCTTGTTCTTGTCGCGATGGAACTGACCCTGTCCGTGATCGATCTCTCCGTACGCGACCGGGTGTTTTGGCTGGAGAACACGCTAGCTTCCGTTTACTGCGTCATCATTTTTCACGGGGCGTTGACGAAGGCACTTTTGCGCAGTCAGGAACAGCTGGCGGCGGAAGCCGGGATCAACCTGGCGGATCGCACATTCCTGGTTGTGGCGGGGATTGCCGCGCTATGGATCGGGGGAAGGATTTCTGTGCTTTTGGGGGTGTACATTGCCTCTGCTTTATTGGCGCTTGGGCTGGGCTGGCGGGTGATTTTTCGTCGGATTGCACCATGCAGGCCACAGTGGGGTCTTGATTTGGCGTTTATCTGGCAGCGAACGGCTATTCCAATTGGCCTTTCCGCCGCTTGCATTCTGCTGTTACACCGGGAGGATACCGTGATGGTGAATATCCTGGCGGGGGATGCCGAAACCGGCATTTACAAAGCGGCGTACAGACCGTTCGAAGGGCTGTTCCTGTTTCCTCAAATGCTGGCGGTGGCGTCGTATCCGGTGTTTTCCTCCCTGTATGCGCAGGGAGAACCCATTGACCGATTGATTGCCCGGTTTCTCCGCCTGTTAATGTATCTCAGCGTCCCCATGGCCGTGGGAGGAACGCTGATTGCAGAATCGTTCATTGGGCAGTGCTATCCGAAATACGCGCCCGATGGAGTATCCGTTTTGATGCTCCTGGTCTGGTCGTTGCCCTTCATATTCGGGAATTTCCTGCTCGGAACCGTGCTCAACGCAATCGACCGACAGGCGAAGAATTTTTACGCCTCGGTTCTGGCGATGGTCTCGAATTTCGTGCTGAATATCCCCGCCATTCTCTGGTATGGGGCAGAAGGGGCGGCGGCAGTGACCATTCTTTCCCAAGGACTTTATCTCTTTCTGTTGGTCTATTACTGTCGAGATCGGATGGAATGGCACACGGAGGATTTGCGTCGCGGTCTTGGGATGATCGGGGCAACCGTTGTGATGGCCGCGATCCTGGTTCTGTTTCCGTACGCCTGGTATTGGGAGGTCATGATCGGGGCGGCGGTGTACGGCGCGGGCCTGATCGTGTTTCGTGGCGCGGTTCGGGAGGACCTGGACCTGGCCCGCTCCCTCCTGGGCTTACGTAGTCGATCCTGACTTACTCCGACTCCCGGCGGATTTTTTCCTTTTTCGATTCTCTTTCCTCCTCCATTTTGCGCATATCTTCGATGAACTGTTCTCTCGCCTTTCCGGCCTCCTCCTGTTTTCCTTCTCGAAGAAGATCCATGACCTCTTTTTCGCTCATGATCCGCCGTTCGGCGACCTTTGCCTGGTGTTGCTCATCGACTTCGCCCAGACGTTTCTTCTGATCGTCGGTCAACTTCTTGTCCGAGCGTGGCGACTCTTTTTCCAGACGCTCCATTGCCAATTCATAAGCCGTTTTCATCGCCCGTCTCCCTTCGTTTGCTTTTGGGGATTTTCCTTTTTGCCCTTCTTATCCTTAGAGTTCTTCTTCAGCCGGTCGATTACCTCTTCCAGCGGGACCTGCCCCCATTCCAGAAGCCCCAGTTCCCGCCGTTTATCCCCAATCGCGGCCACCAGCTTGCCGATTTTGGGATTGATTTCTTTGGATTTCGAATCTTCCATTGTTCAGTCTCCTTGGGGGATCTTACGGGCAGGTGGGTTGGCGGTCAATGCAGCGAGAGTGCGGACGGACACGGACGGCGCAGAAAGAGCGGAAGATATGGCGGATGTATTGCCCAGCATCTTGCCATAACAGGCTTGTTCATTATACATTCATCGGAGTCGAATCCGGTGTCATGGGATTGCCTGATTATGGAAATCAATGTCCGTGATGTGGAAGATGTGATCATCCTCGATTTTTCCGGAGTCTGGGAAAGCGAGGACAGCGCCGAAACCAGCCGATCCATGAGGCAACTTCTCGATCTGGGCTATCGGTGCATCATCTTGAATTTCAGTGACATGGGAATGCTTCCGCGCAAGGCCGTGTCGTTGATCCATTCGTTTTATCGCGACGCGGAAAAACAGGGGTGCCATGTTCGAATCGTTGCCCCGTCCACCCAGGCACGGGGCATGTTGCGTTCCGGCGGATTTCTCGGCAGCACCGACGTATACCGGGATGAAATCGAGGCGCTTAAGAATTTCCGATAAGTCCTCTCCTCTCATGATCCAGCCCATTCAGTCCCGCATCTCTATCCGAGCGATTCTTCATGCGGCCCTTTTTTCATTCTGTATGATGCTGATTTATTGGTTCTTTCGGGAAATTGTACCGACAGCCGATGGGGATCGGATCTGGCGGATGGTCGAAGGGGGAGTCTGGTTCTACCGTCGTTCGCTTCTGGCGCAAGCCATGGCAAGGGCCATTTATGTCCTCACCTCTCCTTTCGGATGGAATGGAATAGATGCGCTTCATCTTTATTCCGTTCTATCCGGCGGATTCTTCGTTTTTTTCTCTGTGCTCATGGCATGTGTATTGCCGTATTCAAGCCGCTGGCCTCTTTTTCTGATTCTGACTGCCGGATTCGGGCGTATCTTCTGCGGGCATATCGAATACTATGCTCTGGTCGCGGCGATGACGGCGCTGTACCTGCTTGTCGGATCTCTTGTCCTTCAAAAGCGGGTATCTTTCGTCTGGGCTGCGTTGGCCTACAGTCTCCTATGTTGGACGCATCTCATGGGGCTGTTCCTGTTTCCAAGTCTTCTGGTTTTATGGGTGATCACCGGGGGGAAGAGAAGCGCCATGCGGGATCTGGCGCTCGGCCTGATTTCTTTGGGTCTGATTTTCGTTTTTCTCCATTGTGCGCACTGGCTGGGGGTGAACCTTCACGGTCAGCTGTATGGACAGCACCTGCTTCGTCTGTTCGATGTCGGGGATACGGGCATGTATTACCCGCTGTTCTCCGTGCGTCATTTTCAAGAATGGGGGCGAATCCAGATCGCATGTGGCGCGATGTTCTGGCCGCTTCTGTTCATCGCACTATCGAGACGGAATATCGTTCTGGTTGTACGGGACCGTTACCTTTTATTCTTTGCTTCGGTATGGCTCCTGTACCAGGGATACAGCCTGGTGTGGCATATAGACCTGGGGCCGGAGAATGACTGGGACCTTTTTGCGGCGGGGTTTGTCCCGATGGCCTGGCTGGTCGGCATTCTGTTGCACCTTCGGCGTTCTTCCCGTCCGATCTCGCTGGTCCTGATTGGGGCCGTCCTGGTTTCATTTCTGCCGGTGATCGGCAGCGCCGTGGATCACGCGAGGATCGGGATGCGCGGGAAAGGGAATGTCCACATTTACGGATGGGAGGAGACTCCGGTGGAGATCTATTTCAGTGGGCGTCCGGTCGGCAGGGAAATCCGGGGTGTCCTGATGGGCGAACATGAATTGCGTGTTCTCGCCAAGGAAAGGAAAAGCATACACCGGCAGATGGTCGGAGTCGCCCCGAATATCACCGTTCGTGTTGTGTTGCCTCCCCTTGCTGCCGGTCAGGACAGTCTCAGATTGCCACAAGCCGTGCCAGACGAGGCAGGTTCGTTACGTCCCCCAGTACAATCAGAGCCGCCCCTTCTTCAATGAGGGAATCCCCTCTGGGTGCGTATTGAAAACTGCCATTTCCGGGTTGCCGAATAGCCACCACCACCAAATCGGTGTGCTCGACTATTCGGGCATCGCCCAGGGTTTTTCCGGCCAGCGGAGATCCCTGCGGAACCACGACCTCTTCAATGCGTAGTGTTTTCTGTTTATCGCGCAGCATCAGATCCAGGAACGATACGACTGCCGGGCGGATCATCTCGGAGGCCATGCGCAATCCACCGATGAAATTGGGCGTGACCACACTGTCTGCCCCGGCCCGGATCAGCTTGCTGCTTGCCTTGGTATCCACTCCCCTGGCCACAATACGGATCTTGGGATTGATCTGTTTGGCGGTGATGATAAGAAGAATGTTGTCCTTGTCGGTCGGCAATCCCGCGATTAAGCCTGCCGCCCGTTCGATCCCCGCCTGGCGCAGAATATCGTCATCCGTCGCATCGCCGTGGATTACCGCGAGATTCTCATATTCTTTCAAGTTCTGCACAGTTTCCTCGTGTGTGTCGATCACGACCATGGGGCGAAGCGTCCGGTGAAGCTCGTTCACGATATGAATTCCTGTCATACCGGCCCCGCAGATAATGAAGTGGTTCTCGAGTTTATTGATCATTTTCTGAAGACGCCTCCTCCACATCACGTCCTGGAGTTCACCCTCTACGATGAATGCGGTCACGGTACTGATGAAGAAAACCAATACGCCCATCCCAAACAGCAATACGAATATGTTGAATATCCGAGCCTTATCCGAAAGATGCCATGGATGCCCATACCCCACGGTGCTCAGGGTCATGACCACCATATCCAGAGCGTCCAGAAAGCTCGGCCTGTCAATGACGATGTAGCCAAGGACCCCGACGGCCATGACAATCACGAGTACGATGAGTCCGGCGATGAGCCGCTGGCGGATATCCATGGTTTACCCTCTGTGGAATGGGGATTCTACACGAGTTCTCTTCGGGAATCGACCGGGGAAGGCATTTTGAGGATAAAATGCAAAGAACGAATGTCCTGCTTCCGGTTGTGGTCTTTCTGGTAGCGGAAGGAAGGACTTCCGGATGAGGAAGGTTATCGCCTTCGGTCCACCGTTGCCATTCGACGGGATGCCGCTTTTGGCTTATCTTCTTGACCGGATTCGGAATTTCCTTGCTGCGGCTCGGCGGTTCTCTCGACATCATCCGGCTCTGCGGGTTCCTCCTGAACCACATTCTGGATGACGTGGGAAATGACCGATTCCACTTCCTTTTCCTGAATTTCAATCACCTGTAATCCCTTCGAGACCGCTTTCAATTCGCTTTGCCGTGCTTTCAGATCATCCATGCAGGTGACGATTTCCTCTTTTCGTTCCCCTTTGATCGCTTCTTCCACCGGCAATCCACGGCAGAGAACTCCCAACCGGGCGCGCCCCTTTTCCAGTAACCCCTCCAACATCCCTGCGCGCTGGGCCGCGAGGTATTTCTGGTTGCTCAGAATCGTCTTCTTGTTCTTCTGGAGATCGAGCCGGTGGCCGTACACGACGTTCGTATCGGAGGCCAATCCCCGGCTCAAGAAGAGGTATCGCTTTCGAAGTGTCACCAACTCCTGCGCCAGGTACGCCGCTTCTTCACCCTTGCCAGTGCGCTGCAGATTCAACAGGCGCCCCATCTTTCCTTCAAACTCATCGAAAATCGGATTGCTTCTCCGATAATCCTGAATCCGTCTTTCGATTTCCTTCAAGCGACCGACGGTCGTGTTGATGCGGCGTTCCAGTTGGATGAATATCGGGCGAATGCGTTTCACTTCATTCGGATCGACCGCCCCTTCTTTGGCATAGCGATCCAGCATTTCCATGCCCAGCGCGATCATGGCTCTTAATTCGACATGGAGGATTCTGGTTTCGCCTTTCAAGGCGCGTTCGACACTGTTCCGCAGACGGTCGTCTTCGGACTCCGTGTCGGAAGCGAGAAGAGTGTCCGCTTCCTCCGCCGTCATCCAAACCACTTCGTTCCCGCGCACAACACGAATCAGATCGTTCGGCGACGTTTTTTTCCGGGCTGCTTCCTGTTGAACCAGGTTCTCGATCAGTCGCTGAAGCTGTTCGAATCCCAGGTCATCGGTTCCCGCGTCGGGGATTTTGCTGAATGATTGCCCTGATAGTTGCATGAATACCTCTCCGTTCCAGGCATGAGTCCGTTCCGCACATGCCCTTTCTGGATTCGGTGTTTTACAGGCTCAACCGCATTTCATTACAGGTTTATTGATGCCGCTCGGTTGTGGCCATACGGCCTCGTCCTTCCGTCTTGGGCCTCTCAATCGGCTTTGTCGGCTGGGACCTTCGGCGCTGCTCGATGTCTTTTACCTGCGCCTGCACGTCGATGGCCAATTCCTGATCTTTCAGCACATTTGTGGCAATGTGCTCGATAACCATTTGCGCCTCTTTTTCCTGCTTTTCCAGAACCTTGTTTTCTGTCTGGACGGCGGCCAACTGATGGTTTGCCTCCTGGATTTCATGGTCCGCCAGAAGGAGTTCCTCTTTTGCCCGCAGAGCGATTTCCGCCTGGGTGGGATCGGTGGCCTCGGTCATTTCAGCCCGATTGATCTGATCCTCAATGGTCTCCATCTTGGTCTGCAGCTGATCGATTCTCAGCCCGATGGCACCTTCCTTTTTCTGACAGAGGTTCTGTTGCAGATTGAGGGTCTTTTTTCGAGTTTTTTG
>JAKPYU010000624.1 GCA_029568995.1 Candidatus Omnitrophota bacterium | reverse complement strand
GGTTGAAACTAAAAGACTTACAATAACATACGGAAGGTGGAAACAGATGAAACACTACCGTTATCTCTGGCTGGTGGCGCTCACGACGTTGTCCTTCAGCGGCATCGCGCAGGCGGACATCGTGGTACACGAAATCGGCAGTACGGCTGCAAACACCCTGAACTCGCTTGGCTCGCACTTCGTGACCGGCTGTATCGTGATCGCGGTTGCGGCGATTATCTGTGCGGCGATGGCAGCGAAGGGAAAGAAGAAGGAATGAACGCCGAACCTGGGATTGGAATTGACGAACTGAAGAAGAGAATAGCACGCAAAGTACATCAGCCGGACACGGCGAAGAGCGGGGGATGCGTAGATTGTGTTCACATGACCCGACAGACGATAATCTGGTCAAAGCGTTCGGCGAACTGCCGTCGTTCTACCAGGGACGTTTTGTACCGGAAGTGATGGAGACTTGAAAGAGCCTTACAACCGACGCGGCTGTGCCGAGTGTGCAACTTAAGAGAAATGCAGGAGGAAAACAGTCTATGCCGAATACTTTCACTACTCATATTGCTCCCGCTATGCCGATTACTCCCGGAATGATCGCGATTGCGCTTATCTCTGTGGCGGCGGTGTCGTTCGTTATTTTTTTCCTTGTTATCCGACGGTATGTCGCTCGGCATCCACAAACTAAGGATGAACAGATGCGATTAGGCATGCGAATCGCGATGTTTTTTCCATGGTATTTTGTGGCCGCAGGATTCATACTATTACTCACTGCACATTTTGAGGAACACCCGCGTCCGGATTGGTGTATATACGCCATCGTGGGGGGAGGATTTGTCGCTGAGATCTTTCGCATTCTGATGTGGCTGGATAAGCGGGTTTCCGCGATGGAAAGCCGCACGGGACATACGACGGATACCTCCGGCGAGCCGAGAGCAGCAATCCGCCTGGACAGCGAATTGAAAGAAAGGCCTTGATCCAAAGCCTGGCCGGAATTATCCTTATCTGTATAAGGAAGAATAGATAATTCACCACGCCCATGATCGAAAAAGTAGTCTTCAAACGTCCACTGAACGACCCGGATCAGGCAAAACGGGACCGGGAGTACTGGCTCAGTCGTCCCCCGGAAGAGCGAATTGCCGCAGTCGATTTTTACAGGCGTCAATACTATGGAGATACAGGTAGACTTCAGAGAGTTGCTCGCGTTATTCAATTGCCGTCAAGTTGAATAAGTACAGCCCCCTCTGTCTCGGGAGAGTAGATTCCGATGCTTCCCTCCCCAAGATTGGGGAGGGCGTAGGGTGGGGTTGAATTCCCGCTAATTCCGTCGTCCCCGCCAGCCGCCGTTTCGCCCGTTGCCGTATCCGTTCCCCCCATTCGAGCCGGGGCTGGTCTTGCCGAACCAGACCGATTCCTCCTCCAGAAGAAGTTCCACCGATTCCTGCAAATCCGGGCCGGGACTCACGTAGAAGTTCTGCTCCACCTCGTAAATGACCTCTCCCATGCCCGGAATCACAATATGCAGCGTTACCGGAATCCGCCCCGGATGCTGCTGCAGAATCTCGCCGAGAGATTTCAACCGATGATCGTCCATCCCGGACGCCTGCATCCGAATATGTACCCGCGCAATGTATTGCGACCATGCCTCCTCCAGGGTACACAACGTGTCGGCCCGCACCGAAACCTGGTCGCCCCGTCGCTCGCCTCTTCCGGAAACGACTAAAATGCGCTCCTCGGCGATCAGGTGCCCTTTCGCCTCCAGCACTTTCGGCATCACGGCTACCTCGACCGTGCCGGTCAGATCTTCCAGGGTCAGGATAGCGAACCGGTCGCCGCTCGCCTTAGCCGTGCGACGCTTAATCTCTACGATAATTCCGGCGACACGTACCGAATCCAGGCTGGCGTTCTCATCGCTGAGCTGTTCCGCATTTACCGTAGAAAACAGGTTCAGTTCGCGCTCATATTCGGCTAAAGGATGGCCGGTAATGTAATTGCCGAGCAATAGTTTTTCATATCGCAGCAATTCGTCTCCCGGCAGTTCCGGCAATTCTTTCAGTTCTTCTTCTCTTGTTTCTTCTTCGTCAATGTCGCCGAACAGGGAGATCTGCCCCACGGCACGGTCGCGCGCCTCTCCCTGGGCGCGCTCCAAAACATCCGGCAATGCCGTTAATAGCGTGTTCCGCGTATGTCCCAGGCTGTCGAACGCTCCAGCACGGATCATCGACTCCATGAGACCGCGATTGACCGCACCCGGCTCCGCACGGATACAGAAATCCTCCAGGGACCGATACGGCCCCTTTCGCTCGCGCTCCTGGATCATGCACTTGACCGCGCCCGCGCCGACATTCTTGATCGCCGCAAGGCCGAATCGTATGCCCGCAGAGGTAATGGAAAAATCCTCGCCGGACTGATTGATATCCGGCGGGAGAATCTCGATTGCCATCTCCTTGGAGTCTTGACGGTACTTGTTGATCTGGGTTGTGTTCCCCATATCCGCCGTCATCAGCGCAGCAAGAAACTCTTTCGGGTAATGTGCCTTGAGCCAGGCGGTTTGATAAGTAATGATCGCATAGGCGGCGCTGTGGGATTTGTTGAACCCATACCCCGCGAAGTGGTGAATCAGGTCCCATAATCTGGTTGCCGTTTCCGTAGCGACCCGCTTATTCACCGCCCCTTCCAGGAAAAGAGCCTTCTGCTGGTCGAGCAATCCCTCATCTTTCTTTCCCATTGCGCGGCGCATGATATCCGCCTGTCCCAGGGTGAATCCGGCAATGGCGGAGGCGATGCGCATCACCTGTTCCTGGTACAGGATCGTTCCGTAGGTTTCACGCAAGATCGGTTCAAGCAGCGGATGATCGTAGGTAATTTTCTGCTGACCGTGTTTTCGTTTAATGAAATCGTCTACCATCCCACTTCCGAGCGGTCCCGGTCGGTAGAGGGCCAGGATGGCGACCAAGTCGCTGAATTGCGTCGGTTTCAGCTTCTTCAGAATATCTTTCATGCCGGTCGACTCCAGCTGAAACACACCGTTTGTTTTCGCCCGTCCCAGGAGTTCATACGTCTGGTAGTCATCAAGAGGGATTCGCGCGATGTGGATCTCCTCCCCACGGGTTTCACGGATTAACTGTAAGCAGCGGTCGATAATGGAAAGGTTTTTCAGACCCAGGAAATCCATTTTGAGAAGCCCGATTTTCTCGATGCTCTTCATGGAGTACTGGGTACAGATATCTTCCTCTTTGTTCGCTCCGCGCATGAGCGGGGTGTACTCGGTGAGTTCGGCGGGCGCGATAATGACCCCGGCGGCGTGCGTGGAGGTTTGCCGAACCATGCCCTCAATACTCCTCGCGCGCTCGAACAGTTCCCGGTATCGAGGCTCCTGATCGCGCAGTTGCCGCAATTCAGGCGACGCTTTCAGTGATTCTTCCAGGCTGATTCCGAGTTGTTCCGGGACGAGTTTGCAGATCCGATCACACTCGGAGGGGGGAATGCCCATCACCCTGCCGACATCGCGGATGGCGTTCTTCGCGCCGATTGTCCCGAACGTGGCAATCTGCGCGACGTGGTCGTGCCCGTACTTATTCTGGACATACCGGATCACTTCATCGCGACGGAGATCCGAGAAGTCGATATCGATATCCGGCGGGGAAATACGGTCGGGATTCAGAAACCGCTCGAACAGCAGGACATGTTCCAGCGGATCGATATCGGTGATTCGCAGGCAATATGCCACAACCGATCCTGCTGCTGACCCCCGGCCAGGGCCGGTGGAAATTCCGTTCTCGTGGGCGTACCGCATGAAATCCCAGACAATGAGAAAATAAGCGGTGAAATTTTGACCGATGATGACAGCCAGTTCCCGTTCGATCCGCTCGCGGATCTCGTCGGTTACCGTTTCGTACCGCTCCGCCGCACCCTCAAAAACAAGCCGACGCAAAAAAGATTCTTTGCTTTCATCCTCGGATGGAATCTCAAATTGCGGCATGTGCAGGGTCTTGCCGTCATAGTTCAATTCCAGGTTGCAGCGCCGGGCGATCTCACGGGTATTTTCAACGGCATCCGCAAACTCCGGCAACTGGTTCCGCATCACCTCCGGAGACTTCAGGTACAGCTCCCTGGTTTTCATGCCGAGCGGATTCTCTTCGTCCAGGGTCTTACGGGTGCCGATTCGGATCAGGACATCCTGCGTATCCGCATCGTCCGGAGAGAGATAATGGACATCCGTGCTGGCCACGAGGGGAATACTCAGCTCCTGGGAAACCTCGCGCAGAGCCTGGTTGATACGGCGCTGTTCCGGCAGTCCGTTGTTCTGGACCTCCAGGTAGAAGTTCCCCTCCCCGAACAGACGGGCGAAATCGCGTCCGACTCGTTTTGCTTCATCATACCGGTTGTGCAGCAGAAGGCTGGGCACCTCGCCTTTCATACAGGCGGAGGTGCAGATCAGACCGCGATGATGGTCTTTCAGGACCTCCCAGTTGACCCGTGGACGATAGTAAAAACCCTCCAGGTGGGCAAATGACACCAACTTGAGAAGATTCCGATATCCCTCGACATCCTTCGCGAGAAGGATCAGGTGGTAATTATCCCGGTCCGTCTCCCCATTCTTTCCTTTCAGGTCTCCACGGGTGAAGTAGATCTCGCAGCCGACGATGGGACGGATTCCCTCCTTTTCGCAGGCCCAATAAAACTCCAGCGCACCGTGCATGTTGCCGTGATCGGTCAGCGCCAGGGCATTCATCCCCAGCCCGGCGGTGCATTTCACCAGGTCTTCAATCCGACAGGCTCCATCCAGGAGGCTGTACGTGGAATGAACATGGAGATGGACAAAGGAAGCTGGCATACAAGGTCCTCAACCGCAATGTCTTTCACGGATGGCAAACAGATTAGCGATGCTTTATCATAGGGGAGAGGGCGGCTGTGTCAATAGGAAATTACACCAATCGTAACTTCAGGGGAGCGGATATGGAAAGCCACCCGGAACCCTTCAGCCTCCGTACCCCAGGGGCTACCTTTATGTTCCCGCAGGCATTCCCCGGACCGGGATGCGCAGCCTTTTTTCTCCTGCGGCGAGACGTTTCAAGTCCTCCAGGGGCGTACCCGTGAAATTGCATATCCTCAAACGTAACGGAAGTTTGCCGATGGAAACTCGATGGCATCGAAGATACGCATTCCCTGACCTTTGCGCGTTCTTTCCCTCGATTTCCACACAAGTTATCCACAGGGCATCTCAAGACGATACAAATGCGTCTGGAGGTTCACGTGATAAGAAGTCCGGGCGGGGCATTTCGAGATCCGTTTTTCATCAAGAATTGTCTCGTCGTGGATATAAGTTCTGTTAATTCAGTTTGTTATATCCATATTTCTTCAAGGGAAATTTGATATTCCGTGCATTTAGGATTGGTTTGGTCAGGTTTAAAGACTCGTGAGTCTCCATCTGTGAGTTGTTGTGCATAGCCTCAACATTGAAGAGTTATCCACAGGAGCTGTGAATAATGAGCAAAGAAGAGAATTCCGTCTTAGTTGGTATCCTCATGGGAAGCGAGTCGGATCTTGATCGGATGCGTGGTGTTTGGGAAGTGCTGGGGGAATTTGACATTGGGTACGAGGTGAAAATTCTTTCGGCCCATCGAACGCCCGACCTGACCACGCAGTACGCGGTTGAGGCCGAAAAACGCGGGCTGCGTGTCCTGGTGGCCGGGGCTGGATTGGCAGCGCATCTTGCCGGTGTGGTTGCCGCACACACAGTCCTGCCGGTGATTGGTGTCCCGCTGGCCTCCTCATCGCTGGGAGGGCTGGATTCGCTTCTGTCCACAGTTCAGATGCCGCCCGGTGTGCCGGTGGCAACCGTGGCGGTGAACGGTTCCCGAAGTGCCGGGATTCTGGCTGTTCAGATCCTTGCGGTGCAGGACGTCCGGCTTCGGGATCGCCTGAAGGAGTATAGGCAAAAGATGGTTGAGAAAGTCATGGCGGTGAACGAGAATTTGAATCTTGAGCCGTCCTGAGACCGGTTTGGAGGATCGGCTTGCCCTGACAAGACGACCGGTTCGGGCTAGACTGGTCGGTGAGACGTTCCAGAATTTCTTATGGAAAAGAAAAGAGAGCGACCGTGGAGGCATTGGGCCTGATTGAAGTCAAAGGTTTTGTCGGAGCCGCCGAGGCAACAGATGCAGCTTTGAAGGCGGCTGAGGTCCGAGTCGTTCAGATTGAGTATCCCGGCAGCGGACTCACCACCATCAAGTTGCGTGGGGAAGTGGCGGATGTGAAGGCGGCGGTAGAAGCCGGGGGTGCAGCCGCTGCAAAGGTCAGCGAGTTGCTCTCGACGCACGTCATTCCACGGCCCCATGAGGAACTGGAATCCATTATCCTTTCCGAAGGCGAGTGGAGCGGCAACTCCGGTTGGGATATCACTCCCGCTCCGCCGGAATCGAAATCCAAAGCCGTCAGACCGAAAAAATAACCCAACCCGAACAGGGTTTCGCACCGATTGCCATGAGAATAGGGATTGACGGACGCGCTATCCGACCCGAACCGGATGGCATTGGCCGTTATTCACAGCAACTGATCCGGTCGATTGCTGCCGCGTTCCCCCAGGCCGAACTCCTTGTCTGGTGTCTGCCTTCCGGCAGAGAGGTTCTGCCGTCCCTGCCCCAAGTCCAGCCGATCCTCTGCAATCGACACCATCTCTCCCGTTTCACCACCCGCGGATTCGCCAGAATCGTGAATGCCGCGAAAGTGGACCTGTTCCACTCGCCCTTTTTTCTGGCCCCCTGGAAGGCAGATTGTCCGATCCTGGTAACTGTGCATGACCTGATGGCGCTGGAAATGCCGGATTTCTTCGACGATTCCCATCCCCTGGTCGCCTGGTGCAAGCGGTCCTTTCATCGCCGGTATGTGCTTCATTCTCTTGAGGTTGCAGATCGTGTGCTTGCGGTGTCGCGCTGGGTAGCGCAACGGGTGGAGGCGCAGGGTGTTTCGAGAGACAAGATCCGTGTCCTGCCGAATTCCGTGGATTTGCGATTCACCGCAGCCTCGTCGGGATCGGACCATGAACACCTCAGATCCCTGGATCTCAGCCCCGGCTTCTTCCTGCATGTCGGTCGGTGGAAACGATACAAGAACCTGCCGTTCCTGCTGGAGGCCTATCAAAAATACCTGGCCCGAACAGCGCGGGAGCCGCTTCCATTAGTTCTGTGCCGGGGAGGAGGCACGGACCGGCGGGTGGACAGGGTATTGAATCAACTGAGACTACGGGAGCACGTGCGGGTCCTGCAGCACATACCGGACGCACTTTTGCCCGCAGCATACCGCGCCGCGACGGCATTGCTCCAGCCCTCAACTTGCGAGGGATTCGGGCTGCCGGTGATGGAGGCAATGGCTTGCGGAACCCCCGTCGCTTCATCGAACGGTGGCGCGCTGCCGGAGGTATGCGGAGATGCCGGGTTGATACTCGATGCGCAGGACATGCAAGCCTGGGCTGAGGCGTTGGAGAGACTGGCAACCGAACCGGATCTCCGCGCCGATCTCCGCGCAAAAGGCCTCGTGCAGAGCACCCAATTTCGACCGGAGCAGATGACCAAATCCATCGCGGGGATCTACGGCGAACTATGGCAACAGTGAGTGAGATTCTTGTCCTCGTCAGCCGATTGACATGGTGAAGGGGGAAAGATAGGATGTTGGAAGGTAAAGACTTGGGATCCCGGAATAAGTTCAAATCCATCCCGGAACCGAAGGAACAAAGGATGGATGCGAGAAGCGCGTATGGAGGATCGTCATGACCCAACCTGCACTCGATCAATCCACGGAATTCCTGAGAGCGGATTTGAAACGCCGATTACAGGATCTCTATGGCAATCGTCTGGCCAATCTTTGGCTGTTCGGCTCCCGTGCAAGACAGGATGCCGAGTCGGGATCGGACATCGACATTCTGGTTGTGCTTAGGGGCCTCGTCGATCCCAATGAAGAGCGCGAGAGAACACTTGACATGATAGCCGAGATCTCGCTTGAAAATGACGCGGCCATTTCCTGCCTGTTTATGGACGAAGAGTATTTCGTAACGAAACAAGGTCCTCTGCTGCGGAACATCCGTCGCGAAGGAGTCTTGCTGTGACATCGGACCAGGAAGAATTGATCGAAAAGGCGCAACGGAGCGTTGCGGCAGCCGGAATACTGTTGGAGGAAGGATATCCCGGCTTTGCCGTGTCCCGGGCTTACTACGCCATGTTTTATATCGCTGAGGCATTTCTTGAAGGCGAAGGGCTGGCTTTCTCAAAGCATTCCGCGACCATCGCAGCCTTCGGGAAACAATTCATTAAGACAGGCCAAATCCCAAAGGAGTTTCACCGCTACTTGATCGAGGCGATGGAGGCCCGCCATGAAGGGGATTATGTGTCTCGAGAGGTGATTGCTGAGGACAGAGCGAAGCAGATTGTCGGACATGCGGAAGAATTCATTGGTCTGGCGCGACAAATGATGGCGGGCAACGCGGAAGGTCAAAAGAATCGTACATCCGGTGAATCATCTGGTTGACGGTTGACGGGGGCAGCAATCGGCTATTGCAAGTTGGGAATTGTGGGATCAGGAAATCTCTGTCGGCCTGATACCATTGGAATCCAGCCAAATAGACTTTGGGAAGAGAAAAAACACCATGCCGTTATGGAAGATCACAGATAAAGGGCCTGCTCAGGTTAAAGAAACCAAGTTAAAGGACGAGAAACTCCTTGAGGAAAATCTTGAAGACTGGATCACAGAACAACCGCAGATCCTTGGGGAACCCCTGCTCATCTTTGGACGACAGGTCCAAATCCCAGACACAAAGGATCGTTTGGATCTCCTTGCCGTAGATCCGCAGGGCATGATAGTGGTCATTGAGCTGAAGCGGGGGCATCTCAAGGACCCGGTAGACATCCAGAGTCTGCGCTATGCGAGCTATCTCGCGAAATGGCGTTTTGAAGACTTCGAGAATGTCGCACGGAATTTCTTCGAAAAGAACAACGATGCGGAATTCAACTTCAACGAGATGTT
>JAKPYU010000623.1 GCA_029568995.1 Candidatus Omnitrophota bacterium | reverse complement strand
GGGAATGATCGCGGCTTCTACGGCGATGATTGTCCTCTTCTTCGTGTTGGGGTTGCTTGGAGGATATCGCCTGTACTCGGTATTCGACCTGGGGCAATTCACGCCGTTTCGGATAGGAAATTCCGTACTGCTGGGCCTCGTGGGACTGGCGTTCTGGGGATTCGTGCTGACAACCTGCGCCGAACTCCTGTTCGGTCTGGCTGTTCCCTATCTGGGGCTGCGGAATCGAGAGACGGTGATCCGTGCCCGACTCGGTCTGCCATCTTTACAGGTACGCACTGAGGACCCCATGTCCCTGCCGCCGGGTGTTTTTGCCCGCCTTCTCCTGGCACGGAGTGCTTCTTACCTGGGCATGGCGGGTCTTGCGATCATTCTGGCGGAGCTGTCTGCCCAGGCGGATAGCACAGTCTTCATGGTGGATTTCCTTCGCCAGGCGGGCGCAATGGCCCTTATACTCTGTTTTCTGTCGGTCTCCCCGGTTCTGCCGACTCATGCTTATCGCGCGCTATGCGGGTATCTCCATGTGCCGATGCTTCGAAGGCTCGCTTTTCAGCATCTGGGGCGGGAACTCGCTCGACTGTTCACCTCGCGAACAGAGGAAACCGTACACGGCAAGATCCTCTTCCGTTTCGCCGCCTATACCTGCGTCTGGTGCATTCTTGCCGTCAAATTGGCCTCCCTGATTTTCCAGTCCCAGTTGCCGCTTCTCCTGGGTGACGCCTTAAGTCAGGAAAGTGGAATGGCATTTACGGTCGGCATTGTCGCGTTGGTCCTGGCTGGTGCGGGGATCGCGTTTTTTGCGCTGGGCAGCATCTTCTTTGTGGTCTGGAAAATCGTCCATTGGATCTGGACTCATCTCTACCCGCAGGAGCCAAAGTATCGAATCCTTCTTAATATCCTCGTGCTTCCGGTTCTTTCCTGCCTGATCTGGATTCTGCCGGAACGCAGGATGGAAATTCCCACCCAGGTTTGTGTCCTTCTGTTTTACGGATTGTCGGTGCCCTTTTTCGGGTCAGCGGCGCTGCGGCTCAAAGGGTCGATCTGGTCCGTGCCGCTGTGGATGCTGGCAATTGTCAGCGTGGGATTTGGCGCGGGTATGTACCTGGATAACTATCCGTACGGCCCCGCGTGCCGCGTGATATCTTCCGCTTTGGCACTGATTCCCCTCCTGCATTGGATTCGGATTCGGTTTGCCCTTCGGTATCCAAGTGACGGAGCCTTTACCGGAGTCCTTGTCGCTATCGTTGTGTTTGTCCTGACAGGACCGGAATGGCATCTCGATCTCGGCGGGTCTAAACGTGGCATGGTCTCCCTCATTCCAATGCTGCTGGCAGGATCGCTGCTTGTGCCCGGAGCGGTGGAGAAGCTGACGCCGGTGTGGCTGTCACTGGCTCTTTCAAGTCTGGC
>JAKPYU010000693.1 GCA_029568995.1 Candidatus Omnitrophota bacterium | reverse complement strand
ATTACCGACTTTGCCGAGACTCAATTCCAACCGCAACCCGGATTTCTTGTACGCTTCGGGCAAATCGAAAGCAATCTCATAGACTCCTGTTCCACTGAACGCCTCGGTCTCCGGGTCCTCTGTCCAGGACCGCAGCACGGTTATCTGCTTCTCGACGCGCGGAAATCCGCGCCCCTCAAGGACCATTTTCCATTCCCCCGTCACGGCAAACGGCGCGGGAATATCGTCGATCTCCACCTTCACCGACCCATTTTTCCATATCAGAAAATGCGCTCCGTTCTCCCGTGCTGTGGCTTGAATGCTCTCTCCCCCGATTTCCAGGATCTCATCGAAATTCGAATGCTCCACGTGCCGTTCTTCTTCGCCGCTTTGGAACAACACAAAGGTCGATTCATAAGGGGCCAGGTGCAACGGGATTTCCGTCCCGTCGGAGACCTCGCGATAATGGAAGATCCGGGAAATCTCGCCGGTGTATGGATTCCAGCACCACGGAACGGCGTCCTTTATGCGAAAGGTCACCGGGATGTCGCTGGTTCTGTCCTGGATATTCGTTACGAAATACAAATCCGCTCCATCCCATTTCCGATGCACAAAGGTCAGGCCGTCATTTTCCCGTAGTCCCTCCAAAACAAAATCGATTCCGAAATCAGGTGGAAGATGTTCCCGCAGGGTATTCACGAACGGGTCCAGGGCGCTGCTTCGACGGTCCAGGATATCGGTTCGGTCGATGACCTGCCTGATCTGATAGGTCCAACCGTCACCGTATCGGTTCGGAGCCGTGCCGTGCATCCCGCGCGGCTCTTGAAACATTTCCGCCACAATTTCTTTGACTCGCCGGTCACCGTCTTCGTGGCCGATCAACCCGACGGAACATTCCGGCACTCGTTCAAGAGCGATCACAATCCCGCCGTCGCGAACGTAGTTTTGGACGAACTCCAGGGTCTTCAGCGGAAGCGCCTGGATATTCGGGAGAATGAGAATCTTGTATTCCAGGTCCCGAACGAGGATCTTCCCATCCGCAACTTTCGCATGGTTCTGCAGAATATCATCATTGAGCACGTCGAAATCGTAGCCGTTTGCCACAAGGAGTTTGCCCAGCTCGCCCCAATCGAAATCGCGGTTCCATCGCCGTGGATTCAATGCGATTTTGGCCCATTGGTTTGCCAGCGGGGAGTACAGCGCGATATCCGGGGCGAAATGCCCCTGCTGCAGGAGATAACAGCACCGCGCAACATACTTCGACAGGAGCGGATAGTACCGCCACCAGATGTTGGGGTGGCTGATCCAGATTGCCGCGTTGAACGCGCGAGTGGGCGCAGGGTCCCGTTCCGGCGAGAAACTGTACCCGGCATTGTAGAACTTGTTCGCCCCCGTGCGGAGGAAAATGTCGCTTGCGATTTTCAGTTCCTCCAGCGTGGCCCGAAACGGTTCCCAGTGGAGATACGTATAGGCTTCCACGGTGACAACATTCCGCCCGTACAGATGTGCGCCGGAAGAGACCAGCTTTTTCGGTCCGATCCGCGTATCAAACCAGGGTACCGCGTCCTTCTCCCCTGCCGTGATTTCCGTTTCCGGGATGTGCGTTATTCCAGCCCCTTCGATGATGTCCGTGGTGAATCCGTATGGTTGAATGCGGCCCTGGACATTGTGGGCCTCGCACCATTCCAGGAACGGCTTGAAGAAGGTATTCAGTCCGACCTCGTGCAGGAATTCATTCACATCATAGCGGATCTTGGGAGTCAATTCGCCGATGTCCCACCAGATCGCCGGAAGATAGCGCGTTAAGTCATAGCCCTTCATCTTTTTGAATTGATCGAACAGGCCATTGCTCCAATACAGCCCATTCGAGGCAAGCGCGACTTCGAAGCTGTCGCAGAAAAGGGATTCGACCGTCTTGCCGAATTCCTCGCCGACTGCTTTGTAGAAACGACCGCCGAACGATTCGCAGTACCGCCGCATGGCCGCTTCACTGAAATGATCGAGCGCATGGCCCTGGCCTGTGTAGATCAGCCAGAATGCCATTAGCCGCCATTTCCCCTCCGGGACCTGCCAGGAGATCCGACGCCCCTCGCATTGCGGTGTCAGAATGACCAGGGAATTCTCGTCGATTTTCCCGTCTACGACTTTTCCTGCGATCACAGCCTCCAGGAGACCGTTTTCAGGCACTTCCGGAATCCGGATTTCCCAATACGGATTCCCCGGACGAAGCGCGGTTGGAAGATCCCCGGAGAAGGTTTGAGGCCCGTCCAGGTCGATGGAAGTCGCTACCAGGCTCTTGCTGCGGTCTTCCTGCGGTACATCGGGACAGCCGATCACCCAGCCCGGCCCGCTGAAATTGAAAGAAACCTCCATTCCCAGACGTTTCGCCTCGGCCACTGTGTGACGGATCATCTCGAAGAACTCATTGGAGAGAAACGGGATGTTCCCCTTCTTATACACGGCCTCCATGGAGATCTGCTCGACGCCGCCGATCCCCTTGGCGTGCATCTCCTCCAGCTCCCAAGTGATTTCCTCTTTTGTCACCGCACTTCCCATCCACCACCACCGGGTATGCGGCCAACAATCCACCGGCGGATTCTGAAAGTTCTCACGCAGCGGCGGAAGCATATCTGCACCCTCCACGTGCAAACCGGCGCACGACAAAACAGCTAACAGAATAAGAACACCTGGAACGCAAGAATACGAGTATCTGAAGTCCACGCAACAAACCTCCTGAATGGAATTGATTTTCGATAGGAAACGGTCGATGGATCAAGCATACGAACAATGCAAGCTACTCCTGCCGGAGATACGAATTCAGTCTACTACTATGAAGTAAAATCCGGTGTTGTGTAGCCAACCGCCCTCACGCCAGATCCTCTCCCGGCGCCTCCTTGTTCTATGCGGCTCGGCAGGAGAGCCTGTCTCAAAAGGTCCGAAATTGCCCTCTCCGAGTCAGGGAATGGTGTATAGAGAGGGAGGTTCAACGAATTCAACCCCCACCTGACCTCCCCCGATCTTCGGGGGAGGGAAAACCAGAGACTTTTGAGACAGGCTCAGGAGCCTCGCCCTCCCACGACCCGGCTGGTCAACGGAAGGCATTTCACGCTATTCTTATTCTGTGAAGGAAGGGGTGATGGGCACTTCCGCCCCAGAGTAGGCTGTGGTAAACCATCATCCCGGATAGTCGATCCGACAGGCGGATTTTCCAGGAGGTTGCAGAATGAAACGGTTGACGGTGGTTTGGATTGCGGCGCTTGTGGCGGTGTGCATGTTGGGGGGGTGTCAAGGCCATACGCCGCGCACGACGCAGGAACAATCTCCGTCGATTCAGTCGCTGCTCACCGCGAGGGATCCGGATGTTCTGATCGTTGCGCATGTGCCGGATTTCCCTCCCTATGAATCTGTCGATACGAAGGGCGAATCCATCGGAGTCTCCATTGATGTCATGCGGGAAATCGCCCGTCGGTTGAACAGGCCGGTGAAATTCCGTGCGCTCCCCTGGACGGAAGTCCTGGCGCAGCTGTCCTCCGGCGAAGTGGATCTCACACCGAGCATGGTGTACACCCCACAGCGCGGACGTGAATGGGCATTGTCGCTGGGCTGGGGAACCATGACCTCCGTGGTGTATGTCCGAAGAACGAGCAAGATCAGAACAATCCGCGATGTGGTTCCGAAAATCGTGGCCAGCCCGACAGGATACATGGAATACGAGCAACTTCAGGTCAAGGGTGTTCAACATCTGGTCGGAACAGAGAATGTCGAAGAGGCGCTTCGCAGGACGGTCACGGGCGCTGCAGACAGCGCGGGCTGCAATCGAGAGGTGGCAAAAACCATTTTCAAGCAGCATATCGGATGGGAAAGCGCCCTTTTTGAAATTGAGACGCCTCTGGCCGTCACGCCGGTGACGATAGCCGGTCGAAAAGAAAGCGAATCCCTGATCCACCGAATCAGCGAAATCATCGGGGAGATGAAGAGGGACGGCACACTGGCTCAGCTGACGGCCAGTGTCGGGGGCCAACCGTCAAGCTGAAAGTCCCGGTCACCGCTTCCCGGCTGTGAACCGGATCGAAGGGGGAAACGAATCATCGCCAGGAGGAGCGGAAAGGGGCTTATGGTCTCCGGCAGCTCATTGGTCGCGTTCGATTCCCATCCCGCCACGAGAAAACGAATCCTGATCGTTGACGATTCCAAGTTACGGGTGTTTCTCCTGCAGAGAAGCCTGGCAGGGGAGGACTATGAGATTTCCTCGGCGGAGACCGGCGAGGAGGCCATCGAGCATATCCGGCAGGAGAATCCCGATCTGGTGTTGCTGGATCAGGCCGTCTCCGGCATGGATGAATACGAGCCGTGCCGGAAAATCCGGGCCTACTGCGAAGAAATGCAGAAGTTCATTCCGGTGGTTCTGTTGACTGCAAATGACAGCGTGGAGAACAAAATCGCGGGGCTGAAAGCGGGAGTGGATGATTATCTGATCAAGCCGGTCAATCCCGACGAGCTGCTGGCGCGAGTACGATCCATGCTGCGGATCAAGGATCTGCAGGAAAAGCTCCTCCAGACCAACCAGAAGCTGCAGAGCGCCCAGGAGATCATCGAGCGCGAGCTGAATATCGTCGGGGAAATCCAGCGCTCCTTCCTGCCGTCCGCACTCCCGAAACACCCCCGGCTGGATATCTCGGCTTCGTACCGGCCATCCGATCAGGCGGGCGGAGACTACTATGACATTATCGAAGTGGGTGAGAACCACCTGGGAACGGTCATGGCGGATGTGACCGGCCACGGCGCTTCGGCGGCGGTTGTCATGGCGGTCACGCATTTGCTGATGCGATCGTTCGTCAATACTTTCAAATTCCCCAGCACGGCGCTCAAGGTGGTCAATGAGAAGCTCAATGCGCACCTGTCATCGGAGCACTACGTAACCATGTTCTATGGGATCCTGGACACGCGATCCATGCAATACACCTTCAGTTCGGCAGGTCACATCCCGATGTTTCAGTACCGGGCGAAAGAACGATGCGTTGTCCCGTTGACGACGGAGGTTGGATTTCCCCTGCGTTCTCGTTTGAGTGACGACTATGATGAGGCGCAGATTTCCCTTGAAATGGGTGATAAGATCCTCTTATTCACGGATGGAATTGTGGAGACTCTGAGCCGTGACCGCGAGGTCTTCGGTGAGGAGCGCCTTGCGGAAGTGTTGTTGCGAACCGGAGACCGGTCCGCACAAGAGACGGTGGATGAGCTGATCCAGACCTGGGAATTGTTTCGTGGCGATGCCCCTATGCGCGACGACTTGACGATTCTTGTCATTCGTTACGTTCCCGATTGAATGTGTCGAGCGGTTGAGGGATTGAGAATCGGAATCATACTGCACAGGAGACTGCCGACGAGCTGATTCGGATCCGGGAAGCGTTTCGCGGTGGCGCCTCTACACGCGACAGATTGACGATCCTTGTCATTCATCAGGCTCCCGACTGAATGCGTTGAGCGGTTGAGGGACCGGGAATCCGAGTCATTCCCGGAGTCTGGACGTTTGTGATCTCCCGGAAAGGAGCACGGAGATGGTATCGACGTCTGGCGTTCCCAACGATGTCGGCGAGATTCTCTTGACCGGCCAGGCGCAACTGATCCACGGCACAATTCAGCAGGAAGCCAATATCGCTACACAAATGCTGCACAGTCCGGAGACGCAGAAGCTGGCGGACGCTACGACAATCCGGGACTACCTGGAGCGGGTCAAAGGACAACTGGACCGCGCCTCCGTTCTGCGCAATTCGCTTCAATCCGCGGATCACAAAATCCACCTGGGGAGACAACACGATCCGCTTCTGAAGCAATACTCGGCGGAATTGGATGATCGGCACTGTGCGCATACTTTGCATGCCTTGATCGAATTCCTCATGCGATTGAAAAGCGAACCGGATGTGTTGCGACGGAACAAATCGCTTCCACTGGTGCAAAGAGATGTGTCCGAATCTCTCCAATGCCGGATTGAAATGGCCTGGAATTGGGACGATATCCTGGAAGTCCGGCGGATATTCCTCGTGAAATACGCGATGAAAATGGCGGATCAGCTCACACAAATTGCCGTTCAAATCAAGGACAATAAGGCGATTGAAAAGGTGCGCGCCCTCCTCAAGAAGCTGCATGTCACGATCCCGACCCACGAGGATCTGCCTGACCTGGATCTTCCCATGGAAGACCTGATGGAGATTCTGTTGAGAGGCATTGCGAGCCTGGAAGCATCGTACGAAGGCATCCATCGACTGGATGCTCATCGAGAGGAGATCCGAAACACGGTCAACACATTGAAAGAAATGAGTAAACGAAACGATTCACCAGGCGCTTCAGAGCAAGGGGTATCGAAGGACCGCCCCAATCTCGTCCAATCGAACCGAAACGGAAGCCGAATGGTGATAGCAAAAGATCTTGGGAAAAAAGCGTAGTCCTTTTTCAGAGATAACCATGAAAATACTCAGAATCTTTGTCCCGTTTCTGGTCTGGGCTTCGATCGTCGGTCCGGCCTGTGCCATGAAAAGCGTCGGCCTGTTCCTTCCGGAACTGACTGTGGCAACCGCCCCGGATGGGTCAGGAATCCTCGCGAATATCGAGTCGAACCGGGATCTCTCCGATTCCGAGCCATCCGGCCTTGCGGGCTATCTGCTCTGGGCCATGGTGCCGGCTTGGGCGGCACTTCTCGCGGTGATCTGTTACCAAAGGTGGATTTGGAAAACAGAAAACGAACGGCTTCAGAAACGCACCGGGAACCAGAGTCTCGAGATCAACCGTCTTCGATTCAAAATGGATCAGATCGAAACGGAGAAAGCGGCGGAATTGCTGCGCGCACAGCTGTTAATGGAATTGGAGATATCCGAACGGGAGCTCACCGAAGAACTGCGCCGATCGGAAGAAAAATTCAGGATCCTCTTCAATTTCGCAGGCGATGCGATTTTCATCCATTATCCCGATGGGAAATTAATCGAATGCAACCAGCGTGCCCATGAATATCTGGGGTACAGTCGCGAGGATCTCCTGGAAAGGAATTTCCTGAATCTCAGTCCCCGAGAATATTCCGAAACCATTTCGCAGTCGCTGGCGAATCTAAAGGAATCGCAGAACACATTTTACGAGACGATTCATGTGTCGAGGGAAGGCAAGACCATTCCGGTGGAAATCAACAGCCGCCTGTTTGAGTACCAGGGAGAATACGCAGTGCTGAGCATCGCGCGGGATATCACGGAGCGGAAGCGGGCGGAGGAAGAGAAGGCGGAGCTGGCGGATCTGCTGCGTCAGGCGCAGAAAATGGAAGCCATCGGGTGCCTGGCGGGAGGCATTGCGCATGACTTTAACAACATCCTGCAGGCGGTACTCGGATATACGCATCTGGCCATGAAGAAGCTGCCGCCGGAATCCGTCGCCCATAAGCACCTCGAAAAGGTGGATCAGGCGGGCCAGCGTGCGGCGGAAGTGGTCCAGGAGATGCTTACGTTCAGCCGTCAGTCGCAGAAGGATATGCGACCGATTCAGCTGCAGCCCGTGGTGAAGGAAGTGATGAAGCTCCTGCGCGGTTCCCTGCCCTCCACGATCGAGGTTCGGACCCAGGTCGATCCCGGTTGTCCTGCGGTCGTAGCGAATCCCACGCAGATTCACCAGGTTCTCATGAATCTGTGCATCAACGCTTACCACGCGATGCGGGACCACGGCGGAGAGCTGGAAGTCAGCCTGGTCGAAGTCATTGTGGAACCGGAGTTGGTGGAAGAGCATCCCGACCTGCATCCCGGTCCGTATGTGGTTCTGCGAGTCTGCGATACCGGACACGGTATGGATCAATCTACTCTGCTAAGAATTTTCGAACCCTATTTCACAACCAAGAGTGCGGGAGAAGGGACTGGACTGGGCCTGGCGATGGTCCATGGAATTGTCAAGATCCACGGCGGAGCGGTCCTCGCCGACAGCACAGTCGGACACGGCTCAACCTTCGAGGTATTCCTTCCGGTACACACAGTGGAATCTACGACGTCGGTGATCGAAGACATTGAAATCGACGCTCCACTGGGTACGGAGCGGATTCTGGTCGTGGATGATGAACAATTGATCGTAAACCTGGCCGAGCATTCCCTGGGGGATATGGGATACCGGGTGAACGGCTACAAAAGCAGTACTGATGCTCTGGATACATTCCGAGCCAATCCCTCGGCGTTCGATGTGATCGTGACCGACCAAACCATGCCGCACTTGACGGGGATCGAATTGGCCAAGGAGATTTCTAAAATACGACCGGGGATTCCCATTCTGCTTTGCACGGGATACGGGGAAAGTCTCATGGGACAGAATATCCAGATGTCCGGTATCTGCGAGGTCCTCAAGAAGCCCTTTGACGAGATGGTATTGGCTCGTGCCATCCGCCGTGTGATAGGGAACCAGGAGGTTGGTCGCAGATCCTAATGTTGTGTGGTGGTCGTTGTGACAGAAGGAACGGAGGCGGAGGCGGCAGATAGCAAACATTCGAGGCGCTCGGCGCGGTTTCGGGCAATCCGAAATGAGTCGATGGTGCGATACAGCCTCGCCGCAATCTCGGATTGATTCATTTCCTCCTCAACACGCGCCAATTGATAAAGAGCATACGTCCGCCAGCGTCCCTGGGGATACTTCTGAATATAAATCGAAAGGCTTTTCTCGGCATTGGTGGTATCACCTGTTTCATAGTGGCATTGCGCCATGAAATAGAGAATATCCTCCGCCGCCGAAGGAGAACTACTCTCCGAGGCCTTGAGATAGGCCTGCAACGCCTCGCTCGGATGACCGAGCAACTGGAGAATCCGTGCATTCTGGTAGCTCAGCAGATTTGCATGAGCCTCTTGCCGCTTTTTCAGAAATGCCGGGTCTCGATAGGATGCGAAAGAATGGAACGGATAATCCCAGATTCCCGCCGGATTTGTAGCTGTACCGTCCTCGATCGTAACCGAATCGGCAACCATTTGCTGGAGCCGGTCCGGATCGACATAGACCGAAGGATGGGGAGGCAGAATGCGGATATACGGCTCCAATAGTTGGTACTTCGGGAAGACTCCCTCGGCCTGACAAGCCGCACCGACTCCCGCGCGAAGATAGCCCTCGAATTGCTCCTTCAAAAGTGCATTGTCAGGTTCCACAAGGAGACGCTGCCGGATCGAGGCCAGGGTTGCCTGCTCACCTGTATCTTCAAATGAAACCAGGGAGCCATGGACGGTATCGCATAGAAGCCATCGATCCGACGCACGAATCCCGCACAGGGTATGGCTGGACCGGATCTTGGCCTCGGTAGCGCCTGCGATCTCCGGTTCTCCAAGCAGAACGATGACCGAGTCCAGCCCCGCCCGTTCACAAAGAAGAGAAAGCACCCACGCCGACCGGTCGCAGACACCGAATCCGCGCATCAGAACATCTACCGCTCCCACATTGACGACATCCGGCTCCAGAAAGGCAACATGAAGAAAGACCCATTCCAGGAGTCTTTCGGCTTTCTCCTGATCTGTCATGCACCCTTCGACGAGTCGATCCGCAATACGTTGCATGAAATGACAGCGGCGGAGATATTGAGAATCCTCAACACTGAAAACCGCACTGTTGACAACGTCGGGTTTGAGGTTCCATCTGGCCTCATGACGGACAAGAACGGGATTGGCTGCGGGAAGAGGAACCCATTTCGCCGCCTGAGTAAGAAGGGATGCGGATTTCTCATCCTGCCCTATCCAGGCCATCAGTATTCCACGGATAAACAGGTCATGAACGGTATCGGTTGAAATTCCATCCAGCGCTTTCAAAGCGGCGTCGTATTCGAGGCTGTTTGTCAGCCGGGCGATCTCGACATATTTTTGGGTGTAGGAGGATTCATCGAATACGGCCTTGATATCAACTCGAGTAGAATGAGATGGTTGCAGGCGTCTTTCGTTTCGTTCGCGGCCCCAGTAGACAAGAAGCAGAACGGCGACCATCGCACCTAAGCTCAGCAACGGCAGGAAGATATCTCTCCGGGTTCGCGGCGGGCGTGAGGGACGGTGAGAGTTGTCGGATGACATGGGATGCGCGCCTCCTGGTTCATAATATGAGATTCTGAGGGCCTTTAGAAGAGATCCGATCCAGCTGGCCATGATGCACGTACAAACGGTTGATGGTGCATTATCGGAACAGGTCCGGAGAAACGATTCCGATGAAATTTAGTTACCAAATCCCTTTGACGCAAGGACTTGTGCACGGTATAATAGAAAGAAATGTAACAACACCGGGATTGCTGGCCAGTGCCTCATCCGTCATATCTGCACCATTTGGAGGAGCTCAGGAGAGCCATCACGTCAGGGGATGGGGATAAGGCTATCGCCGCCGCCATCGGGTTGGAACAAGTCGCCAAACTGTACCGTACCCTCCTCGAACAAGCCAACGATGCCATTCTGATTCTGGAACCGGAATCGGGCCGGATACTGGATTGGAATTCCAGGGCGGAAACCCTGCTTGTCCACAATGCGGCGAGCTTGGCGAACCTGAGCCTGTGGGATCTCTGTCCCGCGAGTGAGTTGCCTCTCTTACGTCAGGAATTCGATAGAAACCGTATTAATGGAAATGTCATAACCTATGAACTTTCAATTATTTGTGGCGATGGGACCCAGCGGTTCGTGGATAGTTCCTCGTCGTTGATCGAGTTCGGAGGCCGAAGTGTGGTTCAGGCGATATTGAGGGATGTCTCGGAACGAGTCCGCTTGAAGGAAGAAGCCGAGAACTATGCCAGAGAATTAGAGGACAAGAACGAGGAATTGGCGCGGGCACAGCGATTGAAGTCGGAATTTCTGGCCTCCATGTCACACGACCTGCTCACCCCGGTGGAAGCTATCCAGGGAGACTGCGGGATTCTGTTGGATGATGAGCTTCACGATTCATTGGCCCCATCCCAGCGCAAAATCATCTTGCACAAGATGGAGAACAATGCCTCTCATTTGAGATCGTTGATTGCCCGGTTGCTGGAGTTGTCCCGGCTGGAGGCGGGAGCGGTTTCGGTTCTGAACGAGGATGTGGATCTTGTTTCCCTGGTGCATGAGGAATTCGAGCCTTATCGCAGTGTTCTGTCGGCTAGGGGATTGCGAGGCGATGTCCTTTCCGAAGACCGATGTATTGTCTGCCGGACGGACCCGGTGAAATTGGGCAACATTGTCCGTGTGCTGATTGGGAATGCAGCCAAGTTTACGGAACGGGGCGAAGTCACGGTTTCGATCCGAGTGGATGGAACAACGGCGGTTTTGGCGGTGCGAGATACCGGGATCGGGATTGAGCATGAGTATCTCGAAGACATCTTCGGGATCTTTCGGACTCATCAGAGATCGTTCACCCGTCGCGACCTTGGCCCGGCCCTGGGGCTGTCAATGGTGAAGAAGTTTTCGGATCTTCTGGGTGTACAGATCGGGATCGAGACCCAGGTCGGGCGCGGGACCGTATTCACACTTCGTCTGCCCGGGACGGTTCTTCGGGTGCAACCGTTCGCAGAGGAATCCGGTTCATCAGGCGGCAACGGCATCCCCGACGCATTGGTGGTGGATGATGACCGATATACGGTGGAGATGCTGAGCGAGTTTTTGGAGTGTGTCGGCCACTGTCGAGTTCGGAAAGCCTATTCGGGTGTGGATGCTCAATTGCGACTAACCGAACAGCGTCCCGACTTTCTGTTTGTCGACCTGATGCTTCCCCAGATCAACGGGGAACGGATTCTCCATTATTGCGAAAACATGTGGGGAAAGAACGCGGTCACCCAGATTGTCGTCACCGGAAAGATCCTGACCTCCGAGGAGCGTCGTCGCCTCCTGGAACGCGCAGCCGCTGTGATCGACAAGCGAAACCTGCGGACGGATGTCCTTCGGAATCTGCTCTCTTCTGTCCTGAACCTGGATCAGAGCGCCGTTCCTGCGCATTAGCGTGTGCTCACCCTGCGGTCCATCTCGAAGATCCCCCCCCCAGGGGCCTGAAAGAAGTGTGGACAAAGTGGACTGTGTGGACAGGGTGGACGGGGGGACGTCTGCAAGGAGTTTAAAGGCAAGCCTTTCGTCCCAATTCGCTCCGGGAGGGAGAGGGTTGGAATGATGGATTTTACGGTGGGACAGGCGTCTCTGTGGGAGGTCGCCGTCTCTCACCCTCCAATCCCACCCCCCAGCGGAACCGCGCCGCCAAAATGCCCGATATCGCCCCCGCTGATCACACCGTTTGACGGCGAATAGACTGTGTCTTGGATGCAGGGAATCGGCAAAGTCCGCATCTCGGGAAACGGCAAATACACCAGGGCCGAGTCCACACGGTCCGGTCCGATACTCGCAACCAGGTAGGCATCCCGATCCAATTTCGGATTCGCCTGCCACAGGCTGAACAGCTGGTAGGGAACATAAACATAGCTGTTTCGAGGCAACGGTTGATTGGTGACGAATCTGTTTTCTTCCAGCCCAGTCGGAGCCGGGGCTTCCTCAACAGGACCGAAAGGATCTTTTACCGATGGGGACGACAGGTACGCAACCGGCGTCGTCAGCATGGGGGCAATGGTCTGGGCAAAGAAGCTGTGCTCGTCCGCAAAACGCTGGGGAAATCGGTTGTGATCGAGATGGTACTGATGGACGGCCTGCCCGATTGTCCGCAGATCCATCTTGCACTGAGCAACCCTGGCTCTCAATTGAGCGGACAGGAAATTGGGAATGGCGATCCCCGCCAGAATGCCGATGATCGCTACAACAATCAGCAGCTCGATCAGAGTGAATCCGACTCGCTCACTCGATGCCGTTCTTGCGGGCGCGACTCCGGCAGGCCCGGTATTTTGGAAGAGAGAGCGCCTCTTCCCAGGAGGAGTACCCGTTTCGTCATCGCGAATTTCGGCTCCTGAGTCTGCGAAGGAGCCGAAACGTGGCGATCTCGTGCCTGTGCGCTTCAACGATGAGATTCCCACGTCGCTTCGCTCCTCGGAATGACGGGTGCGGGCGATCTTTCTCAGCAGATTATCGCAATGGGGCTGCGAGAGACGGATAGTATTTCTTGAGATCGTACTCATTCCTTTTCTCAACCAGCTTCTCCCGAAGATCCAGCAGTTCTCGGAGGTGTTGCGGCGACCGTTTCACCGGCCCCCGGCCCGAAGAGATGGCCGCTTCCTCTCCATCGGAGAGTACGGCTCGGCCCTCTTGTCCATCCACCACGACCCGGCCACCGGCCACCGCCACCGAGCATTCATCGGCGTTCGAGTCCACGTAAATCCCGAACGAGGTTCCCAGGACACGAACGGACCCATAGGACGGAATCTCTATCGTGAATTCCGTTTCCCCTGGCTTAACCTCGAACCAGGCCATTCCCGATTTCAGCTCGACATGCCGTTCACGGGAGAAAGACACCTCGGAGAATGTCCCAAGGTAGACGGATGAGTGGTCGGAGAGAGTCACGATTGCCTCGCCATCCGTGGCGGTGCGGACATTGCTTCCGTGCCGAACCGATCTGCCATCCGTAGCCAATGACCATGGGGCGGAGCCATGAGCCGTGTGTACCGCCCCCATCACAAAATTCATTTTCCCCAATCGAGTCGAATAATCCCGAACGCCCCAGTAGACACCGACTGCCGCCAGAACAATCACCGCCATCCCGATCGCCCACCCCCACGATGCGGCAGGGACCGCCCGGGGCGCTCGCAAGGAACGCAGAAACGGGTTGGCGAACCAGTCGGCCTGCGCGCGCGTGACGGCCCGCTGTTTTTCTTTCAGGGCCTGATGTGTGAGGCGGTCATAGAATCCATCTTTCGGAGTCCATGGTTCCCGGGAACGCAGTAGATTCAATGTACCCGTGAGGATTGCCTGTTCTTTCCGGCAGGATTCACAATGCCGCAGATGCTCCGCAAGATCCCGGGAGACCGCGCCCGAACCGGACGCGGCCATGGACTCCATTTCATTTTGTGCGGTGCGGCAGTTCATCATCTGCTTTTTCGTCGGTCCCGGAGTGCTTATTTCGGCAGCCAGGACTCGTCGATTCCTTCTCGTTGAAGTGCTATCCGAAGTTGTCGGATTCCACGATGGACTCGTGTATTGACTGTGGCGACCGGGATCGCCAGGAGCGTGGACGCTTCCTCCCCGGAGTATCCCTGGAGCAGGCGGAGAATCACTGCATCGCGATAGTCCGGCTGGATGCGGGACAGGGCACGGTTGATTCGCTCCGCCAGATCCGCTGCGACCGAACTCTCGCGAGGAGTCGGCTCTTCTGCAGACAGTTCGATCCCATCGACCTCGGCGATTTCATCCAGGGATGAATGGAGCCGCCTTTCCTTGCGCTTAAGTTCTTTGTACGCCAGGTTGCGGGCGATGCGGAAGATCCACGGTGCCAGCGGTGCGTTCTCACGGAAGGTATGATGGCTTCGAAACGCAGCGAAGAACGCCTCCTGGGCGAGATCCTCGGCGGTATCGGAGCTCCCAACCAGGTGCGCCAGGAAATTCGCGATTGGCCCGAAATACTCTTCCGCGGCACGTCGAAACGCCCAGATTTCTCCGCGCCGAAACGCTCGGGCCATATCGCCTGTCTCTTCTTTGGATATCACCACCGGCCAACCCCATCTCCAAAACCTGATTGACCTATTCTGCCCCGTCATCGGGGCCGACACAACATACCTCACCGCGCTCCGGACATCTTCGAAAACCGTACCGATCCTCCACCAGGGCAGGGAAACTGTCCCCTCTCCGGAGCGCCCATTCCCGTACACCGTATTCAATCCGGTTCCGTACACAATACAATCCACCTTTCTATCTCCCATTAGGCGTTTGGAAACCGTTTTGTTCCCGATTTCTTGAGAGATGGGTCAAAAATGAGGAAAGAAGCGCCACGGTCAGGGAGATGTCCGGGGGAGCGAAGCGGTGCAATCTCGTTGTTCGAACGAGCAAGCCTGAGATCGCCACGTCGCGGAGTCTTGTGCTATGCGGTCAACCCCCACCTTGCCTCCCCCGATCTTCGGGGGAGGAATCCATCCCCCACCGGACCTGTCACGCCTACTCCAGCTCTCCTTCCATCCCCCTCTTCAATCCGCAATCCACAATCTACCTGCCCCTATTTCACAACATCGAACTCGAACTGGTAATTGACTTTGCGGTAGGTGACCCGGAGGGTATCGGGACTGGATCCCGGCTCGTCCTTTTCCTTGATCAGCCGGGTGACGAGGAGCCGGACATAAGTTGTGTTGCCGATCCGGCAGGGGAAAAAGAAACAGCCGCGTATTTGAGATCGCGGCAGAATGGACACAGGGGTTGTCGGGAAATTCCGGTCCGTGTAACTCGCGTTCTCTGGGATCGTAATCGGAACGGTTGTGCCGAATCCGCCCCAGGGACGTCCATAGAAGATACTTCCCGTGCTCCAGGCGTATGTCCGTACACGCACTTCATGGACGACCATGCTTTGATATTGATTTCCCATCCCGTCGGTCAAGACCGCGCGATCAATCAGCAGCTCGACCTCCTGCGGACCGGGATTGTGGGCAATGACATCAAAAGTCACCAGCTCGCTTCCACTTCCCGACGGGTTTCGTCCCTGGGAAATTTCCAGCACAATGCCTTCTTTCTCGACCACTTGCACGGAACCGTCCCCGGAAGTTCTTGCTTCCGGCAGCGGCGCCGGTTTCAGCCTTGGGGTGGCACATCCCTGGCCCATGAAACACAGAATCGGGAGGATGAGAACTGTGAGGAATTTCTGTCTGTTCATGAAAACCCTGCCTCATTCGTGACAAGATCGGGTCTGTCGTGGTATCCTTGTTCTGATTTTATCGTGAAGTGATCGAAAGTTCCTGGGGAATCTCCATTGAATACGATTCATTGGAAAGCGAATCAACCCCGGGATTTTTCATACTTCGCGGGACCCATCTCAATCAAGAAGAACAGAACCGACCAGGAGAGTGGGGCATTGGATCGACGAAAAGTCAAACGTGCCATATTGAGCGTCTCGGATAAGACCGGAATTGTGGAATTGGCAAGAGGGCTAAACGAACTTCAGGTTCAGATTATCTCCACCGGCGGGACCGCCAGGACATTGAGTCAGGCAGGAGTCGAGGTGACCCAGATCAGCGATTACACCGGATCGCCGGAGATTCTCGGCGGTCGGGTCAAGACCCTGCATCCCAAGGTCCATGGCGGTATCCTGTTTCGACGAGAGGACCAGGCCCAGATGCATGAGGCGGTTCAGCATGGCATTCCGCCTATCGACCTGGTGGTTGTCAATCTGTATCCGTTTCAGCGGACGATTTTGCGTGAGAATGTGACCTTGGAGGAGGCGATTGAGAATATCGACATCGGCGGTCCGACCATGATCCGCAGCGCAGCCAAGAACCACGAAGGTGTGGCCGTTCTGGTCAATCCGGCGGAATATGGACCGATCCTGGCCGAAATGCGCGAGTACGATGCCACATTGAGTTTGCTGACTCGCCGTCGTCTTGCCGTGGAAGCGTTCCGGCACACGGCGGAATACGATACGGCGATTCATTCGTATCTCTCTACGATTCTTGAGAAACAGACTTAATTCGACAAACAACGGAAATGACTCACCCCCCCTCCGATTCCTTCTCCGATGTCCTGTTGCCTTCGGGCGAAGAACGCAATGAGGGAACCATCCTCATTGTCGATGATGAGCGGGTGATTTGCGATCTCCTTGTGGAGATCCTCTCCGAAAATCATCACTATGAGTTGTTGAGCGCGGGCGATGGCGAAACCGCGCTGCAGATCTGCTCGGATCGAGATGTGGACCTGGTGTTTACCGATCTGCGAATGCCCGGAATGGGCGGCCTGCGCCTCCTGGCGGAATTGAAGAAACTGGTCCCGGAAACGCCGGTTGTGATCATCACCGGCTACGGCAGCAAAGAGGATGTCATCCAGGCTCTCCGCTTGGGCGCGTCGAACTTTCTCCTGAAACCCAACGATGTCGAAAATGTCGCCTCGATTGCCGAGAAGATTCTCTCCATGCGCCAGCGTGAGCGACTCGGCGAGGAACTGTTCCAGTTCTTCGAGGAAGAGCAACAATCTTTCATCCTTCCCAGCAGTTTGCGTTATGCCTTGCCACTGATTGATTTTCTGACTGCGCGGCTGGTTGTCCTGGGAATCTGCACTCATGCCGAGCTGAAAAACATCCGTTTGGCTCTTGATGAGGCCCTGGTGAATGCAGTCGTGCACGGAAATCTCGAAATCTCCTCTGAGATGAAAGGAACCACCCTGACCGATCTGGTTCGGTATGACGAAGAAGTTCGGAATCGGAGCACAATGACGCCTTTCTGTTCCAGAAAGGTCATCGTGAAAAGTCGAATCGACCGCAAACGGGCAAAATACACCGTTCAGGATGAGGGCAAAGGATTCGACCACCGATCCCTGCCGAACGATTTCTCCAATGTCGATAACCTGGTGAGTCACGGACGGGGTCTTCTGCTGATTAAGACATTCATGGATGAAGTCACATTCAACGACTCCGGAAACGCCATCACGATGATCAAGAATGCACGGACGGGAACGAAACGGAGTGCATAGCGGGAAACAGATCTATGGGCGGAATTCCATGCGACGGAATGCTTGTACGCGGTTGATTTTCTTGACGTTTCTTGCATATTGCCCGCTAATTGGGTAAAACCATCATAAAGCGGCCGAGCCGTCGATCGGACTATCCCAGTTCTTAACTGTATGTCTCTCCGTTGCTTACGGTGTGTAGTGTGGAATTTCGGGAGTCTCCAGCGCCGGGTCGGCGATTCTCTTCCTTGAATTTCGGAATGGAAAGAAGATTGCGTTCCTGAACGGATGGAGCGGCTTGAACGCGGAAAGTGAAAAGACAGAACCATCGGTTCTCTGAACGGTGATGGTTTTTTCAGAGTTGATTGCGCAATGGAACTTCAAGAGATCATTCAGATGTTGGACGCAGAGCCGCTGGTGGCCCCCGAACCGGGCCATCCGTATTCGGTGCACGATGTCTGCGCGGCAGACCTGCTTTCGGATATTCTGGCCACGAAGAAACGCGATTTTGTGATTCTCACCGGTCTCGTGACTCCCCAGGTGATCCGGGTGGCCGAAGCCACCGATGCGCTCGGCGTGGTGATTGTTCGGGGCAAAACTCCCCCGGAAGCCACCCTGGAGGCTGCCCGGAAAAGTCGAATCCCCGTTTGGCGATGTTCCATGCAATTGTTTGAGTCCTGTGTTGCACTTGCGCCGTTGGTCGATGAAAAGCGATCCGAAGAGAGCAAGGCCCATTCGTAATCATGCGTACCCGCATCGATCCCGTTTCCTACACTCCCTTCCATGAAGCCCTGTATGACCTGCGGGTTCGGGACGCCATGTCGAAGAACCTGATTGTCCTGGGACCGGATGCCACCATGCTGGAAGCCCAGGTTTCCATGCGTGACCATCGCATTTCCGGAATCCCCATTGTCACCGACGGCAACAAACTTGCAGGCCTGGTCAGTATTCAGGATGTGATCGAGGCCCTGGTTGCGAACGATATTCACGCCCCCGTTGACAAGTGGATGACCCAGAAGGTCTGCACAGTCCGGGAGAAATTTCCTCTCATCCAGGCTGTCAAGGAGCTTCAGAAAAAAGGATTCGGGCGGTTGCCGGTCTTGAATGCGGATGATGTGCTGGTCGGAATGCTGACCAACAATGACGTGACGCGCGCGGTCATGCTGCGTCTCAACGAAGAGGCCAAAGCGGCAGAGCGGCGGGAAGCGGATCTGTTGGCGCGGTCCATGACTGCCACGCAGGAGAGACCGGGTATCGAACGAATTGAAGTCCGGGTTGAGCCGATGGATCTGGATGCAGCCGGAACGTTTGCGGGCCTTGTCAAGAAAGCGCTGAAAAATCGGGGAGTGCCGCCGGATGTTGCCCGCCGTGCCGCCATCGCCGCCTATGAGGTGGAGGTCAACGTGATTCTTCACAGCATGGGCGGCATTCTGGAGGCTTTTCTCTCGGATCAGGATATCACCATCCTGTCGCGAGACCGGGGACCGGGTATACCCAATGTTGACGACGCGATGAAAGAGGGATTCTCCACGGCGAATGAGGTGGTTCGTGCCCTCGGATTCGGTGCCGGAATGGGGTTGCCGAATATGAAACGCTGCTCGGACGAGTTTTCCATCAGCGCACCGGCCTCCGGAACCACGGTCACCATGAAAATCCTGTTTAATCCACCCGCCCCGGCATCCCATGCAGTACAGGAGAACACATGACGAACCAGAAACCGCAGACCGTCTCGGAAGCCGTCGCGTTGATTGACGCTGTCCCGGTAGTTGGAGAAGGCTCCGGGCCGGTGGAGGGAGTCTATTGTTCCGACCTGTTATCGGATGTCCTGGCGAATGCGCCGGAGAACAGCCTGTGGATCACGGTGCAGAATCACCGGAACATCGTCGCGGTGGCAGAGACACGGGATGTGGCCGCAATTGTCGTTGCAGGTGGACGGCCCGTTCTGGACGACACAAAGAGGCAGGCCGAACTGCTCGAAGTCCCGATTTATTCCAGTCCGCTGACTGTGTACGAAATCGCCGGACGTCTCTATTCTGCGGGAGTAGGAAGAGACCAGTCCTGAGGTTTCCAGCCTGTGGATGGGCGGAAGCGGAGTCTGAATTCGGAAGGCAGGATTCAGGCGGTGGAATTGAGACTGACAGCGCGCTGAATGGCCTTACCCGCCGCGAGAGCATCTCCCTTAGACAGATAAGCCATGCCGAGTTCATGAAATGCCTCGGCGTCATTGGGATTCATCGCAACGGCACGCTCCAGATTTCGGACCGCATCCTCCGCTTGTCCCTTCTCCCGGAGAACCGCTCCCAGGCCCAAGAGAACAGAGAAATCATCAGGATTCTGTGTTTCTGCCGTCCGATAGTGTTCATCTGCACTGCGGAAGTCGCCGGACATGCGGGCCAGGTCCCCCAGGCGGATGTGTGCCTGGAAGGAATTCGGATCGAGCGTGAGCACTTTGTGAGAGGCCGATTCCGCGCCGTCGAAGTCATTGGAGCGCCAACACACATCGGCCAATTCGGTCCAGGCATCCAGGCATTCGGGTTGTTGTTGAGTCAGGGTGACCAGAATGGACCGCGCCTTGGGGAACATTCCCTGGCTTGCATACGCGCGTGCAAGCGCTAACACCGTCTCGGAGGAATCGGGATGACGCGCGGAGAGATCGGTCAGACGCCGCACGGCTTCATCGAACCGTCCGGTGTGCGACAGCAGGACACACTCCGCGATCCGTATCCCCAAATCATCGGGGCGGAGGGCCAGGGCACGTTCGTAGGTGCGCAGGGCCTGGGCGGTCTGTCCGAGCGCCTCGAGGCATTGGGCCAGCGGAACCAGGATTTCAACGGCATCCCCCCCCTTCAGCAATTTGTTAAAGGCTCCCACCGCGGCGTCATAGCGTTCAAGAATCTGGTATGTCTTGCCCAATTCAAAGAGGACTTCTTCACTGGTAATGACGATCTCATGGGCCTGCTCCAGAAGCGGAAGGGCGGCTTCGGGATGGCCGGACTGGAGGTGGGAGCGTGCCTCTTCGAGAAGTTGTTGCTTCCGTAGTTCCTTGCCTTCGGGAGAATCTTCGGTCAGTTTTTTTTCGAGTTTTTCCAGAATCTCCAGTCGGGGTTCATGTTTGACACCGCGCAGCGATCGTTCGAGCTGGACCTCCAGATCGACGCGTTCCTTAGAGGACAGATTCGAGGAGAGTTCCGTGATTCGGAGTCGGAGTTGCTCTTCGCGCTTCGCTTCGGATCGAACCTGTTCATCCAGGCGATCTCTCAGGTCGAAAATGAATATGGCAAGATTGACCAATTCATCACGGAATTGTCGAGTGTCTTGAAGAAGGCGGGCGACCTTCTCGGATGTCGGGCGATCATGGCCGAGGACCTTCTGGATTTCGTCCGCATCCGCTTCCTCGGAGACCAGTTTGCGGAGGTTGCCGATCCGTTCCTCGACCCGCTTCAGGAGTTCGACCTTGCTGGTGAATTCTTTGGCCTTGGTTTCAAACTCGGAGACGATGTCCTTCGCGGCCTTGGAGTATCGGTCGGTTTTTTTGCCGACCTCGATGTCCCGTCCTGCCTCCCGAATCATGGCCTCGACACGGTCAGCGTAACCATCGCGAATCAGACGGATGTATTCGCCGGACTCATCTTTGCGGGGACTGACCTGGAGTTGCGCGGCGAATCGCTCGGTGGGAGTGCGTGGACGAGCGCGCGGAGTCGCCCCGGCCGGTGCAGCGCTTGCTGCCGGTGCGCCTTCGCCGCTGCCGCGCTGCTGCCGCCGACGTTCCAGCTCCGCCGCGCCGAGGGATGCAATATCCGCTCCCGAACTCTTGCCGCCAGACGATGAACCTGCGGGAACTGTCATTTGTGATCTCCAAGATGTTTGTGTAATTATTACAGATTCTCGGGTGCAGAGTAAATGGATTGCAGATTGGGGATTGCGGGATGCAAAGGAAAGAAAGGAACGGGGAACAACGTGGACTTTGTGGACGGGGGGGACGGATGCGCGCCTACAACGGTCTAAACAGGTCGGCGATCCGTCGTCCCAGTAGTCGAGCGGAGAACCACAGCCCCATTGTCAGGATCAACATGCCGATAACCCCCAGGGCTGCGGCGCTTTGCGGTCCCTCGGTGGCCCGGGCGAACAGGCTGTAAAGGCTTTTGGTCAGAGGATAGTCACTCTCACGAAAGGCGAGAATCAGCGAACATCCGACTTCCAGCAGCGAGAAAATAAACGCCATAATCGCCCCGGCCAAAATGCTGGGGAACAACAGGGGCAATGTCACTTTCCGCCAGACCCGGAACGCGGAGCCGCCCAGAGAATACGCGGCCTCTTCCCAAGTTGCAGGAATCGCCGTGGCTCCCGCGGCGATGGATTTCACCATGTATGGCAAGCGGCGTGTCGCATAGGCGATGATCAGAACGGACGTTGCCGAGCTCATCGGGGACAATGGAGTTCCCAGGAACAGGCTCAAATAGCCGAACGCAAGTAGCACTCCCGGAATCGCCAGGGGTAAAGATGCTCCCAGGTCCAGCAACCACCCCCATTGCACCCGTTTCCGAACCACCAAATGTACAAGAATCAAAGCCAAGGCAACATCCACAACCGTGGCACAGGCGCTCATCCACAGACTGTTCGACAGACCTCCCCATCCAATCGGGTCCAGCAGGCAGCGGGCATAAAATTCCGGTGTCAGCGATTCGGGAAACACCGTCATCGCCCATCGTCCTGAAATGGAGATGAGAATAATCATCAGATGCGGCAGGATCGAAATCACTCCCAGCGGCACAAGCCACATCATTCGCAGAAAGAGGGGTGTACCGAAAAGCGGCACGGGATGCGAAGCGGACTCCCTGACTGAACGCCAGGCGACATTCCTGCCGAGAATCCACCGCGACAGCGCAAAAATCCCCAAGACCACAACGAGAAGCACGACCACCAGCGCGGACCCCACGGGAGATGAACCGATTTCACTCGTGGTGTCGAAGATCTTGACCGGAATCAGATACCGGTAGTCGAACATGAGCGGCGCGCCGAGATCGGTGAGCGACCAGAGAAACACAATGAGCATCCCCGCCGCGAGAGTCGGACGAAGCATCGGAAACAGGACTTTCCTGGCACTCAACCCAAAACCCGCGCCGAGTCCGGCAGCGGCTTCCTCCAGCGAACCGCGTGTCTGTGCCATGGGACTTAACAGCATCAAAAAGAGCAACGGGAAGAAATGGAGGGTTTCAATAACAATAATCCCGAAAAGTTTCCCCGAACCGAGAATATCCAGCCCGTTCTCCGAGAGACCCAGATAGATCAACAGGAGATTGATCGGTCCGAATCGTCCCAAAATCAGCCGCATTCCGATTGCGCCGACAAACGGGGGAATAATCAGGGGGGCGAGCAAAGCCATCAGGAGCAGAGTTCGACCGGGAAAGGTCCAACGTCCGACAGTCGCGGCGGCGGGAACGGCGATCAGGGTCGAGAGCAGTGTGACCATCAATGCCAGAAAGAGGCTGTTGGCCAGAAGCCCTCGCAGGTATGGGTCGCTGATGGTGTAGAAAAGATAATCCGGTGTGAGATGTCCGTTATGCCAGACGGCATCCCGGACTGTTGCAGCCAGGGGCAGCACCAGAAACGCGATCAGGAACAGAGCCACGCATCCCGAAAGAAGGGCATTCTTCATGGTTGAACGATGAAACGGACGGCCCTTTGGCCGGAAATCTGTCTAGGGTATCGTGACGATACTTTATCACCTCTGTGTGCAGGGAGACAGCGAACAATGAGGTGGGGTTACATTTTTTCGGGCCTGATCTGCGTCACAGTGTGCGCGATACTCGGGTGTGGTTCGCCTAAAGAGGGGCATAACACCGATCCGAACACGCTCCGATTTGCTCACGCCGAAACCGGCGGAACGATCAAGAGCGTTTACGATGAAATCTGCGCCGAGTTTGAGCGGCTTAATCCCGGTATGCGGGTAATTCAGATCGCCATTGAGGATGAGGTCTATCAGGACCTGGGATTGGTGAAACTGTTTGCGGGAGGGAATCCGCCGGATGTGTTTTTTCAATGGGGCGGGTGGCTGGTGCAGAGAGACTATGCAGCGGGCCGGGCTGCCGACCTGACCGAATACCTGGAGAAAGACGGTTGGAAAGATGAGTTCTACGATTATGTCTGGCCGTGGGCGGAAGTCGACGGCCGAATCTATATGATTCCTCACTCTGTCGGGATCACGACGATTCTCTGGTACAATGCGGACTTATTGAACACCCTTCAGGCAGGCGTTCCGGAGACTTGGCGGGAGTTTGTGGACGTCTGTCGCAAGGCAAAAGAGGCGGGGCTGATACCGATCACTGCCGGGAATAACGACAAGTGGGTGCTGGGAAACTGGGGCGCTCATATTATCTCGCGTGTGGCAGGGGAAGAATCCTACAGGCAGGCTCTAAATCTTGCTCCCGGAACTAAATTTGCGAATCCTGACTTCATACAAGCTCTTAAGCTGATTGAGGATCTTCAGCAATCAGGATTCTTCAATCCGGGCGTGATCGGACTCACCGATGAGGAAGGGCAGATGACGTTTCGAACCGGGGAAGCGCTATTTCACCCCATCGGCTCCTGGGTGATCGACTATTGGATCAATGAGGTCCCGGAACTGCATTTCGACTTTATGAATACGCCGTCTATTCCAGGGGGTAAAGGGAACCAGGAAAGCGTACTGGGGGTGATTGCTGGATTCATGATGTACAAGGACTGCCCCCGGAAAGAGCTGGCGATTCGGTTCCTGCGGCATTTCTATTCGACGGAATCCCAACGTCGCCTGGTCGAGTCATCTGGGGTATTCACGGCGGTGAAAGCGGCCATGGAGGGTGAAGTGGAGCCGCACCTTGCCAAAATGCGTTCGCTGGCCGAATCCGCGCCGATGCTGGTAGCCCCGGCGGACACGGGATTTCGCACCGATGTGGCCCGGCATTTTTACGATGCGATCAACAGTGTTATCGGCGGACTTTCCACACCGGAAGAGGCGCTCGAACGGTGTGACCGTCGGATTGAACGTCTTCGCGCTCACGATGCGTTGGGATTTTCGGGAGGCAAGAACCCATGAGACGCAGATCGGTCCTGTTCGGTGGATGGATTACGCCGGTTCTGTTCATTCTCCCGGCGTTTGCGCTGTTCGGCGGAATCGTTCTGCTGCCGACAATCGGGACCGGTGTATGCAGTTTCATGGAGATTCGCACCGGACTGGGATGGCAATGGGTGGGACTCTGGAACTATACGGACGCGCTGTTTCGGGATGATGTGTTTCTGCTGTCCATCGCGAATAATTTCGGGTATCTGTTTGCCACACTGATCGTGGAAGTTCTGTTCGGGTTGGTGGTCGCCTTGATTGTGAACATGAAATATCCCGGATTTCATATCTTTCGAGTTCTTTTCTTCACTCCCATGATGCTTTCGCTTGTGGTGGTGGGATTGATCTGGAAGTTTGTCTATCACCCGACCTACGGGATTCTCAACCAGCTGTTGAAAAGTGCGGGGTTGGAGAACCTGATGTGGCCCTGGCTGGCACATCCGTATACGGCGCTGCCGGCGGTGTGCCTGGTATCCGGATGGATCTATGCGGGATTTTTCATGATGCTGTTCTATGCGGGGCTTCAGCGGATTCCTGTCTCACTGGTTGAAAGTGCGAGAATTGACGGCGCATCGGAGTTCCAGTGTATCCGTCACGTGAATATCCCGCTGCTGAGGGAAGTGATGGCGGTGTGTATTCTGATTTGCTCCACGGGGGCATTTCGGGCATTCGACCTGTTTTATGTAATGACACCGGATGGCGGTCCGGACCATCACAGCGAGATGGTGGCAACCTGGCTGGTTCGGGAAGCCTTCGATTTCGATCACCTGGGATACGGAAGTGCGCTTGCAGTGATCATGACGGTCCTGGTTTTCCTGTTGACCCTGATCTACCAGATTTACCAGCATCGGCGGGAGGTAATTGAGTTCTGATGTCCGAGACCTCCACATCCCGTCCATTCCATTTATCCCTGCCGGTCCTCCTGCTGTATGCCTTTCTGATTGCTGTCAGCGCCGCCATGTTCTTTCCACTGATCTGGATGACGTATTCGTCATTCAAGGCAACCAGTTTCGAGATCATGTTAAATCCCTGGGGATTTCCGAAGGACTGGGATTTCTCGCGAATCGCCGCTCAATACGCATACACCTGGACTGAGGGGAACATCGGGACATACGTGTGGAACAGCGTGGCAATCACGCTTGCCACGCTGGTTGTCGTATTGGTCTGTTCCAGCATGGCTGCGTATGCCTTTTCCCGACTCTGGTTTCCCGGACGAGATACGATTTTCACGATTTTCCTGATCGGACTGATCATCCCGACGGAGGCCTTTCTAATCCCGTTATTCATTGAGTTCCGTGAGCTGAACCTCCTGGACACCCGGTGGTGCCTGATCCTGGCATACAGCGGGACGGCCCTTCCGCTGTCGATTTATATCCTTCGGGCGTTCATGGTGAATCTGCCCCGAGATTTGGACGAAAGCGCGATTATCGACGGGTGTACGAGTTGGGGGGTATTCGGGCGGATCATCGTTCCGTTGATCACGCCTGCGCTGGCCACGGTGGGGATTTTCACCGCGCTGGGCGCATGGAACGAATTTCTGCTGGCGCTGATTTTCATCGAATCCGAATCTCTGAAGACGCTTCCGCTGGGGCTTTTGGCCTTCTATGGATACCACAAAGTGGAGTATCATTACCTGTTATGCGGATTGACCATGACCACAATCCCTATGATTGCGATCTACCTGATCTTCCAACGGCAGATTGTTGAGGGACTGACGGCGGGGGCGCTGAAGGAGTAGGAAGTCAATTACGAATTACGGATTAAAAATTAAGAATTGAAGAAAAGAGGGGTAAGATCCTCATCCCCCCGGCCCCCTCTCCAATGATGGAGAGGGGGAGACACAAGAGAAGTGTGGACGGGGTTGACGGAGTGGACAGGGTGGGGGATGAATTAAGAATTTAGAATTAAGAATCAGAAGATGGGAAATAAGGAACCATCCGAAGGAGGTCATTCATGGCGAACTTGGCAGTGTGTGGCGGAACGCCGGTACGAACTCGTGAATTTCCGAAATGGCCCGTACGAGACATCCGCGAGGAAGAAGCGCTGATCGATGTGGTACGCAGCGGCGAATGGGGAATCGGGTCGCGAGCAGTGGCGGAATTCGACCGGAAATTCGCCGAGTTTCTCGGCGCGAAATACGCGATCTCGTGCACCAATGGGACCGATGCGATCTCCATCGGGTTGCAGGCATTGGGAATTCGTGCCGGGGATGAGGTGATCCTCCCGCCTTATACGTTCATGGCGACTTCGACCGCGACGCTGGCGGTGAACGCCGTGCCGATTTTCGTGGATATCGACCCGAACACATACAACATAGACCCCGACAAGGTCGAAGAGGCGATCACGGAGCGGACGCGGGCGATCATCCCGGTGCATATCGCGGGAAATCCCGTTGATATGGATCGGATTATGCGGATCGCGAAGAAACATAGCCTGAGTGTTCTGGAAGACACCGCGCAGGCGCATGGCGCGAGATGGGCCGGCAAGATGGCGGGAACCATCGGCGACGTGGGAACCTGGTCGTTCCAGTCCTCGAAGAATGTCACCAGCGGCGAGGGCGGCGCAACGGCGACCAACGATGAGAAGGTCTTCGACCAGCTGTTCTCATTCCAGAACTGCGGTCGTGTCCGCACGGGCAAATGGTACGAGCACCACAACATGTCCGGCAATCACCGCCTATCCGCATTCCAGGCGGCCATTCTGATGGTGCAGCTGGATCGCGTGGAGGAATACTGTGTCCGGCGCGAGAACAACGCCGCGTACCTGGACAGCCGACTACGCGAGATCGGCGGCGTGGAGCCGACGGTGATGACGCCCGGCGCAACCCGTCACGCCTACCACCTGTATATCTTCCGGTTCAATTCCCAGGAATTCGGCGGAGTGAGCCGGAATGTGTTCCTGAAAGCGCTTCGAGCGGAAGGTGTTCCCTGCTCCGAGGGATATGTGCCACTGTACAAGCTTCCCCTGTTTCAGCATCTGGATGAGAGTTGGCCTGCACTCAACAAAGTGAGCGACCGATACATGGACTACTCGAAGGTCCGCTGCCCGGTTTGCGAACGAGTGTGCCGGGAAGAGGCGGTATGGCTGACACAGAACATGCTGATCGGCGATCCGTCCGATATGGACGATGTTGCGGAGGCGGTTGCAAAGATTAAGGGGAATCTTGGGGAGTTGAAGGGGGTAACGGCGGAGTAGGGTCGAGTACGGTGCTCACCCCCCGGCGCGTTCTCAATACCTACACGCGGCAGTCGACAATGCAGCTGCGGGATCGTCGTTGCTGCTGCACAACGCCGCCGGTTGAGGAATAGGAAGCGGTTTCCTCTTTTCCACCAATGAGGACCCGGACTTCTTCATTGAGCAAACGCAGCGAGCGTCGTACAAGCAGTTCATTCATGATGTTTTCCTTGCGAACCGCAAGGACCAGATCTCTCAGCCGATCTCCGACAAAAGACAGCCGTTCGGCATCATCCGGCGGAAGCATGTGGGAGATCATCTTTAAAGTAATCTTGGACGATGCGGTTCCCAGGTATTCCGCCCATTGGCTCATTTCATCCTGGCGCTGCTCTTCGAGTGACTGGATTCTCCGAATCTGTTCGCTCATTTCCTCTGTGACACTCTGCAGGGCATTCATCGCCCCGGTTGCCAGAAGCGGACGTTCCTCTTTTTTCTTTGCCAGGAGACTTTCGTGCAAGTGGATTTCCTGTTCCAGAATGGAGATCAGCAGATCCAGGTTCGGTCGCGGTCGATCATGGGAGAAAGACGAAGAGTCTCTTGAGGCCCGTTCTTTGACGGCTTCCGTTCGGCGTTCCGTTCTCTGGGTATTGAGAAACGGACCGTAGCTCTTATAGACTGATAGTTCATTCATCGCCGTTCCACCTTATCCAACGGAATGACCGGCTTGGTGAAGTCCATGTAAGGATTCCGTTCCGGCATTGGGATGAACTTGGGACCCTGGTCAAAGGGAATGGCTCCGGCAACGGGATCGCTTTTCTTGTTCATCGGGATGAACTTGGCACTGTCCGACTGTTCGGTCTTGTTCGGAAGACTGAGGAACTGCTCCTTATTCTCCTCCATCTGTTTGAGGATACTTTCGGAGGTGTGCAGATTGTCCTGGATTTCCTTGAGTTGTTCATAGACCAGGTCTGCGATGCCGAATCCCCCCTGTCCCGCGAGGTCTTTCGCAAGCGCGTCGTCGGCCATCTCCTGGTACATTTCGGTTGCATGGGTCGGTTCCAGGAACCCGTCCTGGGGGACGGTATTGCGCATTTCCTTGATGAGTTGGCGAACCAGGATGCCCTCGAAATCGCTGGCGATTTCGCGCATCTGTTTCTCGTTCATCTTCCCGGAGGATTTCTCGGTGAGGTTCTGAAGACGTTTGATGTCGCCGTCCATTCGCCCGCCGTCCACCATTGCGGAGGCCTGTGGGTAGCTGCTTCCGAGAAGAAGATCGTCCGACATGTGTTATTTCCTCCAATCCGGTTTGGCGGAGGGATGGTGACCTCCTTGTCTACACATCCCGCCAACGCGATGAGCTCATGCCATTCATAACCCCAAAGGGGATGATTGTTACAGAATAATCAGCTCGGCGTGTAACGCGCCGGCTTCTTTCAAACTCTGGAAGATGGAAATCAGGTCCCGTGTGGTCACATGCAGAAGATTCAATCCTTCCACGAGTTGTTCCACGGTGGCTCCTTCGACCAGATGGAGTCCGCCTTTTCCAGGATCGACGGTCAGTTCCTGTTGAGGAACAACGACGGTTTCGGCACTGGCGGAGAGCGGGCTTGGCTGGGAGACCGTAGTTGTCTCCTCGATAGTGATCGTCAGCGAGCCGTGGGCGATGGCGACCTCATCCAGTCGGATATTCTGCCCGGCTACAACCGTGCCGGTGCGGGAATTGATCACCACGCGGGCCGGGATATCCGTCACCACTTCGAGATCTCCCAGGACCGCCAGGAGATCGACTTCATTGTCGAATTCAAAATCCATCAGTTTGGTGACGTCGATTTCAACAACGCCTGCACTGACGGCAAGCGCCGCCTTGGTCCCCAGTGCGCCGTTGATGGCATCCTCGATATTCATGGCCGTCTTGTCATCCGGGTGTTGGAGAAGAAGGCGCAAGAATCCTTCCTGCAAAACCTCGGTGACCACCTGTTCGCCGACAACCGTGCCGCCGTTCGGAATCCGTCCGGCGGTGGGATGATTGGTTTTGACCAGATCGCCCTGGCCGGTTCCGACCTTGAATCCGCCGGTCAGGACCGTACCGCGCGCGATGGCGTGAATCTGGTTGTCGGCGCCTCGCAGGGCTGCAAACAGCAGCGTGCCACCTTCCAGGTTCTCCGCGCCGTTCAAGCTGGAGACCACAACGTCAACCGGTGAACCTTCTCTGGAATAGGGGGGAAGTTCAGCGCCGACCATGACAAACGCGACATTTTTCGGATCGATGCCTGCGGCGGTGACCCGCATATCCATCTGATTGAGCATGTTGGCGATCATCTGGGCGGTAGCGCCACCACCGCCGTCTCCGGTTCCATCCAGGCCCACTACCAGACCGTATCCGATCAGCTGGTTGCTCTGGACGCCATCCACGCGCGTAATGTCCTTGATTCGGGTGATCGACGCGGCCGGCACCGAAATCGCCATGAGGAGAATCAGAAGAATTGCAAGAACCAACGCTTGTCGTCTCATGAGAGTGCTCCTCAGAAGAATACGCTCAACGCCCGTGTAAACAGTCCCGGATTCGACATGCCGGTAATTGGGCCACCGCCTTCGTAGCTGATCTGCGCATCCGCGATCTGAGTCGAAAGCACCGTATTGTCCGCTGTGACATCATTCGGACGGACACTGCCGGAAAGCACGATGCTCTTGGTTTCTTTGCCGATGTTGATGGTCTTGCGGGCCTCGACCAGGAAGTTTCCATTGTCGTCGATCATGACGATCTTGGCGGCCACGCGAGCTGTGAATGTATCGCTGCGTTCCACCTCGGTCTCGCCTTTGAAATCGTTCTGCCCGTCAAAACCGAACTCCGGGAAGTCGATGGCGTTTTTGTCGCTTTTCTTGTGGCCGAAAAGACTCCCGGCGATCTTTTCCTGGAAGAATGAGGAGATCTTCCCGGACACGGTCGATTTTCGTTTGGTTTCAGCGTCCGCCACTTCGGTTGCGCGATTGCTTTCTGTGATGATGATGGTAAGAATGTCCCCGACCTTGTCCGCATTTCCGGCGACATAGAATCCGTTGATTGGAGATTTGCGGTCCCAGAGGCCCTTGGCGGAAGCGGGGGTAGCGGAGAGCGCCGCAAAGAGGCAAAGAAGAATCAACAGGATTCCCAATATCTTTCCCTCACCCCTATTCTCTCCCGGTCCACACGCTGCGCACTTTCCCTCACCCCGACCCTCTCCCAGAGGGAGAGGGAGAATGGGTTGTTCTCCCGAAGAGTGAGGGAGAAGAAAAGGTTCTCCCAGAGTGAGACATAGACGTGCTCCCAGGGGGAGAGGGGGGATATCGTCATGGTTTGTCAGTTTTTTCGGATTCATCATCTTTCTCCCTCTGCCGTGCTGGTGTTGTGTAAATGAGTAGTCTGGACAATATCGTCATTGCGAGCGAAGCGTGGCAATCTCGCCGTTCGAACGTGCAAGCCGGAGATCGCCACGTCGCCGCCCTTCGCAGACTCCGGGCGGCTCCTCGCGATGACGTGACGCTCTGTAAAGGCAATTCGGTTACACAACACTAAATCATCTCCACGGTGTTCGCATCAACCACTTTGGCCTGGACGGTCTTGTTGTCGAACAAGTTCCGAACGCGAATGACATCGCCGATATTTCCATTCTGTTCCGTTTTACCCCGGATATCCATTCGGAGATTTCCATTTCGAACGACCATGCTGACCACCTGGCCTCGTGGAATCAGATAAGCGCGAGCAAACAGGTCCCGAGTGACGGTGATCCCGCGATTGACGGTACGCGCCAGTTTTCTGCCAACCAGTTCGCGTGGATCGCGGATTGTATATTCATCTTCGCGTTCCGAACGAATGTAGCGGGTTTGCACATCGACATCCTGAAGCGTGACCATGGAGCCTGCCGATTTGTTGTTTCGGAACACGTATACATCCCGCCGATGGGCGATTTCCACGATCAGCGTTCGGTGCATGTATTCTTCATCATTGAGCAGAATAGTGAGGTCATACTGGACTATGCCGTACCGCTGGGGCGATGTTCGGTAGGTCTGAATGCGCACATCGCCCGGAGGCAGCCGGAGATCGTTGGGGAATGAGAGGACCCGAACCGTCAGTTCCTTCGGGTCCCAATCTAATTCCTGAATGATCTCCTGCGTGATTCGCTCCGCGAGTGTGTCTGCACTGACAGTCTGCCCAATGCCGAAGATTTTGAAATTCCGGGGACCGTCGAAGCTGACCCGCCGGAACTGATCGAATCCGTTCTGCCTGGCGGCGGCGATAATCCGAGAGGAAGTGCAGACCAGGTATTCGCCCGGATCGGGAACCGGCGCGACCGGGACAGATCGCAAGGCCGAACGCTCTTCTTCCGTGCCTCCGGTAATCGACTGGGCCAGATCCCCCACACTGACGGTCTGTGCGCTGGCCTGTTCGACAATGTAGGAAGCCGGCAGTCCAATCACAATTTGTTCGGGCTGGTCGAGCGCCCAAACACCGGTCGCCCGCAGGATCAGAAGTCCGCTGACCAGGAAGGTAATGGCGATCCGTTCCAGTTGTGTCTGCTGCCAGTCATTCGGTCCTCTCATGGTTCCTCTCCCGGTTTACGACCTTTATTGAGCCAGATTTACTGCCGTCTGCAACATACTGTCGGAAGATCGGACAGCCCGTGAATTCACCTCAAACGCGCGTTGAGCGGTGATGAGATTCACGAGTTCTTCCGCGATATTGACATTGGAGTTTTCCAGGAAACCCTGGGCGATCTTGCCGGCCCCATCCGTGCCGGGGTCAAGCAACTGCACAGGCCCGGACGCGGCGGTCTCCAGGAAGATATTATTGCCGTCGGCATGAAGTCCGGCGGGATTGAAGAACGTGGCGAGTTGGATGGTTCCGAGTTCATTGGGGGCATCGGTTAAACGCCCCTGAATGACCGTAACGATTCCTTCTTCGCTGACATTCATGGCAACCGTGTCCTGGGGAATCGTGATCTGCGGCTGAAGAATGTAGCCGTCCGAAGTGACGATCGTGCCTGTCTGATCCACGCTGAACGCACCGTCACGGGTATAGGCCAACGTGCCGTCCGGGAGTTGGACTTGGAAGAAACCGTTCTTACCGAGGATGGCCAAGTCGAGCGGATTCTCCGTGGAGCGGTAGGAGCCTTCCGTAAAGACTCTGCGTGTTGCCGCCACGCGGACACCGTGACCGACCTGGATACCGGCGGGGACATCGACGCCTGCGGCGACCGAGGTTCCTGCCGGACGGAGCGTCTGGTACAGCAAGTCCTGGAAATCCACCCGGGTGCGTTTGTATCCGAACGTATTCACATTCGCGAGGTTATTGGCGATGTTGTCCACCTCGAATGACATGCCGGTCATCCCAGCCGCTGCGGTGAATAACCCTCGAAGCATTGTAGTCCTCCTGTGTTCCCCAGGACTTGCCCGGGTTGCGGTATCAGCTCACTCGTCCCACGTCGTTGACGGCGCGTTGCACCGTGTCGTCGATCTTTCTCAGAACCCTGGAATTGGCTTCAAAGGTGCGCATGGAGTCCATCAGATGGATCATCTCCGTGGTGGGAACCACGTTGGCGCGCTCGATGAATCCCTGTGACACGCCCAAGTGACGCGGGGGGATGATCTGATCCTCGTTGCCAGGTTCCAGGGCGTAGAGATTGTTTCCCATTTTCTGTAGGAGATCGCGATTGCGGAAATCCACAACGCGAAGTTGATCGACAAAATTCTGCACGGGAACGCCGGTATTCGGATCGAAACCCATTTCAAACAGGTTCCCGTATTTGTCCACGGTGTATTCGTTAGATGTCACTCGAATCGGCTGGATGTATCCCCCGCCGCCCTGTCCGGCCAGGTAGTGCCCTTCGGGCGTGGTCAGATATCCCTGCGAATCCCGATAGAAACTGCCGTTTCGCGTGTAGCGCATTCCATCGGGAGTGAGGATCGTGAAATAGCCGTCTCCAACCATCGCGAGATCGTTCTGATCTCCCGTCTGTTGGAGAACGCCGGGGGAGTTGTCGGTGTAAACCCAATCGACACCTGCGCCAGTGCCGATTCGACCGATGGCGTGGTTATATCGAGGTTCTTCGAGGCTGGGAGTGATCCCGGCGTAGGACTGCTCCAGCATGACGTCGGGGAACGAGCGGACGATCATGGATTCCCGTTTGAATCCGGGGATGAGGGAGTTACCGAGGTTGTGGGCAAGAACGTCCTGATTCTTCATCTGGACGATCATGCCGGAAGCTGCCGAGTATAGCCCTGTAATCATGTCTCGTTGTTTCTCCTGCCCCAATAAATGCAATACGTCGCAGTTGGCTGCAGCAACACCTATGCCAATCCGTTCTGTCCAGCCAACCTGTCAGTAACCACTTGAATCACAAGGAGTTGGATATATAATGTCTCTGCGTGTGGTGTCGGCAAACAAGAGACAAGCCAGGAACTTCTTTCCACCTGTGGTAGGATCTTCCGGGGGTACGAATGTGAACCGATTTTACGTGTTTGGATTCAACGAAAGGCCCATCCTGGGCGAGGGTTGGTATGACCTGGAACGGCTGGGCGACGGACCACCGTTTCGGGCCACGTCCGGCAAGGCTACACTGATCCTGCCGAAATTCGACCTGCGAGAACTGGTACTGATCTGTTGTGCGCAAACGAAAATCACGGGCGAACCGCTCCAGGTGGATTTGATCGATCCGCGCAGACAGGTCACCCAAATGGAAATTTCTTCGGACGCGTGGCACATTCGACGGTATGTCCCTCCGGAACCGGGACAATCGCTGGAATATCTGGAGATTTTTGTGAGAAATCCGTGGTCGCCGAACCGTCTTCTGGGATCGCCGGATCGCAGGCGATTGGGACTTTTCGTGTCGGCGATCCGGCTTTGTCTGGTGGAGGACGGGGGGAAATGGGACGAATGGGACAGATAGGACCCATGGAAATACCGAGTGGTCTTGGACGGATATTGATGAATTTGCAGATGGTTGTCAGGCGCATGGGATGGATCTTTGCATTTCTCAGTGTGCTGCCGACCGGATTGGTGGAAGCGGGTGGATTCCAGGTAACGGACTCCGGCGATCCGGTTCATTGGGATACACACGGCGGCAAAATCTTTTACCGAGTGGATCAGGGGCCTCTCGGCCCCTTTTCCAACGCCGAAGCGGTCGAGCAGGTTCGAATGGCTTTTCGGATCTGGCAATCCGTGCCGACCTCCACTGTATCGTTCCAGCATGACGGTTTTCTTGGCGACGATGTGTCGGACGAGAATGCCCACGAACATCTGCAAATCCCTGCCGATGATATCAATCCTGTGGTTCTGGACACGGACGGGCTGATTATTGACTTGCTGCAGGGGGTTGGCGCACGATACACCTATTTGGGAATTACCCAGTCGTATGTGGAGACCGGGGGAAGAATCATCGGAGCGGACATCATCATTAACGGGATGAACTGCGCATCGGGAGAACAGGGCAAACAGGCGCTCCTGGCGACCATTGTCCATGAGGTTGGGCATTTTCTCGGATTGAGCCATAGCCAACTGAATCATTCGTTCTGGAATGATGGGGACACAGAAAACGATCGGTATCTACCCACCATGTTTCCCATTCGTTCGGACGATGACTCCAGCCTTGCCGACCTGAATCCGGATGATATCTTTTCCCTGTCCTGGCTGTATCCGGCGGACAGTTTCTGGTCGTCAATGGGGGGAATTGCCGGAACCGTCATCCGCCGGTCCGGGTATCCGGTCCAGGGGGCAAGCGTTATGGCACGGAAAATGGACGATCCCTACATGACGGCGATCAGTTGTGTGTCCGACTTCTTGATTGGGGGAACCGGTGAGTTTGAAATCTACGGGCTTCCGTACGGGTTGTACAAAGTCGAGGTCGAGCCGATCAACCCGTTGTTTCATGGAAGCGCAGCAGTCGGCCCCTTCGCGGAAAATCCGTATTCGGAATCGTTTGTCGATCCCATCCTACCGGAGTGCTACAACGGGCCTCGAGAAAGCAGCGATCCGGCGACAGACGATCCGAAAGATTTCGAGGCGGTTCAAGTGGAACTCGGAGAAACTACCGAGGTGGAAATCATCGCAAACGAAGGACAGGTGGGGGTAGGCGGATGGGCTATTCACCAACCCTGAGCCATACTCAAGCGAGTCGTTCGACAGGGAAAGAACAAACCGTCGGGAGGCTGTGACATGGAAATCAGCGTGACAAACCGAGGCGGAGAAATCACACCCGACTTGCAGGAACATCTGGATAAGAAACTGAGAAAACTGGAAAGGATCTCCGGGGTGATTTCGGAGATGCACGTCGTGATCGTATACGAGCGTCCGGACCGGCGGGTAGAAGTATCCGCCCATGCATACGGACAGGACCTGTTTGCCGAGGAACGGGGCGAGGATTTGCCGACCTGCATTGATGTTGCCCTGGAAAGACTGGTCAAGCAGGTCAAAAAACGGAAGGGACGGGTCACGGACCATACGCCTCACCCGCATTGAAGGCCATAATGAACCACCCACTATAGAACAAGGGAGCTACGCTCAATGCCACACCCACTCGATATCATTAAGGAAAACGCGAGAGCCAATCGGCAGCGCATTGTCCTGCCGGAAACGGAAGATGCTCGGACTATCCAGGCGGCGGCCACTGCGCTGCAGGAACAGATCGCAGATGTCATCCTGATCGGGAATCCGGATGCGATGCAGGCGCTTGCCAAGAAGGAGAACGTGTCGATCTCAGGGGCCAAGTTGTGGGACCCCGCTGCCAATCCCGACCGGGATCAATGGATAGAGGCCCTCTATGAGAAACGGAAACAGAAGGGCATGACCCAAGAGGAAGCGGCGGAGTTGATGAAAGACCCGCTATACCTGGGCGCGATGATGGTCAACCAGGGAGGCGCCGACGGCATGGTGGCGGGCGCGATCACGGCGACCAGCAAGGTAGTCCGAACCAGCCTTCATGTCATCGGATCGAAGAAGGGAATCAAGACGGTTTCCTCCTGCTTCATGATGGTTCT
>JAKPYU010000572.1 GCA_029568995.1 Candidatus Omnitrophota bacterium | reverse complement strand
ATCGACGAAGGTCTCCAGATAATGCAGGGGATGATTGTATATCCGCGCCCAGTCTTCTCGAACAATCCTCGCCATGGCCCCCAGGATATGAGAGGCCAGGCAGGGAATCCGAACCCAGGGCAGGATTAGAAACCGGGTATTGCAGGCGATCAGGGAAAGGTTCTTCTCCCGAATCTCTTTCGTCCAGCCGATAAACCGGTCGCGGCATCCGATATGACGGGGAGCGGACGACCAGGCGAGGCAGGCAATGGGTCTGTCCTTCGAGAAAACGATATATTTGAGCTGCTCCCCCACAGGATGGCAATAGCCCAGATAATGGTGATGATCGATCAGACTGTTGAACAGCGTCTCTGACGAGGTCCGTCGGACCTGACGAAACGCAAGGGGGACAAGGTCCGACACCGCGCCCTGAATGGGCGTCCGGTCAATCGAAGGAGGGGACGGCTTCTTACGGTCCAGCAAGGGATTGATCATTTTACGCCTGATCGCAGGCAACTGAATATGTCCAGCCCTGTCCAACTCAAGCATCAGACTCCGGCAGACCATGTCGCGCAACGCCCCGTTAGGCTGCACCCAGTTCCAAGACTGACACAGTTTCTTCGAGAGGGCCCAACGGCTGTCTTCAGGATGAGAGCCTATCAGTTCCCTGATAAACGCAATGTCTTCACCTGTGACCACCCGGCCTCTGTATCGGATCGACGGTTCCATGGACCCTGTCTATCAGGATCGCCCCCGGAACGCAAGCATGATTTTATCCGCTGTTGATTTTCTTCCATGCCGGGGCTACACGGGCGTCGCAGGGATTGCCGTTCCAGAGCAACAGTTGCAGTTCGTGGACAGCCAGAGCGGCGGCGCCGCCATCGCCATGATCCGGCCACCATCTGAATGTTCCTTTGGATAATCGCTTCTGGCACAGCCAGAAACCCTGGCCGTCGTACATCAATGTCTTGATGGCGGTCGCTCTCCTGTTCCGAAAGATGAAGATGCAGCCGGAAAAAGGGTCCGCTCGCAGGACATGGCGGCATATCCCCGCCAATCCATCAATGCCTTTTCTGAAGTCCACCGCGTCCACCGACAGAAGGATCCGCATATGCGGCGTTATCTGGATCATAACCCGCTTTCCCAAAAGGTCCTGATGATCCCCAGGGGATCCGTGCCGATGCTCCCTCTGATATGCATCTTCATCTTCGATCCGTGCCGGTTTTCCTTCTCCATGACATACTCGGCCCCCGGCGTGGATGCCTTCATGTCCAGTTCTATAAAGGCATGAGAAGGCAACGGTTCCGGAAGACTTCCTGTTCCCGATGAGCATACCCGTCTCATCAGCGCCGAGTAGTTCAGCCGCAACGATTTTGATATCCTGTGGATGGAATGGTCGGCGGATAGGCTGACCGCTTTCGCCCATAAGTTGTCCGGTATGGGCGTACGATGCGTCCTTCCTTCACGCCATTGTTCAAACAAACGATGAACCTCTTCAATGGTGGGCTGAATCATGGTTTTTGATTGCCGGTGCATCGGTTATCCTCCTTCTGTTGTGATAACCGATCGTACTTATTTCGTGACTATTTTTCACGCAGGCTTACCGGAAAGACAC
>JAKPYU010000562.1 GCA_029568995.1 Candidatus Omnitrophota bacterium | reverse complement strand
GCGGGGGTCACGGGGCTGGCGGGAGTCACGGGGCGGGCGGGGGTCACGGGGCTGTCCGGAGTCACGGGGCTGTCCGGGGTCACGGGGCTGGCGGGGGTCACGGGGCTGTCCGGAGTCACGGGGCTGTCCGGGGTCACGGGGCGGGCGGGCAGCAAGGGGCTGAAGCCCCTTGTCGCAGTCTCCAGATAGTCGATCAGACTTTCCTGGCACATATAGTGGACTATTTCACGGGGTGTGTAAAACGTTCCAAGACCTTTCCGGTTCTCCTTGCTGAGGTTTTCGAAGACCTTGCCGAGCATTTCGGGGTCGATCGCGACTTCCTGCTCCAGCGGCTCCGCCTCATTGACCGTGAAATTGTAACGGTCGAAGATATCGAGAACGCCGGTTCCGGTGATTCCCTCGTCAAATCGTTCATTGTTCGTAAACAGGCTGTCCGGCAGGATAATGTCCGTCTTGCGCCAGTTGTAGTCGCCCAGGGGTTCAAACAGACCTCCATTCAGGAACGGAATCCGGCATTGGAAGATCTTGCACAATGATTCGTGTCCCCTGTCGGTTGCCAGGGTATCATAAAAGAGCGGCTCCAGAATATCATTGAAGAGGTTCGTGTACTTTCGATACTTGCCTTCTGCCAGCCGCCTCATGAAATCGCGCGGGCCGGTTCCCCACTCCTGATCTTTTTCAACGCCAAGCCATCCTTTTTTCTGGAGAAAGTAGAGAAACACAATCTGCCCCATCAGTTTCTTGGCGAAGTCTACGGGACTGATTTGTTTTCTCTGGAATTCCTCGCGGATTTTCTTGTCGTTGACTGTAAGATCGTCCAGTGCATCGTGGATCTTCTCGAACAATTGTTTATAGCGCAGGAAGAATTCCTTTGTGACGGCCTCGACACTGAACGCTTGCTCGATATCCGCAAGGGTCGGATCGGTGTGCGTATCCTGAAGCAGATCCACAAATCGGCTTTGGGCGGTATGGCAGCTTTCCCCTTCCCCGACGATGTACGAGAAGCGCCGCGCGGGAGTGAGAAGGGCTTTCACGCCTACATTGCCCGATTCTCTCTTGTCAGCCGCATATTCCATCCTGATGTAGGAAAATCGCCACTGCTTTTCAGATGGGGATACGAAGGCGACAAGCGCCGCATCTTTTTCGTCCCGTTGTCTCAAATGATCCGCCACGAAATTACGGATGGCAGTCCTGGCATGCTCGATTTTCGAATCTTGCGCAAGGTGGACGATAAGTACATCGAGATTTTTCTTTTCTGGGGAGATATAAGTGCCGAGTCGTTCAAAGCGGTTCACATGATCCTTAAACGCGTCCTTCACATATTGCCTGTTCCACAAGTGTGCTTTGGAATGATCGATCCGGTTGAGTAAGTTCAAACAAAAATTCTGAAACCTCTGTTTGTCGAATGCCTGCCCAAAAGTCTGTTGAATCAGATCACGTGCCTGGTCCCGGTTCATTTCTCCTCCAGCAGATACGACGACAAGATCACTTCGCGCTTCTTTTGTTTGGAATCCCCTGTCTCTACGGCAGTACCCTGCAAGAATTCGCGGGGGATGTCCCTGTGTAAAATTCCAAGAACCCGAAGCGGTTCGATTTCCTTCTTCAGAGATTGGGCCAACTTCTTGGTCGTCGGTCTGGGCAAGGCTCCGTCTGTCAGCAACTGGACCACCTGGCGGATATACCCCTCATCCTCTTCGGTAAATCCGTGATAGGTTCGGATTTCTCTCGCTTTGAGGCGTCTCAAAATATAGGCGTCGTTGGATCTTCCCCTGTGTGCCGATTGGACCTCTTCGGTCTCCACGCTCGTGGCGGCTTGAAAAGCGCCCTTGTTCTTGTTCAGCAATTCATAGAAGTCGCGTGGTATGAGCCGCCGATTCTCCAGCGGATCAACCGGCTTCAGCAACTTCGCCGTCCCAAAAAAATCCAGTTCAACCGCTTCGTCCTTACCCGGTTGTGCCAGGAAAAACTTCTCCAGTTTTCCCTGGCGGAAATACGTCAGCAGGGATGGAGTCTGTTCTACCCCGTGTTCATTTGGAATAGAAATCAGTCGCGTAGAACGGGCTTTCTTGGGAAGACGTCGGATTCGCCTGAACAGTTCGGGATTCTTGTCCCGGATCTCCCGAATCTCCGCAAGGTATTCCAATTCGCTTTCCTCTTCTTCCTCTTCACCCGTAATGGTCTTCCGGGATGTCAATTTCGCAAAAAGATCAAATGATTTGATCTCTTCACCTTCCGTAAGAAGCCGCGCATCCGAACCGAGCATTTCAATAAAGGAATGAATTTTCGCTTCAGCCGCCTCCTTGAGTTTCAGCAGGTTGTTGCTTTCTTCCGTCGGGAAAAAGTTGTACGTGTGGATCGTATCGAATGTTGTGTCCACACGGTTCACGCGTCCGACGCGCTGAATGAGACGAGTGGGATTCCACGGAATATCATAGTTGATCACGATGTTGGAGCGATGCAGGTTCACGCCTTCGGAAAGCACTTCCGTGGCAACCAGAATCCGGTACCGGTCCTGTTGTTGATGTGCACGTGGCGTGAAATTGGCGATCACTTCCCTGCGCGTCGATTCATTGGAATTGCCGGTGAACGGAAGCACGTTCGGTTCGATTTCCCTGGCAATCCGCTCGGCAAGATAGTCCGCCGTTTCTTTCGATTCCGTGAAAATGATGACCTTATCCTTCTTCAGGTTGGGCCGACTCTGCATCACATCCCGGAACGCTTCCCATTTCGGATCGCGCTTCACCTTTTGCCAGAGATCGTGAATTTCCTGTAGAATTCTACGGTCGCTCTCCAGCTGCAGAATAAAATCCTTGCCGAAATCCCTTGCCTCCAGCCGCTCCGCCTTGTCGGTATCCTCAAGCAGTCGCTCAATCGCTTCCTGATCGTCCGCTTCCAGCAGATCGAAAATCTTGTTGATATGCTTCTTGCTGATGTAAACAGAACCCTTGTGGTATTCCCGAATCACACTGTCATAAGTCCGCATAAAACGGTTCACCGTCAGGCGGAATGCGTGGAAACTGCTTTCCAGTCGCTTGATGAGAAGAACTCTCATGAATTGCGCCAGGTTTCGCTGGCTCTGGACTTCATGCTGTTCCCGTTTGCCCGTGTAATACGTCAGCGGCTTATACCGGGTGTATGAGAAATCGCGTGTTACCAACCGAACCGTTCTGTCAAAAACCTCGTTCTCAGTCTGATTGAATTGATAATACAGCGCCTCCGGGTCGAGAACTTCCGGGAACTTGAACCCCTGAAGACGCAGGTCATCCCCGTAATAATCCATGATCTCCTTGCGGGTCCGCCGGATGATCAGGTACTTGAGAACCTGTTCCCGTGTCGCCTTCGCATTTTCCTGAACAACCTGGAAATACTTCTCACGGTCATGTTGACGGTCCAGATCCTTCAACCTCTTTTCCAGACAGCCGAAGAACGCTTCCAGGTCGCGGACATTCGGAATGGTGCTGTTCCTGGCCTTTTGAAACAGCTTCACCTGGCTGAGAATGTCTCTCGGCGTGTTGTTCAGCGGCGTGGCCGAAACCAGGATCACTTTCTTGCCTTGGCAGATCCGGGAAAGCGTTTCGTAAGTCTGGGTTGTTTCTGTCCGGAACCGATGAGACTCGTCTATGAACACATGGGTATATTTTTTCAGGTCCCGTTCAGCCAGATCTTCCAGTTTGCCGACGGATTCGCACTTGTATCCGCGAACTCCGAAATCTCGAAACACATTGTGCCAGGAGCCGGGATTGTGCTCATCGAGCAAATGAGGCGGCGCAATCACCAGGGAACGCCCATTCAACTGCTGAGCGAGCAGCGCGGCCATGTAGGTCTTTCCCAGTCCAACCACGTCGGCCAGGAACAGACCGCCATACTCCTCCAATATCTTCTGGGCGCTCAGCACCGCCTCTTCCTGGTACTTCAGTCGCTTAAATCCTTCCGGAACGTAGATATCCTCTAACTCGCTCGGTCGGTTAAGTTCGCTCTGGAAATATTCATAGAGGAATTTGAGGTACAGTTCCTGTGG
>JAKPYU010000552.1 GCA_029568995.1 Candidatus Omnitrophota bacterium | reverse complement strand
CCTCAATCTGAAAGCATCGCCGATGCAGTCCCGGATCGTGTCGGAAGGATGGGTGACCATTCAAGATCCGGCGGCGATGCTGGTTCCACTCCTCCTGTCGCTCCAGCCGGGAATGCGTGTTTGGGATGTGTGTGCCGCTCCGGGCGGCAAAACCACACATTGCGCCGAGATTCTCGGAGATACCGGTCAGGTCGTGGCGTCCGATGTTTCTCTTTCACGTCTTCGATTGCTTCACGCCGCAGGGGCGGGTCTCAGACCCGCCTCTACGTCCTTGGACATCATCTGTGCGGACGGTCTTCATCCGCCCTGGGACAGAGATTCCCAGGGATTCGACGCGATTTTATTGGATGCGCCGTGTACGGGCTGGGGCACGTTGCGTCGGCACCCGGACCTTCGATGGCGTCTTTCACCCTCGGACCCGCAGAGACTGGGCGATTTGTCGTACACTCTGCTAGAATCCGTTTGTCGGTCCTTGCGTACGGGCGGCGTCCTTGTGTACGCCACCTGTACACTCAGCCGCCGGGAGAATCAGGACGTAATCCGTCGTTTCCTGGAATCTCGACCGGGCTGGCGGTTGGAAACGGTGACCCCTTTCCTTCCTCAGCCGTTTCGTTCGATTGTGGCTCAGGAAGGTTGGATCTCGATCTTTCCCCCACAGGCGCAGATCGACGGCATGTTCGCTGCCCGTTTGCGAAACAACTCCTCAGCGTGAGGCAAAATCCGTGGCTCGCAGTTTTTTTATTCGCACGTTGACCTGGGGAACGGGTTGCCTGGTGGCGATCTGCCTTCTGGGAACACTCACCTTTGTGGGGGGATATGCCATCGTGTCGGCCATAGTCCATACACCGGAGGTCACCGTCCCCTCCGTATACGGTAAGAACGAAACAGAGGCCATTAAGATCCTTGCTACCGCCGGCCTTTTCATTGAGGTCCCCATTGAATACCAGGAAAGCGAGCAATGGGTGGAAGGGATGGTGATCGAACAGAGTCCACGAAGCGGTATCCGTGTAAAAGAAGGCCGCAAGATCCGCCTCACCGTGAGCAAAGGGGCCAGGCGCATTCTCATTCCTAACCTTGTCGGAAGTCAGGAAGAGGAAATCTACCCCGTTCTTCAGCATTGGGACCTGGCTGCGGGACAACGGGCAGCCATCTACCATCCGCAACTCGAACCGGGCGTGGTGATTGCACAGCAACCGGCCCCCGGCGAGGCCCTTCATTATGGAAAAGATGTCGCCATCCTGGTCAGCCTCGGTCCAAGACCGAAATCTTACGTCATGCCGAATCGGATCGAAACAACCGTTCAGGAGACTCAACGGCTGCTCGAACAAATGGGATTCCAAGTGACCGTGGATTGGGAAAAAGTGGAGTCATCGGAGAACTGGGATCGGGTCCTGGACCACTTTCCCGCCCCCGGCTCAAAACTCACCGAGGGTAGCGAGATTATTCTTACCGTCGGTTCCGAAAACGAGAAAGAGGAACAGATATCCTGGCTGCCTTTCCGCTATCTCCTGCCAAATACCGTCGGTGGCGAATATGTGATCCTCTCAATTACCGAACTGTCCGGCAACAAGAATACCGCACCACAAACCATCAAGGTCCCCATCGAGGGACCGGGGTATGAACTCTCCGTGCCGGTTCCCTGCCGAAAACAGGTAAACGTCGAGGTCTATGACGGTGCTGCGGAAAGCGGCAAATTGATCTACAAGACCACACTGAACGCCTCGGACTTCAACCGCCCCGAATCCACGGAGAACGCGCCGGAAATCCCGGAAAGATCGCAGTCCGAACCGGTCCAGGAGACCCCTTCCACACAGGAGTATCCACAGTGAATCCGCGAAAGAAAATCCTTCCTTCCCTGCTCTCTGCCCCTTTCGACCGCCTCGGCGAATCCATTCGGGCCTTGGAGGAGGCAGGCTGCACGCTATTTCACTACGATGTCATGGACGGCCATTTTGTGCCAAATTTGACCATCGGACCGCTGATTATCCAGTCGCTGCTTCCGCACTGCAATTCGGAGTTCGATGTACACCTGATGGTCGCTAATCCTGAAACCGTTTTCCCCTGGTTTCTCCTGGATCGGGTGCGAAGCATCACCGTCCATGCGGAGGCCACTCCGCACCTTCACGCCCTGCTGATGAGAATCCGTGCGCATAATCGTCTGGCGGGAGTCTCCCTGAATCCCGCCACGCCGGTTGACTGCCTGGAATATGTGCTTCCCTGTCTCGATCTGGTTCTTGTGATGACCGTGAATCCGGGATTCGGCGGGCAGAAATACCTGCCGGAAGCAGGCCGGAAAATCCGCGAGCTGTGCGAATTGAGAGGACAAACCGGCGCGGATTTCCTCATCCAGGTCGATGGCGGCATCAACGCTCAAACCATCCGAACCGTCCTGGACCTCGGCGTGGAGGAAATCGTGGCAGGCAATGCAATCTACGGAGCCGCCGATCCGGTTGCTGCATATTGGGAATTAAGCAGTCAACTCGATGCCTGATCCTGGATCGCTGAGATTCCTCACATTCGTTCGGAATGACAGAAAGCGCAGACGCGGCCTGTCATTTCGACCGAAGGGAGAAATCTCATCAAATCATGGAGCCTTCCGCTACTACCAGTTTATCACCAGCCATCCACCACGCTTCAGCGCATACACCGTCAGCAACACCCCAATCAGGGTAATCAAGGCCCCTGAAAAGACCGGCAGTATCTTGATCAAACGTCCGGAAAATGAGAACCGGTCGAGCACATGCTTGGCGCTCACCATCAGGACTCCGACCGCAATCAGGACCGCCGCCAGGCCCACGCTGAATGCACCAATCAGCAGCAATCCGAACGCCGTTCTGTGGAGTCCGATCGCCACAATCAACACCACGATCGCTGTCGGGCAGGGAACCATCCCGCCGCTGATTCCGAGAACCAGCAGATCCCAAAGACCTGCATTCGCGGGAATCTCATGGCTGTGGCCGTGGTGGTGACCGTGCTCATCACTGTGGTCGTGCGTATGCCCGGCATGAGCATGATGCTCTTCATGCTTGTGCGGATGGAAGTGATCGTGAGGATGCGGATGGGAATGTGTATGACTCTCTAAGTGCTCATCCTCATCATCGTGGTGATGATCGTCCTCATGATCGTGGTCATGGTCGTGATCGTGAGGATGCTCATGCGGATGAGGGTGCGGATGAGGATGCGGATGATTCTCGTGGTCATGATCTTCGTCATCATCGTCGTCATGGTCGTCATGGTCATGGTGAGAAGACACAACGTGCTCATGATGGACATAGGGCTGATAGGGAATCCCGACAGCCGACAGTGTCTGAGAACGTATCCAGTCCCGATACCGGGAGAGAAACATGTAAAAGCCGATTCCCATTACCAACAGACCGGACACGACCTCCAGAATCACGACGAGGTCTCCCTGGTTCACCAGGGAGGACTGCAAGTTGAGTGCGACAATCCCAACGATGAACACACTGCCCATGTGCGTGAGTGTCACAATCAATCCCAGGTAGAACGCATGCCAGATCGTCCCTTTCGATCCGACCAGGTAGGCCGCAACGATGGTCTTGCCATGCCCCGGTGTGAGCGCGTGCCCCGCGCCGTAAAAGGCCGAGAGCAGAAGCGCAAGCAGGACAAATAGCGGGTTGAGGTTTTCCCGGGCGATAAAATCCCCCATCTCCTTCTCGCCCTTCTGGACTGGCGGACCTCCGGAGGCGCGGCGGGTGGCGACCGCACCGGGCGCTTCGGGAAACGATTGGATTCTGCGCGGCTTCAATACCGGCGCGGTTTGGTCCGAGGTCTTTTGACTCTGATTGGTGCGGAAAATCGGGATCACACCGGTTTCATTTTCCTGAAGCAATTCCACGGGGATAATCGTCGCCGAAACCAGCGTGTCCACGTAGGCGAATCCCGTTCCCGATTCCGTTCGGGCCTGGGCGGTTCCCGGCACAACGCTGCATTCGACACCCGCCGGCGGCAGCAGCCACGTATCCGCCGTCTCCGGAATGATCTCCACGGTTCCGGGGAACGCGCTTTGGATGGAATCGAGCGGAATGGTTGCACCGTCCAGGAAACGGAGACGCAGTTGTCCGAAATTCTTGTTGTTCTCCGGAAAACTCCCGTCCCGGAAAGCCACCTGAATGGGATTGGCGGAAGTGGGGAGATCTGCCGAAAACTGCACGAGGAGCTGCAAACAGGTAATCCGCGCCAGCCCCGGATAAAAACGGACATCCCGATGGTCCACCCGCAGCGGGATTTCCTGCCCGTCAACGGTCAGAGAAACGGCAGACTGGATCGTCGGAATTCGCCGGTCCAGGTAAGTGGCAATTTCCTCGCGAGTGAGCTGGGAATTGTTGTCTGTGTCGATCTGCCCCAATTCGGGGAAACACGGCATCTCCGCAATGTCGATCAGCGTATGAATGCGGATCGAACCCGGACGGAATTCCAGGGTGCTGAAATGATTGATAGAGAATTGGCTCAGCGGATGTGCCGAAACCGCAAGCACGGTCCATCCGGCCCAGAATCCCATCCACAAAGTGCGAAACACAATCGACATAATCTGATTTCCTTGCTGCGAATGCGACTCCAGAAGAGCCGTGATTTGCGTAAAGAAAGCACGACCTCTCCGCGATAGCGAAAGGAATGTTGGATAGGCGCAACCCCCTCTGTGTCTCCCCCAAACTTTGGGGGAGAGGTTCCTCCCCCAAGATTGGGGGAGGTGAGGTGGGGGTTGGCCGGACCGCATAAGACTGCTCAGAATGACGGTTCAGAGCGAGCTTTCTCAGGAATCCACGTCTTCTTCAATCGTCTCACTTCCCGGCGACCCTGTCCAGGACCGGATGTTCACCCCATGGCATCCCGGACCGCCGAAGCTGTATAATAAAGGCAGTCGCGACTCTTGTGAATTAAAGGGTGTTCCGGAGATGAAACAAGACCGCGCTTTAGATCAATCTGCCAAATCATACCTGGGAATCTGCATCGGCTCGTCCACCGTTTCCTGCGTTCGGATCGCAAGCGGCAACGGGCGAACTCATGTCCTTTCGAGCAGCAGCAAGCCTCACCACGGAGATCCAAGAAGCTGCCTGGCAGACCTGTTGTCCGACGATTCCAGCGAGACCACCACCGCGTTTGCCGTGGTCCGGCGAACCTCCGTTTCCAATGGCAGCATCCCGATTCTCACCGAACCGGAGGCCATCGAATACGCCTACGAATATGTAGCAGAAAGCGGCTCCGACTGCGATGCAATCGTTTCCGCGGGCGGAGAGGTCTTTTTCGTGTACAGGCTGGACCCGACCGGACATATCGCGCGGGTGTTCTCCGGCAACAAGTGCGCATCCGGCACGGGAGAGTTCTTCCTGCAGCAGATACGACGAATGAACCTCTCGGTGGATGAAGCAACCGATCTCGCCGTCTCGGAGCCGTCTCCGTACAGGGTTTCCGGTCGATGTTCTGTGTTCTGCAAGAGTGACTGTACCCACGCATTAAATAAGGGCACTTCCAAACAGCGGGTTGTGGCAGGCCTATGTGAAATGATGGCCGAAAAGATCGTGGACCTGCTCAAGAAGAGCGGTTCCGAGCGCCCTATGCTGGTCGGCGGTGTCGCACAGAATCGCGCCGTGGTTGAAATGCTCCGCAGGGAATTCCCGCAGATGATCGTCCCGGACGAGGCCCCCTGGTTCGAGGCGCTTGGTGCCGCACTGTACGCCTCTCGAAACGGTTCCACGCCGGACATTCATTCGGATCGCGTCTTTCCTCACCAGGCTTCCTCATTCGAACTGCTTCCGCCGCTGTCGCAGCACGAATCTCTTGTGACATTCCGGCAGTCGCAGCGTGGGGAACTTCGTGCCGGGGATGACTGTGTCCTGGGACTGGATGTCGGCTCAACGACCACCAAGGCCGTGCTGCTGCGCATCAGAGACAACGCCATTGTCGCCGCCATGTACCTGCGCACCGATGGCGATCCGGTCGGGGCATCCCGCAAGTGCTACGCTGATCTTGCCCGTCAAGTTGGCTCCGTGCCTCTTCACATCGTCGGCCTGGGAACAACCGGGTCGGGACGCTACATTGCGGGTCTTCACGCGCTGACTCCTTCGGTGATCAATGAAATCACCGCACACGCCGCCGCCGCGCGGTTCATCGACACGGATGTCGAAACAGTCTTCGAAATCGGCGGCCAGGACGCCAAGTACACCTATCTGGTCAACGGCGTTGCCACGGATTACGCCATGAACGAAGCCTGCTCCGCCGGAACCGGCTCATTCCTGGAGGAAGCAGCGGGCGAACATCTCAAGATTCCGGTCGATGAAATCGCACCCCTGGCCCTTCGGGCCGTACAGCCCCTCAACTTCAGCGATGAATGCGCCGCGTTTATCGCAAGCGATATCAATACGGCAATCCACGAGGGATTCGCGCGGGAGGATATCGTCGCGGGCGTTGTCAATTCGATCTGTATGAACTACCTGAATCGCGTCAAACAGAATCGCCCGGCGGGCAGGAAAATCCTGATGCAAGGCGGTGTCTGTTACAACCGCGCCGTTCCCCTCGCAATGGCGGGACTCACGGGACAGCACATCATTGTCCCCCCCGAACCCGGTCTCATGGGCGCATTCGGCGTCGCCCTCGAGGTAAAGAAACGCCTTGAACTGGGGCTTCTCAACAGAGATTCCTTCTCGTTGAACACTCTGGCGAACCGTGAACTGAAACAGAAAGCCCCCTTTATCTGCCGGGGCGGCAAAGACCAATGCGACCGGAAATGCGAGATCGCCCGCATCGAAATAGAAGGCAAAACCTATCCCTTCGGCGGCTCCTGTAGAAAGTACGAAAATCTACGGATAAGGCAGCGGCACGATTCAAACCTTTACGACCATGTAGCCGGTCGTACAAAGACTCTGTTCCACATTCGGCCTGCCCCTCGTCGATCTTCGAATAATCCCACCTTGCGGATTGGGATCAATAATTCCTTTTTCATGCACACCTATTTCCCGCTGTTCTCCACGTTCTTTACCTCGCTCGGTATGGAGATCATTCTGCCCGATTCGATCAAGCCGGAAAGCGCCGCAAAACAGGGCGCGGCATTCTGTTACCCCATGGAAGCGGCCCACGGGACATTCGGCAGCCTGATTGACCAACAACCGGATTTCTACCTCCTTCCGATGGTGAGACTTCTTCCCTATCGAAATAACGGAACACGCGCGAATACCTGTGTGTTTGTCCAGGCGGAATCTTCCATCCTGTCCGGTACGTTTGCCGACCGGGTCCCCAAGGATCGCCTTCTCAGTCCGACACTGGATCTGTCCTCCGGCTTGTCGGCAGCGGAAGATCCTCTACTCGATGTGGCAAAACAACTCGGCGTAAAAAAGAGAACGGCACAACACGCTTTCCGGGAGGCTCTAACAGCCCAGGACTCCTACTCAAATGCCCTCATTGAATCCGGCGTGGCGGCCCTTGCGGAGGTGGAATCGAACCCATCGCAGTTTGCCGTCGTTCTGTTCGGCAGACAGTACAATGCCTTTACTCCATTGCTGAATATGGGCATTCCCCACAAGTTCGCCTCGCAGGGGATTCATGTCATCCCCTTCGATTCCCTGCCCTGCCGGCATGAACCACCCGTTCCCGATATCTACTGGGGTGTTGCTCATGATATTCTCCGCACAGCACATTTCGTCCACGGGCACGCGCAACTATTCGGTGTATTCATTACAAACTTCAGTTGCGGACCGGACGCCTTTATTCTCGGCTATTTCCGAGACGTGATGGGCGATAAACCTTCCCTGACGCTGGAACTGGACAGCCATACGGCGGATGTCGGCATTGACACAAGAATCGAGGCCTTCCTGGACATCGTGAACGGCTACCGCCGGATTCACAGCCGCACGGTACAGGTACCCAAAGCAGATCATTATCTTCCTGCCTCCATTATGACGGATGGCAATACCCCGAAAATCCGAACTTCGGACGGAGAAATCCTCTCCATTACCGATCCCCGCGTCCGTGTCGTCGTGCCGGAGATGGGAGAGTTTAACTCGGCGGGCCTTGCCGCATCTCTCCGTCGGTTTGGTGTCCGCGCCGACGTGGCCCATACGGGAATCCAGGAACACAAGAGAGGAAGAGAGTGCGGCACGTGTAAGGAATGTCTCCCCTATCAACTGACAACCGGCGCGCTTCTGAGCGAAATTGAAAAACGCCGGGCAGATGAGACCCTCCTGTTCTTTATGCCGAAATCCCATGGCCCCTGCCGACAGGGCCAATACACCGTCGCCCTGGATCATTACATCCGAAAACACCGCCTCCGGGATGTCGCCATCCTGTCCCTGGATGATAACCAGGGATTCGACGAACTCGGTTCGGATTTCGTTCGCACCGTCTGGCGGGCGCTTGTGATCGCCGATTTCTTTGAAGATATCCGAAACCTATTTCTGGCTATCGCTGTCGACGATCAATCCGCACTCGAAATTCTTAATGAGGAATTCGTCAGGATTCAAGATTGTATTGCATCCGGAACGCATACGCAGATCAAG
>JAKPYU010000550.1 GCA_029568995.1 Candidatus Omnitrophota bacterium | reverse complement strand
CTGTGAAACCGGCCGAGTTGGTTACCCTCGAATCGCCGGAGAACTGAATCATCCCGGAATTCACGATCAATCCGCCCGTGTTGTTGAACGTCACGTAGTCAAATGAGGTGGTTCCGGTTGCCGTGCCCTTCTGCACCGTCCCCGCATTGTTGAAGATCGGATTGATGTTGTTCCATCGGTAGAAGATGTAATCGCATTGAATATCAAACAGCCCGCCCGCCAGGTTGTTGAATACCGCACCGTTCTCGCCACGAATATGGCCTCCGGTCCAGGTGGTTGTTCCCGAATTGTCAACGGTTCGCTGTGAAATATGCTTTGTGTTTCCGCTTGAGAACAACAGTGTGTAACCGGAAGGAATGGCTGTTTTTCCCGTGCCGGACATCGTTCCGCCGGTCCAGTCCAGAGTTCCTGAGGATGTGAAGGTTCCCGCGCCGGTCAAGGTTCCACCGGACATGCGGAAATTCTGTGCGGAAACGGACGCATTCACGGAGAACGTGCCGTCCGTCACTTCATGCCAGCCCTCGCCCAGAAACTGCGCCCCTTCCTCCATGGCGTGACTTCCGCCCGCGAAACGGACAGTTCCGCCGGAGGCCGCCGTGAAATTCGCCGAGTTGGTTACTCTCGAATCGCCGGTGAACTGTATCATCCCGGAATTCACCGTGACTCCGCCCGTGTTGTTGAACGTCACGTAGTCAAATGAGGTGGTTCCGGTTGCCGTGCCCTTCTGCACCGTCCCCGCATTGTTGAAGATCGGATTGGTGTTGTTCCATCGGTAGAAGATGTAATCGCATTGGATGTCAAACAACCCGCCCACCAAGTTATTGAACACCGCGCCGGACTCGCCGCGAATATGACCGCCGGTCCAGGTGACGGTTCCCGAATTGTCAATGGTTCGCTGCGAAATATACTTTGTGTTTCCGCTTGACAACAGCAATACGGAACCGGAAGGAATCACTGTTTGCCCCTGGCCGGACATCGTTCCACCTGTCCATTCGAGAGTCCCTGTCGACGTAAAGGTCCCCGCGCCGTTCAGGGTCCCACCGGACATGCGGAACCGTTGCGCCGAAACGGATGCATTGACGGAAAAGGTGCCATCGGTCAGCTCGTGATACCCTTCGCCCAGAAATCGTGCCCCATCCTCCATGGCATGGCTTCCGGCGGCGAAACGGACAGTTCCGCCGGGAACGGCTGTGAAATCAGCCGAATTGGTTACCCTTGAATCGCCGGTGAACTGAACCATCCCGGAATTCACCGTCAATTCGCCCGTGTTGTTTAAGGTCGTACTATCGAATGAGGTGGTTCCGGTTGTCGTGCCTTTCTGCACAGTGCCCGCATTGTTGATGATCGGATTGGTGTTGTTCCAACGGTAGAATACGTTGTCGCATCGAATGTCGAACAGCGCACCCGCCCCAATGTTGAACACCGCGCCATCCTGACCGCGAATATTCCCGCCGGTCCAGGAGACGGTTCCCGAATTGTCGAGAGTCCGCCACGAGAGGTATTTCGTGTCTCCGCCGGAAATCGCCAGGGTCTTGCCGGAAGCAATCATGGTCGTGCCTCCGCCGGCCATCGTTCCGGCTAACCAGTTCATCCTGCTGGAAATCGTGAGCGTGCCGCTGCCGCTTAATGTCCCTCCCTTCAGTTCCAGGACACCAGCCCCCTCAACTGTGCCGGAGCCGTCCAGGGAAAACGTGCCGCCTGCGATGCTCAGCGTCTGGAGGTCGCTCGCCCCGCCAAGGGTGAGACCGGCGATGGTCACATCCGAGTTCACGGTGATCGTGTAGGTTCCGCTGTTGATAATCGAAACGGAATCCCCTCGTCCGGGCACCTGCCCCGTGCTCCACTTCAACGCATCGTTCCAGTTCCCGTCAACCGATGACTTCCAGGAGTTGACCGCGCTCACATTCTTATCGCCGCTTGCGTCGCGGGACTCCTCTGCCCAAGCGCCCTGGACCGCAAGCATGACGGCCAACGACAACTGAACTGTGCGGATAATCCATTGTTTCTGCATGTTCTTGCTCCCTGTATGCGATGCCGGTTGTAACGCACGTCTTTGACGTGGCAAAACATAGCAAGTTTAATACGTTTTGGGATATTTTCTAGTAGGCAAGAGAGATTTTTTGTCAAAAACAGGGAAGAGAAAGATCGTGGGAAAAAGAAAGAGGATACCGCAAGCCCCACCCACTTGTATGGGAACCTTTCCCCTGGCCCGGGGAAAGTGCAGAACGATTTGATTTAACTACACTTAGCGACCCGAATGACCGGCAATTCCGGATGGGATTCCGGGAAGGATTCCATCATGCCTCCCGTTTGTGCTGCGGATCGGTCTGGATGATCTTTTTCACGCCGGATTTCGGAACGGATTTGGCCGCAAGTCGGCGAAGAACTCGTCAATCTCCTGGCGGTCCAGGGGAAGGTGAACTCGGCGGTTCCGACACGCGGACAGATAAAAGGCATTGGACAATTCGAGCGATCCCGTGGCAACGGAACCGTCGATCAGCAGCTCCTCTTTTCCGAGAACGGTTCTCAGGAAACTGCGGAGAACGGCCCGCTCATGGATAGAAGATCATCTGTAACTCATCCCATAAGTCACACAAGCCGTCGGTTCCAGATTGGTGATGGCGTCCTGATCAGGCAATTTTGTGATTTCCCCGCTTTGTGAATACTGATAAACAGTAACGAATTCAGGAGTAGAATCGCTTGTTTTCTGCGGGATAATCACCACGAAAGTCATGGAAGGAACAGCGGGATTTCCCAAATACTGCCAAGATCCTGAGTTTGCATAAATCGTTTTTTGGCCGTTGTTGTTAAAAGACGGTATGATGCGCGGCGCATGAGTATGTCCGAATACAACGATTCTCTTGCTCGAAGCATCGTTATGGAAATATTGTCTGACGGCCTGGCCGTCGAAAGCGCTGAGATCCCCCTTCGTAAGATCGGCTTCTTCGGCTAACGCTTCCCGCGCCCCAAATTGAATTGGGACTTGATTTATGGTTTGCCTTTCAGTCCATGTGTCCAGCATTCCTTTGTATAGATTCACATCAAGCGGGCCATCTCCATTTATATTATAGGGGATTAAGTCATTGATTGCATAATCCTCCGTATATCCGTCGATGCCCGTTCTGATCACCTTGTCATTCAATCCCTCGGCCACAGGATTATTCGTCAACGTAGAATCCCAAAATTCCCAATACAGGGAATACAGGTATTGACTCTCGTCTGTGGTGTTTACCGAAATACCCGGTATGGGATTTGGCGTAGCAGGTTTATCAAGCAGAGAGGAATACACAATTCTTGTGAAAAAGAATCCGGGGGGCAATATCGAATCGGTTTTCGTTATCGACCTGTTTGAAACCGGATCGGGCGCACAGAATAATTCATATCGGTGTCCGTGTTCAATGACGATCTCGGCACGATCCAATGGGGTGTATGCGCCCAGACCCAAGGCATCCCTCGCTTGCGATATGCCAGGAAGAATCCGATCCATGTCTTCCGATGTCACAAGCATATCGTGATTTCCAGGGATATAAGTGACCTTAATTTGACCATCTGTAATGATGTTGTTCAAAGCGTCGATTACCGTTTGATTAGCAACCGCTATGGAATCCACAAATGCCGACTCCGTCATTCCGTTTAATGGATCGGAGTCCATCGGTCCAATCCATTCATCGAGCATATCCCCGGCGATAACGAGTTCCTTCACATTGGGCGCCAATCGAATCTGATTCATAAAATTCACAAACGCCTCTTTATTCCTTTCAAACCCGCTATAACCGCCCGCGATGGTTCTTGCGTCTCCCATGTGAATATCGCTTATGACGATGATGAATGTCCTGCCGTTGTTTAATTCCGGGATGCCTTCACTTCCCAGGCTAAATGTATAGTTTATGGCAAAATACCCTGAGACATCGTTACCCAAATCCATTCCGTTTGACGATTTTATGTTGCGGCTGATTACAATTTTATATTCTTCGCCTTCCTCGAAGGCGGTCCCGTCCGGTCTGGTAATCATCACAAGCATCGGCGCGTTATTGTCAAAACTCAGGATACACGGCACTTCGATCCGTTCCCCGGTCGATTTCACCCGGAAGAGTTTTGCTCCACCTGCAACGGTTTCGGAATTCAGCGGCTCGCTGAACGTAAGAGTTATCGTCGAGGTAGAATCATTCACCGCTGGAGTGTCTGCATTATCCGATAGAGAAACGCTTGTTTCCACCGTCATGGTCGAAGCAGCCAATGCGGAGATGACCGGGAATAAATACACGAACGAGAAAAAAAGCCCGAATACAAAATGCAAAATGCCATACCTTTTCATCATTCTGTCTCGTTTCATTGGGATAGGGAAATGCGGCGCCTTTCTGTTATCGAATAAGAAGTTTATGAAATTCTGAAGCATTTTCCAGTCCGCGACGCCGAGTCTTTGACAAGAATCCGCAGGAGAGAGTGCGGAACGGATATCAAATCCCCGCAATATACCCAAAGACCTCTCCGCCGAACCCTGGGGAGGTTCACGGGGATTGGGTATTACTCGACTTGTCAGCCCCCTCATCCACCTTGCGGAAAGCCATTTCGAGGGCTTGTGAGGCGGTCTCGCTTACGCCTCCCGCTTGTGCTGCGGATCAGTCTGGATGATTTTCTTCACGCCGGATTTCGGGACGGACTTGGCCCGAAGGTCGGCAAAGAACTCGTCGATCTCTTCCCGATCCAGCGGGATATGCACCTTACGGTTCTGACGCGCGGAGAGATAGATCGCGTTGGACAATTCGAGCGATCCGGTGGCAACGGAACCGTCAATCAGCAGATCTTCTTTTCCGAGAATGGTTCTCAGGAAGTTCCGGAGTACGGCCCGATGGCCGGTTTCGCAGGGAGTCAGCTCGACTTCCTTCATCTCCGCTTTCGGGCCACCCCACGGTTCCAGGTTGGTCCGGGCGCATTCGGAGACATCGGGTGTGACCCCGGCGAAATACAGCTTCTTGTCTCGATAGACCAATTTCCCCTTTTCGCCCGCGATTTCGTGAAGAAACGTGCCGGGATATTCATCCGTGCTCGCCGTGAGATATCCATGAGCGCCGTTCTCGTATCGGCAGATCGCACTGGCGGAATCCTCGACCTCGATGTCATGCGCACGGGTGCGCGTGAATCCGATGACCTCATGCGGCAATCCTCCAAGGGCAACAAACTGATCGAGCGCATGAGGAGCCTGGTTAATCAGCACACCGCCTCCCTCCCCCACCCATGTGGCGCGCCAATCGCCGGAGTTGTAGTAGGTCTGAGTGCGAAAATCGGTGTAGATCAGCAGCGTGCGGTAGATTTCGCCGAGTTCGCCGCTTGCGATGATTTCCTGCGCTCTGCGGAAATACGGCTCGGTTCGGAACTGGAACATCACGGTGAAGATTTTACCGCTCTCCCTGGCGGCTGCAACCAGTTCCTCTGCCGCGCCAATGGTTACGGCGATGGGCTTCTCACTGAGGACGTGCAACCCGGCTCGAAGGGCGTAGATGCCGATGGGTGGGTGGAAATAGTGCGGTGTGGCGATAACGACCGCCTCGGCAAGGCCGCTGTCGATGAGTTCTTTGTAATTGGTTAATCCTCTGACCCCGTATTTTTCGGAGACGGATTTGCAGGTCTCCGGGTCAATATCGCAGATGCAGGTCAACTCGGCTTCTTCGAGGTCCGGGATCTGGGTGCAATGCCCCTGCCCCATTCCTCCCGTGCCGATGATACCCAGACGGACTTTGTCGGACATGAAGACTCTCCTGTAAATGAACTATGCCTGTCTTCTTTCCCTCACCCTTACGGTTTCACCACGCCGATGGTGAGGAGGATATTCGCATAGACCCTTTCCTCTCCCGTGGCGATTGCCAGGCAGACCTCCGGCGATTCCGCGGCTTCATAGAACGCAAACCGGTCCCGATGCTGGAGTTCGATACCGGGAAGCAGTTTACGGAATTCCGCAAAGATCTCCGGCTCATGATCCGGGGGAGCCATCACCTCGGCGGCCTCAACGGGGATTTCGGTCAGGATGGTCTCAAGGACATCCGTGACGGTCGGCAATCCGGGTCGAAGGTTGAGATAGACCAGATCGGCATTCGGGCCGGAACGTGTGCTCAAAGGGTAATTACCGTCAGCGATAAGCACCTTGGCTCCATGCCCGGCCCCGGCAAGAGCGGCGGAGATATGCGGATGAATGAGTTCCGACTTGAGCATGGTTAATTCTCCTGGACGAACGCAGCGGCCCTTCGTGCAATGCCCGCCGCGTCGAGTTCATACTTCTCATAGAGTTCCTTTGGATCGCCGGATTCGCCGAACTTATCGAGCAATCCCCAGCGACAAACTGGTACGGGGTGCGTTTCGCAGACGGCTTCGACTACCGCGCTGCCCATACCGCCCATGATGTTGTGATCTTCCACGGTGAAGATGCGCCTGGTTTCCTTCGCGCACCGCGCAACAAGATCCTTGTCAATAGGTTTGATCGTGTGGATGTTCACCACGCGAGCACTGATTCCCTTTTCCTGGAGAATCTTCCCGGCGTGCAGGGCTTCAGCGACCGTGGAGCCGGTCGCCATGATGGTCAGGTCTTTGCCGTCCGCAAGAACGACGCCTTTTCCGACCTGGAAACGGTAATCCGGGCCGTTGAGATCGGGGAGTTTCTGCCGTGTCAGGCGGATATAGGAAGGACCATTGTGCTCCGCCATGAACGTGACGGCCTGTTTCGTTTCGATTTCGTCGCAGGGCTGAAGGACAATCATGCCCGGCAGCGCGCGCATCAGGGCCAGGTCTTCGAGTCCCATCTGGCTGTTACCGTCATCTCCGATCCCGATCCCTGCATGAGTTCCAACGATGCGGACAGGAGCGTTCGAATAAGCGACGGAAATTCGGATGGTCTCATATCGCCCGGTCAGGAAACACGCAAAGCTACAGACAAACGGTTTCCTGCCCGCAAGCGCCAACCCGGCGGCAATCCCGACCATGTTGGATTCCGCGATCCCACACTCAAAAAACCGATCCGGGAACTTCTTGGCAAACAGAAGGCTCATTGTGGATTTCGCCAGGTCGGCATCGAGGACAACAATCTTCTCGTCCTTTTCGCCCAACTCGGCAAGGGTTTCGCCAAACGCTAATCGTGATGCTTTCGCCATATTCAGGGTCTCCTTGATAGTCGTGTTCAGTTTGCGCCCAGTTCGGCGAGCGCTTTGGCGGCCTCTTCCGCGTTGGGGGCCTTGCCGTGCCAATCCACCATGTTCTCCATGAACGAGACGCCTTTGCCTTTGACGGTATCGGCAAGGATCAGGGTGGGTCGGTCTTTGGTCTCGGCGGCCTCTTTGAGAGCGCCGAGGATTTGATCGAAATCATGCCCGTCGATCGGAATGACATGCCAGCCGAAACTGACCCATTTGTCTTTGACGGGCTCCAGCGGCATGACATCTTTCACGTATCCGTCGATCTGGGCCTTGTTGTAATCGAGAATGGCGCAGAGGGTATCGGTCTTGAACTTGGGAGCGGCCATGGCGGCCTCCCAGATTTGACCTTCCTGTGTTTCGCCGTCACCCATCAGGCAGTAGACGCGAAACGGGGAGCCTTCCATTTTACTTGCGAGCGCCATTCCGAGCGCGACCGAGAGTCCCTGCCCCAGGGAGCCTGTGCAGGCCTCCAGGCACGGCATCATGTTGCGGTCTGGGTGTCCCTGAAACGGGCTGCCCGTTTTGCGCAGGGTGAGCAGATCCTCGCGCGGGAAATAGCCTGCCTGGGCCAGGGCGGCATACCAGACGGGGATCGCATGTCCCTTGGAGAGAACGAAACGGTCCCGATGAGGCCAGTCATGACGCTTGGGGTCGTGCCGCATCACCCCGAACAGCAGGGCGGCCACCAGGTCAGCGGCGGACAGCGAACCGCCCGGATGCCCGGAGCCTGCCTCCGCAAGCATCCGGATCACATCAATGCGGATTTTCCGGGCAATTTCTTTCAATTC
>JAKPYU010000542.1 GCA_029568995.1 Candidatus Omnitrophota bacterium | reverse complement strand
TGCCTGGATGAAATCGAAAAGGCCCATCCCGATGTGTACAACATGCTTCTCCAGGTGCTCGAAGAAGGACGCCTGACGGACTCTACCGGATACAAAGTGGATTTTCGGCACACCGTGCTCATCATGACGTCCAACATCGGCTCCCACGAAATCACCAACAAGGCCTCCCTGGGATTCAGCACGGCGGACGAACAGGTCTCTTATGAGAGCATGAAAGATAAGGTGATGTCCGAGCTGAAAAAGACCTTCCGACCGGAGTTCCTGAACCGGGTCGATGAGGTGGTTGTGTTTCACTCGTTGAATCGGGAGGATATCGCCCGGATCCTGAATATCGAGTTAGGTCAGGTCCAGGAGCGCCTGTCGGCATACCACGTGCATTTACAAATCACGCCGGAAGTCAAAGAATATCTGATTGATCAAGGTTTCGATCCGACTTACGGTGCTCGCCCTCTGAAACGGACGATTCAGAAACGCCTGGAGGACCCTCTTGCCGAGGAGATCCTCAAGGGCCGATTCCGGGGAGGGGCTGAGGTGATCGTAGAGGTCGGCAAGGACGGACCGGAGTTTCGTGAAACTTCGGTGGAGGAGGTGCCAGTCTGAACCGCCATATTTGCTGCCTCATATTCATCGTGCTTTTCTTTTCATCTCCGTATGCGGGGAGGACAGAACTGATCACAGAGATTGTGATTGAGGGAACTGTCCACGTCGACCCCGCCGAGATTGCCGGTGTCATCGAGACACGCGCCGGACAGGATTACAAAGCCGGGCTTCAGGCGCTCCTTCGAGAAGATGTCCGTAAGGTGATGGCCCTCGAGAAGTTTGCCGATGTGAATGTCGAAGCGGAAACGGTCGAGGGCGGGATCCGCCTCATTTACAATGTCTGGGAGAAACCCGTTCTGGTGGGAATGCGATTCGAGGGGAACAAGGAAATCAGCAGCAAGAAACTGCAAACGGAGCTCGGATGGAAGGAGGGCGTCTCGGTCTTTATGGACGGAGACCGACTCGAATCTTACCGAACGAAACTCCTTTCTTTTTACGAACAGAAAGCCTTCCCACGCACCACCATTCAAGCGGAACTGGAGGAACAGCAGACCGCGTTTGAGACGGTTGCGGTTTTCCGAATTCAGGAGGGCAAGAAACTTCCTTTGACCCGGCTTTCCATTGAGGGGAACCAGGAATATTCCGATCGACAGATCCGAAAGCGAATGGAGACCAAGCCTTCCTGGTTTTTCCTGCGACGGGATTACACCGAATCCGTCATGGAACATGATCTGGAGATTATTCAGTATCTTTACCTGGACCGTGGTTACCTGGATGTTCAGGTGACCAAAGAAGGTCCGATGGAGGAAGAAAAGGGACTTGCCGTCACGGTGCGAATCAATGAAGGCCCCCGGTACCGGTTCGGGAAAGTCACTGTTGAGGGAAACGAGATTTTCACAAACGAGGAAATCCTCGGCCAGATTACGCTGAAAGAGGGGGATTTCTATTCGGAAGGAACCCTGCGGCAGGATCTTTTCAAGGTCTTGAACCTTTATCGGAACCAGGGATATTACAATACCCGTACCCAAAAGACCCTTCAGAAACGAGACGGAGAATCCGTCGCGGATGTGTCGATCGGGATCGGAGAGGCGGATCGTTTGCACCTGGGAGAGATCCAGATCCAGGGTGTGACCGTCATGGAGGACGGGTCGGTTGTCGAACTGAAAAAAGAGGAGTTCGGCACGAAAGACTATGTCATTCTGCGGGAGATCGACCTCAAATCCGGCGATGTGTTGGACTGGAGCGAGGTGATGGAGGCTGACCGAAAGTTGGTCAACCTTCGGTTTTTCAAAGCCCGTGAATTTCCTATTCCCAACCAGATGAACCTTCAGCCGGGATTCTCGGATCCGCTGGTTCGGGAGGACGATCCCAGCGTGGCGGACCTCATTCTTCAGTTGGAAGAGGTCCAGACCGGCAGCGTCATGTTTGGAGGCAGCTACAACACGACTTTCGGCCCCGGTGCTTTCGTGGAATTCCGGAAACGGAACCTGTTCGGTCGTGGACAGGAGTTCTATAGCACAGTGGAGTTCGGTGGAATACGAGACCGCTTTGTAGCGGGATTCAATGAGCCGTACCTGCTCGGATCGGAATATGCGCTGAATACGGAGTTCTACTACTACGATATTGATTCGTACGGGGGACGTGAATTCGAGGAAGAGCGGTTCGGGAACCAGACGACGTTTTCGCATCCCCTGTTCGATTACAGCCGGTATTATTTCGGATTTCAGGCCGAACAGTCGGATATGACGGTGTTTGATGACCGACGGACGGAGGTGGTGCTGGCTCCGGAGATTTACGATTCCGATGAAAGCCTCACAACCAGTCTGTTGCTTGGTCTATCCAGAGATACGAGGGATTTCATAGCCAATCCGACCAGTGGAACGTTCAATCAGCTTTCCCTTGAACTGGCCGGGCTTGCCGACAACGAGTTTGCCAAGCTGATCGGAGAAACCAACTATTACCGCACATTGACCGAAAAACTGGTCTTGGCGCTCTCCGGGGAAATGCGGCTGGCCGAGCCGTTCGGATCGTCGGAGTTTCTGCCGCTGCAAGAGCGATTCTGGATCGGCGGCGCAAACACGGTCCGTGGATTTGAAGAAGGAACCTTGACGGAGCGCGATACCGTGGTCCGTCGCGGATTTTACCCGCCATTCGGGATTTATGAGTACTCGAAGGAGGTTTGGCTGGGCAGCGAGGCCGCACTGATCGGCAGAGCCGAACTTCGATACCCGTTCTTTGATATGCTCCAGGGGGTCTTTTTCCTGGATTCCGGCGCGGGGTACACGGAGATTGGCGATATCGATTTGGGCGAGCTGCGGTTCAGCACGGGTCTGGGGGTCCGTGTGAATATACCCGTCATGGGTGCGACGGTCCGTCTCGATTACGCCATTCCCATCAGAACAGAAAGTGGTGACGAAGAGGAAAACTTCCACTTCAGCTTCGGCCAGTCCTTCTAGTCGGCCAAGTGGACTTTTTCCATCCTGTAGACCTGGAATCGGATTGCGTATTTCCGGGGCAGAACGTAGAAATCTGAGGTCTTGGAGGACTGAAACAATGAAAGTAACCGGTATTTGGGCATTGGGGATTATTGGAGTGCTGGCGCTTGGAAGTATTGTGCTCTCTTCGGATGTTACGGCGCAAACAAGCGGACCGAAATTGGGATTTGTGGATTTGGAGAGAATCCTGCAAAACGCGGATATCTTCAAACAGAAAGCGGCGGAATTGCGTACGGAGCGCGATGAGATCAAGAAAAAACTGGAGGAGACCGCGGCAAATCTGAAACAAGAGCGCGAGGACCTGGAGGCCCAGAAAGGCCTGTTGAAATCCGAGGACTACACCAAGAAACGAACGGAATTGGATAAGAAATACCTGGATTTCCGGGCCGCTGTGGACCAGAAAAACCGGGAGTTTGATGAAGCGTTTAAAAAGGAAACCATCGAACCGCTCCGCGAGAAATTGCAGACAATCGTGGAGGAGATCGCGAAACAAGAAGGGTATGATTTTATTTTCAAGCGGGCGGATCTGGCCTACGGCGCGGCGCAGTACGAGATCACCGACAAGGTGATCAGTAAACTCAACGCGACGGCAACAGAGAAAAAGGAAACGGAGAAGAAATAGAGCAGGGATCCGATGCATTCGATTTCGTTGAGACAACTGGGTGAGCTGCTTCGAGCCGAGGTTCTTGGCGATGCCGATATCCAGATTCATGGAATCAGCGGCATTGAAGAGGCCGAGGCGGGGGATATTTCTTTTGTCGCCAACCCGAAATACGTTGCGCGAATCCGTGCTTGCAGAGCCTCCGCGCTGATTGTCGGGCGGGATCTGGTTACCGATTTTCGGCCATTGCTGGTCACGGACGATCCCTACCTGGCGTTTACCCGGGCGCTCAAGCTCCTCCTCGGCGAAACATCGGTGCGGGACAGCGGCATTCACGAACGGGCCATTGTTGCCCCGACTGTCCGCCTGGGGGAGGGAGTCAGCATCATGGCCAATGCGCTCATCGAAGACAATGTCGAGATCGGCGACCGATCCAGTATCTATCCTGGAACGTTTATCGGAGAAGGCTCTCGGATCGGACAGGACGCGGTTCTGTATCCCAATGTCACAATCTGTCCGAACACGATCATCGGCAACAACGTGATTATTCACGGGGGAACCCGGTTAATCTCCAAACAGGCACCCGGCCAGGCACTTTCGACGCGGATTATCCTGGGGGACGATGTGGAGTTTGGAGCCAATGTGACCGTCACCGGCGGGGGAACCCGCGACACGGTCATTTCGCGGGGCACCAAGATCGACAACCTGGTTGGAATCCGTGCCGGTGCCCAACTGGGAGAGAATTGCATCATTGTTGCCCAGGTAACCGTGGGCGAAGATGTTACCCTGGAGGAACGTGTGACCCTGGCGGGGCAGGTGGTTGTTGCCCCGGGAGTCACGATCGGCGCTCATGCGATGGTGGGCGCGAAAAGCTACGTGGAAGAAAACCTGGCGGGTAAGCAGGCCTATTCCGGCAGTCCCGCACAGTCTCACGGTCAGGAACGAAGGCTGCATGTGTATTTACGGCGCGTTCCCGATTTACAGAAACGAATTTCCGATCTGGAGGAACAAGTCCAGCATCAAGACAAGGAGAATCCGTAAACTTACGAAGATGAATTCGATGAGGGATATGCAGAAAACAGTTGCCGGTCGAGCCTCCCTGCGGGGAGTGGGATTACATACCGGCGAGGAGACCACGATCACCGTCGGGCCGAACGAACCGGATGGCGGTATTGTATTCGTTCGCAAGGATCTGCCCGGCGAGCCGCGAATCAAGGTGTGCGCGGAGAACGCCTCCATTGAGGACAGCCTTTACCTCACGGCGCTCGGACGGGGCGAAGAACAGATCCTGACGGTCGAGCATGTGCTTGCGGCATGCAGCGGCCTGGGCATCGACAATCTCACCATTGAGCTGACCTCGAAAGAACCCCCCATCGCCGATGGGAGCGCGTTGCCGTTTGTGGAAATGATCCGCCAGGCGGGAATTGTCACGCTGGATCGTCCCCGGTCCTACCTGGAAATCGATCAACCGATCTGGCTGGTTGAAAACGGCCTGGAACTTGCAGTAATACCGTCACACCGATTCGAGATCACATACAAGATCGACTACGATCATCCCGCTGTGGGGATCCGCTCGACTTCCTTCTGGATCACCGAGGAGATTTTTACAGAGAAAATCGCTCCCGCACGAACGTTCGGATTTCTCAAGGATATCCAGGCGCTGCGTCAGGACGGCAAGATCAAAGGCGGCAGCCTGGATTGTGCCATTGTGATCGGCGAGGAGGGATTCCTCAATAAAAACCTGCGCTTTGACGATGAGATTGTCCGGCACAAGGTCCTGGACGTGCTGGGGGATTTCACCTTGTTAGGTCGTCCGATCAAGGCGCATGTCGTTGCGGTCCGTTCCGGTCATGCGTTCAATGTCCGATTCGTCCGCAAGATCCTGGAAACGATCAAGGAACGCGAGCAGCAGCAAGCGAAGAAGTCATTCGTGCCGCCGCTGGATGTCAATCGCATTCGGGAGATCCTTCCGCATCGGTATCCGTTCCTCTTGATTGATCGTGTTCTGGAGCTGGATTACGAGAACAGCCGTGTGGTGGCGGTCAAGAATGTCACCGCCAATGAACCGTTTTTCCAGGGGCATTTTCCGAACCGGCCGATTATGCCGGGCGTTCTGATTATCGAAGCCATGGCACAGGCCGGCGGTGTTCTGTTGCTTTCCCTGGAGGAGAATAGGGGCAAGCAGGTGTACTTGTCGGCGATCAACGAAGCGAAGATCCGCCGGCCGGTTGTTCCGGGGGATCAGCTGGTGATCGAGACGCAGATTATGAAGATCAAAGGACGCTCCGGACGTGTTGAAAGTCGTGTCACTGTGGACGGACAGCGTGCCGCTGAGGCGACCCTGCTGTTCACCATGGTAGACTGAACCGCACCGGTTTATTCGAGGAGCGATGAAATAGAATTATGCCAGACACCCTTACGATTGCCAGCACGGCGATTATCCATCCGAGAGCGCAGATCGGCGACGATGTGCAAATCGGTCCCTACAGCGTTGTCGGAGAAGATGTCCGGATCGGGCGCGGCACTGAGATCGGCCCCCATGTGATTCTGGACGGATGGACCACCATCGGAGAGTATTGCCGTATTTTTACCGGAGCCGTCATCGGAAGCGAACCGCAGGATCTTAAATATAAAGGTGGAGTCTCGTTTGTCCGCATTGGGGATCACACCACGATTCGGGAATACTCCACGGTCAACCGGGGCACGAGTGAAGGGGAGGAAACGCGGGTTGGTCAGGGATGTTTCCTGATGGCCTACAGTCACATCGCTCATAACTGTATTCTGGAGGACAGCGTGATCATGGCCAGTTTTGCCGCTCTGGCCGGGCACATTCGGATCGAGTCCAACGCGATCATCGGCGGTCTGGTTGCCATCCACCAGTTTTGCCAGGTGGGAAAGTACGCCATTGTCGGCGGCGCATCCGCTGTCCGGCAGGATGTCCTGCCCTACACGCGAGTGGCCGGGAATCCCTGCAAGCCGTACGGGATCAATGTCGTGGGGCTTCGCCGACATGGTTTTTCGGAAGAACGGATGAAGCGTCTCAAACGGATTTACCGAATCATGTATCGTTCCCATTTCTCCGAAGGAGAAGCCTTGGACTGCCTGCACGAAGAGATGGGCGACGATACGGACGCTCAACATATCATCGAATTCGTCAAACGCACGGAACGGGGGATTTGCCGATGAAGAATCTCGGATTGGCTACCCATAGCACCACGTCAGACAGTCACGCTGCGAATCATTTGTCGATTCGTCCAGGCATCATGCAATCCTTGTTGATCCTAGCTGTTGCCGTCGGGGTCTCGACGGCGAGCGCCGATTCGGTCGTTCTCGACCTGCGATACCCGGACGCCGAAGCGGATCGCATGATCTATTTCCCTTATGAAAATGCCTACGGCGGGATTGCTTTGACCTCCGGGGATTTCGACGGGAACGGAACGGACGAGATCATCATGGGATCTCCATTCATGGAAAAAGAACGGGGCCGTGTCGATATCCTTCACAACGCTGCCGCGCCGGTTGCCGGAACGACGGATGTCGTTGACCTCGCCCATCCACCCGCCGCCGCCGCGATCACCACGCTGGTCGGCACGGTAGAAGACGGCTGGTTGGGGTCCAGCGTGGCCGTGGGGGATTTCAACGCAGACGGAAGAGACGATCTCGCGGTGGGTGCGCCGAATGTGAACCTGCTGGCCGGGGCCGTCTATCTGTTCCTGGGCGGGAATCCGTGCCTTGCACCCGGACGGTTTGATGTCTCCGCTGCGGATATCGTGCTGCACGGAGCCGGAGAGTGCGATGGGGCCGGGCCGGAACTGGTCTTCGGCGATCTGAACGGGGACGGGATCGATGACCTGGTGATTTCCGCACCGTTCACGAACAAGAAAGAAACTCTGGTCTACGCCGACCGCGCGTATATCCTGTACGGATCGCCACTTCGCGCAACGGGGCAGGTGATTCAGCTGGGAACCGACTACGACGTACTGCTGCGACATATCTTTGGGAATTACCGGAGTTCCGTCAACAGCAACGGCTATTTTATTGCCGACGTTCTGGGAGATGGAATCCCGGATTTGATTATCGGCTGCCAGTACGGCTTGGATCGATACGGTCATGTCTATGTGGTGAGAGGCGCGCCCCGCCCGACGGGATCGGTTGTGATGGTTCACGAAGAAGCCGATCTTGTCATCGTGGATGATCGCAAATCGGATATGCTCGGTGCGGCTGTCGGAGCGGGAGACGTCGATGGAGACGGAGATAACGATCTCTTAATCGGCTCTCCGAACGGCTATTCCTCTTCGTATGGGAAATTATCTTTACTGTTGTTCAACGGGAAGCCCGATCCCGCACAGCAAACCGTTATCCGGATGGGCCAGCCGACGGCCCTTTACCAGGAAATCAACTACTATGGGATCTATAAGTCAGAGAATCTCGGCCAGGGTCTGACGCTTGCCGATTTCAACGCCGACGGGATACCGGATATCGCGGTGGGGGCTTTCTACGGACGCCCACCCGGAACCAACAAGGCCTATGGATCGGTATATGTGCTGCCCGGACGGGCCAATTGGCCGGTCGGGACCATTTGCATCGGCGATGTGCCGGAGATTCTCGTCATGAATGGGGCAACCAAGCTGGAGGAGTTCGGTCTGGTCCTGGCGACAGGGAATTTTGGAGGCGGTGCGGCTTCCCTGCTGGTTTCGTCCCGCCTGGGGGATGGCCGATTCGGGTCCGGAGTCAAGAACGCCGGGCAAGTCTACCAGTTTTCGCAGGTCTTGTTTGACAGTCTTGCGCCTCTGAATCCCAAGGCAGGTATCAAAATCGCCGAGGAACTGTACCGGATTTCCGGGAACTGGATGAAACCGAAAACCGGTCATCAGATCGAGTCCGAACGCATGGATTCGGAACGCATCGGTCCTCCCGAAATTCTGAATCTGTACAAGCGATCGAGAAAAGCGGAGCCTTCCCGGTAGTTGTTTCCGGAAAACGAATCGGGAGATCCGTTCCGACGATTCTCTCAGCAGAATGCCCGACCCAGATGGCTTGAACTCTTCCAGTCACTTTCGCGCTTTGTTGGTGTACCTGGTACCGCACACACACCGCATGGTGCTCGGTTTTGTTTTTATTCTGACGGGGCAAGTGATTGCGGTGCAGATCCCACGGCTTGTGCGTCGGGCCATTGATGAACTGGGACCGGCCATCGGGAATCTCAATGCAGTGGACGGAGTTTCCCCGGCTGTTTCCGTCGCCTTCTGGGGCATCGTTCTTCTTGGCATCGGTTCCGCGATCACACTGTTCTTCTCCCGATACTTGGTTATTACCGTGTCGCGCCTGGCAGAACAACAGATGCGGAACGATCTCTATGCGCATCTCCAATCGCTCACACCGCGCTATTACAACTCCATTTCCACGGGCGACTTGATGACCCGCGCGGGCAGCGACATCGAACAGGTTCGGATGCTCCTCGGTCCCGGGATCATGTACCCCTTGCAGTTCGGCATCCTGGCGATTCTGGCGGTTGCGCACATGCTGTACAGCAACTGGCTCCTGACGACCGTCGTTCTTGTCCCACTGATTGCCCTTTCTGTCTGGGTCAACATCTACACGCGGCGTCTTCACAACCTGTTCATGGTGTCGCAGGAAATCTATGCCGCCATGTCCGCCACTGTTCAGGAGAACCTGTCCGGCATCCGTGTCGTCAAGGCGTACTGCCAGGAGGAAGCAGAAACCGCGCGTTTTGAGGAAATTAACCGGCAGTACCTGGACAAGAATTTTGAAATGATCCGCCTGCGGGGGCGACTCTGGCCGATTATGCGCTACATTAACGGACTGGGATTCGCCCTGATCCTGTGTTTTGGGGGCTGGATGGTCGCGGTGAATCGCCTGACGCTTGGCGGGTTGGCCGAGTTTATTCAGTACTTTACGATGCTGTTCTGGCCCATTGTCGGTTTCGGCTGGATACTGAACGTCATCTACCGTGGAACAGCCTCCTGGGCTCGAATCCGTGAGATACTCTGTGCCGTCCCGGAGATCATATCCGTACCCGTTACCGAACTGGAGCCGGAAATCCATGGCAGCATCGAGATTCGAAATCTGACCTTTCGCTATCGAGAAGACATGCCCCCGGTTCTTCGCAATATTTCTGTCTCAATCCCCGCCGGTTCCACGTTAGCCATTGTCGGTCCCACGGGAGTCGGAAAGTCTACATTGGTTCATCTCCTTCTGCATCTGTACCCCGTTCCGCCCGGCTCCATCTTCATCGATAGGACTGATATTCGCGATATTCCCCTGGAAGTATTGCGCAAGAATATTGCATTTGTGTCGCAGGAGATTTTTCTTTTCAGCAAATCGCTAAAAGAGAACATCCTTTTCGGCGAGGAATCGCAGGGATCCGACATTGATCGACGAATGCGTTCCGCCGCCTGGAAAGCCGGTCTGGAACGGGATGTCAGTCAATTCCCACAGGAGTTTGAAACTCTGCTTGGAGAACGGGGCCTGACCCTGTCGGGCGGACAACGCCAGCGGACCGGCATTGCCCGCGCACTGATCCGGGATTGCCCTATCCTGATTCTGGACGACGCCCTGTCGAGTGTCGATGCCGAAACGGAAGAACTGATTCTCCGCAGTATCCAACAGGATATCCAGCGACACACGACGATTCTGATCTCCCATCGTATTTCGACGGTTCGGAACGCAGATCATATTGTTGTGCTCGATGACGGAATCATTACCGAAGAGGGGACCCATCAGGACCTGGTCGAACGAGGCGGCCTTTATGCATCTATTTTCCAGCGTCAGCAATTAGAGGAAAGCCTCGGGATCCGATCCTGAACAGGGAGGCGCTCACAGATTTACGAAGAGATGTCCACTCATTTGGCTACTGCATCACAGGCTGGAAGCCTGTGCCACCCTTCTCCCCAGGGGAGAATATCCTCTTCTCCCTCTCCCTCCGGGAGAGGGTTGGGGTGAGGGTCTTTCTCTTCGTGCGTTCGTGCCTCCTTTATAGCGCAGCGCGACCTGCACCAGTCAGATATTTCTCATGGAATAGTCTCAACCTGCCGCACACGATTGCTTTTCGAACCGCCTGCATGAATTCCTGATAAAAAGTCACATTATGAATAGTAGCCAACCGCGAGGCGAGGATTTCACCCGCGAGAAACAGATGGCGGAGATATGCCAGTGAATATTTCCGGCAGCAGCTGCATTGACATTCGGGATCGACGGGACCCTGCTCATACTTGTATTGGGCCTGCTTGAACGAAATTCTCCCGGACCAGGTAAGGCAATGCCCGTTCCGCGCCAGACGTGTGGGAACGACGCAATCGAACAGATCGACGCCTCTCTCGATACAGGCTAGAAAGTCCTCGGGTGTACCGACCCCCATGAGGTATCGCGGTCGATCTTCCGGGAGATGCGAGACGGATATCTCCAGCATTGCCAGGGTTTGTTCCTTCTCCTCCCCGACACACAAGCCACCAATTGCATAGCCGGGCGATCCGAATTCGCTCAATATTCGTGCGCTCTCCGCGCGAAGATCGGCATTCATTCCGCCCTGGACAATCGGAAACAGCGCCTGATCGTCTCGCTCCTTAGCCTTCACACAGCGTTCCGCCCATTGATTCGTTAATTCCATGGATTGCCGCATCTCCAGGTCCGGTAGATCGTGAGCGGGGCATTCGTCCAGGCACATGATAACATCCGCGCCAAGCCGTTCCTGCAAGCGGATTGTCGATTCGGGTGTGAAACGATGCATGGAACCGTCGATGTGAGAGCGAAAAGTGACCCCATCGGCATCGATTGTACGCAAGGGCGCAAGGCTGTACACCTGGAAGCCCCCGCTATCGGTCAAGATAGGGCCGTCCCATCCCATAAATCGGTGCAGGCCGCCGAGTTTCTCGACAACATCCGCTCCAGGCCGAAGGTAGAGGTGATACGCGTTTCCCAGGATGATCTGGCTTCCGGTTTCACGAATCTCCTCCGGCGTTAATGCTTTTACGGTTGCATTAGTTCCCACCGGCATAAATGCAGGCGAATCCACAATCCCGTGGGGTGTGTGGAATCTTCCGGTGCGTGCCCGGCCTTCTTTGGCGGTGATATCATATTCAAACATTGTCATCGATCATGCAATTAACTATTGGAATCCACGATCTTGTCCAGATGCGCAAGGAATTCATCAGCGCTATGATACCCGATCAGGCCGGCATCAGGCAGATATTCGCCGGTTCGGCCATAAAACAGCAACACCGGCATTCCGGGGATGCTGTATTTTTTCTGCAATCGTTCGCGCTCAGGGGTCTCCTCCGTGAAGTCGAGCTTGACGGTCACGAAATCCTTGAGGCGCTCCACAACACGCGGATCGCGGAATGTAGTCATATCCAATTCAATACAGGCGGCGCACCATTCCGCCCAGACGTCAATCACGACAGGTTTTTGCTCGGCACGCGCCAGGTCCAGACCGGCCTGTTCGTCATAAATCCAGTCGATCAGGCTCTTCTGCGGTGTCGTAAACGCGCCGACACTGAGATAGAGGCCGAGAACAGCCAGGACGATCCCAACACTCTTGAGCGGCCTGCGCATACCGGAAAGCCCATGAAATGAACGGTGAATCGCTCCCAACGGCAGGGAGACCAGAACCAGGAGGCATCCCAGGATCAATCCTGCCGGCAGTGGCTTCAGGATCTTGCCGAGGACAGGGAATGCGGACTTGCCGAAGTAAAGAGCCATGGCGAGCAAAATGACTGCGAAGATTGCCTTGACACCTTCCATCCATACACCGGAACGAGGTAAATACGAAATCGCTCCGGAAAAGGTCCCCAGAAGAATAAACAACACACCGATGCCCAGTGCATACGTGAAGAGTAGCCAAAATCCCAGAAATAGATTCCCGGATGAGGCGACATAAATCAGGACGGTTCCGAGTACCGGGCCGGTACACGGGGCGGCAATAATTCCGGCGACAAGCCCCATGCCGAAAGCGCCGCCATAGCCGCGTCCGCCAAGCGAAGACAGACGAGCCTGTATGGTGGATGGAACCCGGATTTCAAACAGGCCCAGCATGGAGAATCCGAATCCCGCCAGGACCAGCATAACGATGCCAACAACAATGGGATTGGCCATAACCGACCCGAACACCGCGCCGGTTCCCGCGGCGGTGAGACCCAGGGCAGAGAACATCAGGCATATTCCGAGCACATAAGTAACCGACAGGGTGAAGGCTTTCCATCGAGGAACGTCCTTCGCGCCGAAAATAGTAATCGTGATCGGAATCAGCGGATAAACGCATGGCGTAAAGCATGTGCCCACCCCGCCCAGAAAGATCACAAGAAACGTGTAGAGTAATCCTTTTGAGAATAAGTCTGTTCTCTGTTCCGAGGCCCGCTCGATTGGAATAAATCCCGCCGGGGTTGGCTGCGCATTGGCTTCGCCAACTCGAATAGAGACATCCAGGACATTTTTCGTGGGAAGGAAACAGATTTCCGGCGAACAACCGCGATGTCTGGCGGTAAAGTGGATGGGAATTTCCCCTTGTGATGCCTGATCGGTAATAGTGAAGGGTACACGAATCTCTACAACGCCTTCATATATGGCCACGTCTTTCTCTTCGTACTTATCGTATTTCAATGTTGCTTCCGGGTAAATCGGATCGGAAAGTGTAATGCCCGGAACCGTTTCGGATCGGATGGAAACGGAATCGCGATAGACGTAATGATTTTCGGCTATTGTTAAAACAAACTGAATCTCACCCTGATCCCCCGGCGCAAACGCAGTTGCCGGGGCCGTGGCGGACCAGATAAATGCCTGATCGGGTGTGAGATCCTGTGCTTGAATGGAAGCAGCCATACCCCAAAAGCCGCCGATCAACAGCCATATAAACATGTGCCTAAACGGAGGTGTTTTCATTTTTTCATTTTGACCTTTTTGAATCCATTCAACATTTCGCGGGCGTAGGAGCGGGAAGATTCCTCTCCACCGAGCATCCGCACCAGTTCATCTTCCCGCTCTTTTCCGTTCAGAGGTTCAATCCGTGTTCTTGCAGCCTTGCCGGTAGCGGTTTTCACCACGCAGAGATTGGTTTCCGCGCGTGCGGCGATCTGCGGCAGGTGGGTGATACAAATCACCTGTTTCTCGTTCGATAGATCCTGTAGCCGTTGAGCGATTACGTCGGCGGTTTTCCCGCCGATGCCAAGGTCGATTTCATCGAAAATCATGGTGGGGACCAGATGGGCTTTTCCCAGAATGTACTTCAGCGCGAGCATGATCCGGGAGATTTCGCCGCCGGAAGCCACATCCCGCAGTGGGCGTAGAGGGCGATTCGGAATGGTTGACAGGAGGAATTCGATCTCGTCCCCGCCTCCGGGGCCTGGGCGAACGGGGCCGAATTCGCCTGCCGGGATGCCGTCGGGATCGTTTGTCGGCAGAACGGATACGGCAAACTGCGCGCCCTTCATTCCGAGGTGCGACAGTTCTCCTGCGATGGCATTGGAAAGTTTTTCGCCGATCCGGCGACGTTCTTTCAGCAGAGTCTCCATCGCCTGCCCGATCTGGTTTTCAATCTCACTCTGCTCTTTTCTCAGTTGAGTCAGTTCCTCGCCGCGATTCTCGATTTGTCCGAGTTCGGTTTTAGCCGACTCCAGGTATTGAAGCAAATCCGCGACGTTGTTTCCGTACTTCGCCTTCAAATCTTGAATTAGACGTTTCCGTTCGTTCAGTTCTTCAAGCCGTTGCGGATCGAATTCGATCTTATGTGCATAGCCTCGGATTTCGCGGGCCAGTTCCTCCAGTTCGCTGATCGGGCCAATCCAGGATTCATAAACGCCTTTGAGGCCCTCATCGAGGAGATGCATTCCCTGAACGACCTGGTGAAGATGCCCCAGCTGGTCAAGAACCGATGGTCTGTCGCCGTCTCCCTCGTAAAGATCCCGGTAGACCCGGTGTGCCTGTTCCGATAGTTTTTCCGCGTGTTGCACGATCCGGAGTTCGCGGTCGAGATCTTCCTCTTCGCTGGGCTGTAGTTTTGCAGCTTCCAGTTCCTGGATCTGGTAGCGTAAAATGTCCTCGCGCCGTCGGCGTTCGCGCTCGTCGCCCTCCAGGGAAGCGAGGCGGTCCCGGCAATGCTGCCAACGAACATATAGATCGTTATAGCGGGAGAGCAACTCCGGTTTCACACCATATCGGTCCACCACGGCGCGGTATGTAGCGCGACGCAGGAGCGATTGATGCTCATGCTGCCCGTGCAGATCGACCAGAACCGTTCCGAGTTCCTTCAACACACGAACTAACGCCGGGCTGTTATTGATGAACATGCGGCTGCGCTCATCGGCGGATACGGTTCGGCTGAGCAGCAGCGTCCCCTCTTCCCGGTTGATTCCTGCGAGGTCCAGGATGGAGTCGATGGCATCCTTTTCGGGTGTATCGTTGTTGTATTCGAAGGTGGCTTCCACCGTTGCCTCGCCACCCTCTCCGCCTGCCAGGTCGGCGGCGGCACGATCTCCCAATAGCAGTCCGAGCGCCGCCAGGACAATCGACTTTCCGGCCCCCGTTTCGCCGGTCAGGACATTCAATCCGGGTGAGAATTCGATCTCCGCGCGGTCGATCAACACAAAATTTCGAATCGAAAGATACCGTAGCACCGACAGCTGCCTTTAATATTATGGTACGCAAATCTGCAATGAGATCCTATCTTACAGACAGACCTTTTTCCAAGGAACCGTCCATTCCGCCTTGCTGTGTAGCTTGCCAGCCTGTTCGATATCGACAGAAACGGCGCAGGAGAGTTTTCCCCTGCGCCGTTGTTCTTTGCTCGCGCCGAGAAGACCGGGTTATTCGAGTTTTACCCAATCGATCTCACAGTTCACTCCCTGAGCAATAGCCGGATCGACTCGCAGGAAAGTGAGTTCGCCTGCGGCGAGGACCTCGGAGCTGAATTGCGCTGTTATCTCCTGGAACTCTCCCGGAGTCAGGGAGTAGTTGCCGAGACGTTTGAATCCATTCGCGCCAACAAAAATCTGGCATTGTGTTGCAGCATCAACCTTGATACGAACGGTAACGGCCGTCAGTGATCCTCTCGCAAGGTTTGGCTGGAAATTCAAGCGGATAATCGGATCGGTGTTGGTCGCCCGTCCTTTCAGAACGCCATCCTGTACAGCGGCTCCGGTGATATTCGCCGGTACCCAGCCCTCAAAATTCCCACTCTCATTGAAGTTCCATCCCGGCGAGGGAGGCGTGGGAGTTGGGGTCACGGTGGGTATCGGCGTTGGAGTAACACCGGGTTCGAGGGTCGGGGTCGGGGGCACAATCGGAGTCGGTGTCTCTGTCGGAACGATCTCCAACGGAACCAGTTCGATCCAGTCGATCTCGAAGTTTACGCCCTCGGCAATCGCGGGATCGACCCGGATGAAGGTGAGTTCGTTTGCGAGAAGGACATCCGGGGTGAAGGAAGCCACCACCGTATTGAACGTCCCGGCAGCCAACGCGTAATTCCCAAGCGATTTGAATCCGTTTGCGCCGATAAAGACCTGGCACGATGTTTCCGTGTCCACCCGGATCCGAACGGCTACGGCCTGGAAGGCCTGCCGTGGCAGACTGGGCCGGAGATTGAGGCGAACAAACGGATCACTGGTGCTTGCCCGGCCTGCCAGGACGCCATCCTGAACGGTGGCATCCTGGATATTTGTCATCCCCCAGCCCTCGAAATCGTCGTCCTGATTGAATTCCCACCTTGTACGGACAGGTGTTTCTGTCGGAGTTACGGTTGGAGTGGGGCTGGCCTCCGGCTCGAAAGTCGGTGTTGGGACCGGCGTGTCGGTAGCCGTCGGGGTACTGGTCGGCGGAATCGCCGTCGGCGTACTGGTCGGAATGGGCGTATAGGTAGCTGTCGAGGTGACAGACGGCGTCGGAGTCGCCGCATTTCCATACCACCAGATAGAATTGACCGATTCAACCAGCGGTGACGTATAACTACCCTTCCGTGCAGATATCTTGACATAATATCTGCCCACTTCCGAAATAAGCATGGAGGCATTTCGCACACGACCACTGCTTGTCCAGTTCAGGCGCGGACGTCCTCCACCTTCATCATTTTCGTTAACCCGGTAGATCTTGAGATCGAAGAAGTCCGGGCTTTCATCGCAGAGCCAGGAGACGCGCAATACCCCCATCTCTGTTTCCCCCGCGACGGCATCGATGCTGATCCATATCTCGTAAGGTTCAATGGGAAGGCGTGTCGGGGTTGGAGTGAATGTGGGCGCCTGCGTCGGCGTTGCCGTATTCGTAGGTGTGGGCGTCCATGTATACGTCGGAGTCACCGTCGGCGTGGGTGTTACCGTGGGTGTATCTTTGGTTGTCGGCGTTCGGGTCGGTGTCGGAGTATTCGTCGGTGCTCCCGGTGTCGGCGTTGAGACCTCGCCGAACCAGTCGACGATGTTTCGCGAGCGAATCTCCGGCGTTGTTGTGCCCCCCGGAGTACTTCCGCTGACAGTCGCATAGTACCTTCCATACTCGGTGTCACTGAAGAACATCGAGGCATTGCGCGCCACACCTGGTGCGCTCCACGTCCGCTGCAACTCACCGGTCTCCTTGTAAACCGAAATCAGGAACACCCCCGGATTGAAATCGCTCTGCCAACGGATGGTCAACAATCCTTTGTGTTCGCTTGGGAACACTCGCTCGACAACGATGAACACATCCGATGGAACCGGCGGCACATACGGAGTGTTTGTAGCCGTGGGTGTTACCGTTGCGGTGGGCGTATTTGTGGGCGTGTCGGTGGGAGTAGCCGTGGCCGTATTTGTAGCCGTCGGAGTTCTCGTAGGCGTCGGCGAATTCCCCGGCGTATGCGTCGGGGTTGCTGTCGGTGTGTTCGTCACCGTTGGAGACGGCGATGGCGTATTGGTGGGACTGGCGGTTGGTGTATTAGTAGCCGTCGGTGTATCCGTTGACGTTGCCGTGGGTAAGGGGGTGTCGGTCGGCGTTGCCGTCGGCGTATGGGTTGCCGTTGGAGAGGGGCTTGGAGTCGGTGCAACTACGGTGATTGTCACCTCGCCCGGCAAAGTGGAATTCTGCGCTCCATCATTCGTTCTGAACTGAAATGCATCTGAGCCCCAATAGCCGACAGTCGGCGAGTAGGTCACATTCGGCGGGGTTCCGCTCAATGAACCATGGGCCGGATTGGTCGAGATCGAATAGGTGACCGGATTTCCTTCGGGATCGCTTCCGGTCAGCACAATCTGTACCGAGGATCCATAATGAACCGATACGGACTGATGATTGGCCACCGGAGGATCGTTCACCGGGTTCACCGTGATATTCACGGTTCCAACGTTGGTTGAATTCACTTGCCCGTCGTTCACCCGGAACGTAAACGAGTCCGATCCCGAATAATCCACATGAGGACTGTACCGCACCTGCGGCAGGCTGCTTGTCACCAATGCTCCGTGTGATGGGTAGTCGATTATGGAATACGTCAGAGAATCCCCGTCCACATCCGAGCCGGACAACGTGAACACCAAATCCTGATCCTCATTTGTGGTGACGGATTGTGAATTTGCCGTCGGGGCGTCATTTACGGCATCCACGGTGACATTCACTGTGGCCGTGTTATTGTTCCCCTGGCCGTCCCCGATTGTGTACGTGAAAGAATCGGTCCCATGATAGTTGGCCGCCGGGGTGTAGGTCACTGTAGTGGCGGTAAAGGTAACATTTCCATGGGCTCCCTGTGTCACTCCGGTAACGGTCAATGGATCCATTTCCGGGTCGGTATCGTTCGTCAGGACCGATACCGTTACCGCGGTGTCTTCCGCGGTTGAAGCCGTATCGTTTACCGCGTCCGGCGGCTGATTGAAGTTGATCGTCTTGGTTGCCGAATTGCTCGTGCCGCCGTCCCCATCGCTGACCAGATAACGTACGATACGAGGCTGATTCACCGGTGTTGCCGATACGTCCTCGAACGTGATCTGACGAATCAGCGCCTGCGCAGCCGACTGCGTAGCGCTGCCACTGGTGAATGTGATCACCAACGGCGTTGAGCCGTTCGATCCGCCCGCCACCGTCCCGATCACGGTTCCACCATACTTGACATTTGCACCAGTTACATTGATCTGCCCCGCGTTATCTCCCTGCTTTCCCACCCCCAGCCGATCGTCCGCTGTGCTTCCGGACGTAAAATCGACCGTCATATTGCCCGCATTGAAGTCCGCACTATCCGCATCGAATACAGTTCCGGTTGCATCAATTACAATCACGGAACCGCTCGGATATACCGTTGAAGGTTCGCTCAGTGTAATGACCGGCCCATCGTTGGTTCCGGTAATTGTAACCGTGATACTGCCCGTTCCCTGCAAAGCACCTCCCGAACCTTGTGTACCTGTGTTGCCGTCATTGATTGTGTAATTGATCGTAACGTTTGCCGGGGGATTGTCGCTGGTGTTGCTGTATGCGATGCTCTGGAGTACTTCATCCGCTCTTGCGGACGTCGCGCTGCCGTTGAATGTCAGCAACAAGACACCCCCGCTGTTCGTGTTGACTGTTCCGACGTTGGTCCCACTCAAGGTCAGGTTCCCGCCCTGCGTCAGGGCCGCCAGATTACCGCTTCCGCTGAACGCATCGTTTGCGTTCGCGCCCCCGTTTCGTTCCAGCCTCAACGTTGCGCCATTGTAGTTGTTCAGAGAATCCATCTCCGGGTCGGACACGGTTGCGTTGCCGTCAAGCACTACCGCCGAACCGTCTTCGGTAAATCCGGGCGTGTTGTCCAATGCCGCGAAAGCGGGCGCATCGTTTGCCCAAGCAATGCTGATTGTGGCTGTCGATTGCGGGCCGGCGTTCGCCGATGGATCGGTCGCCTCGAAGATAATCGTTCGGGCGGTCTGATTCGGCGCATTGCTTGTGTTGTTGTATCTGCCCTCTTCGAATAGAATAACGTAATTCGCAAACGCGGAACTTCCGCTCAGATCGATTTGCGTCGGAGAGATGTAGTTAATGGTAATTCCATTCACCACGTCGCCGTTACTTCGACCTGTCAAGACAATACTCTCGGACCCTCCGTCGAGGGCGTTTGTCAGCCGGATTCGCGCGGAGATCAGGTTGGTGTCGTCCAGGTCGACAACGGAGGTGTCGGTATCGGACACGGGCACAGCACCGCCATCTTCCGTAAATGTCCCGTTATAGTCATATCCCACTGCTCCCGAACTGTCATTCGCATCGAGTTCCACAATCGGCGCAAACTGGACACTAATCGTTGCCTGCGCAATGTTGGAATTCGCCAGTCCGTCATTGACATACACAGAAACGACCCGGTTCCCGGTTGTGACGGAACCCAAATCGGAACTATTATTGTATTCAATGGACTGAATGGCCGTGATGTAGTCGGCGATTGGGGCGGAGCCGGACAAATCAATCCGGGTTGACGATACAAGGGTAATGGTGAGACCTTCATCGATCTCTCCGCCAGCGAACACGGGAAGGACAAGGTATTCGTCTTCCCCGTCCTTTGTCCCCGACAGGATCACCGATCCCGATACCATATTGGTGTTGTCGGGATCGGTGATTGTAAGATCCGTATCCGTAACGGCTATGGAATCGCTACCGGCGGCAAATACGGTCTGGTAGTCATAACCGGCCGCACCGGATGAGTTGTCCGCATCCAGGTCGGCCAGTGGGGCATCGTTTGTCGGTGTAATGGTAACCGTTACGCTCCCGGTTCCCTGTTTCGCTCCACCGCTGCCTTGCGAGCCGCTGTTTCCATCGTTGATTGTATAGTCGATTTGAATGCTTGTTGGGGGATTATCGTTGGTGTTTCTGTATGCGATACTCTGAAGCGTCTCATCCACACGCGCACTCGTGGCGCTGGCGTTGAAAGTCAGCAGGAGTGTGCCGCCGCTGTTTGTCGTCACCGTCCCGATATTGACGGCGCTCAGCGTAATGTTTCCGCCCTGGGTCAGTGTCGAGAGGTTGCCGGTGGCGCTGAACACGTCGCCCGCATTGGCGCCCCCATTCCGCACCAGTGTCAGAGTTGCCCCGTTGTAGTTATTTGCCGCGTCCAACTCCGGATCGGAGATCGTCGCATTCGAGTCCAGAACCGTGTCTCCGGTTCCTTCCGTATGCGTTGGAGTGGCATCCAAATCTGAGAATGTGGGTGCATCATTCACGCCACTCAAGGTCACGGTGATACTTCCGGTGCCTTGTTTTGCACCGCCGCCGCCTTGCGCGCCGCTGTTGCCGTCATTGATCGTGAAGTTGATCTGTACGTTTGCGGGCGGCACGTCATTGCTGTTGCTGTACGCGATGCTCCGCAGTGTCTCGTCCACACGCGCGCCTGTCGCGCTCCCGTTAAATGTCAACACCAGCGTCCCGCCGCTGTTTGTGGTCACCGTACCGATGTCCACGGAATTCAGTGTCAGATTTCCGCCCTGGGTCAGCGCGGCAAGATTGCCGCTGCCGCTGAATGCGTCGTCCGCATTCGCACCGCCGTTCCGGGCTAATGTCAGTGTGGCACCATTGAAATTATCCGCTGCATCCAACTCCGGATCGGCGATGGTCGCATTGCCGTCGAGGACGACAGCAGAACCGCCCTCGGTAAAAGTCGGCGTTCCGTCCAGGCCGGAGAATGAAGGCGCGTCGTTGGTAGCCGTAATGCTCACCGTCACGCTTCCGGTTCCCTGTAAGGCCCCACCGGACCCCTGCCCGCCGCTATTCCCATCATTGACGGCAAAGTTGATCTGGATGCTTGTCGGGGGGACGTTATTCGTATTACTGTACGTGATCGACTGCAATGTCCCGTCGACACTCGCGCTGGTCGCGCTCGCGTTAAACGTCAACACGAGAGTTCCGCCGCTGTTTGTTGTCACGGTTCCAATGGTTCCACCATACGTCAGGGAACCTCCCTGCGACAAAGCGCCCAGGCTTCCGCTGTTGCTGAAGACATCCTCCGCGTTTGCGCCGCCGTTTCGAACCAGTGTCAAGGTGGCTCCGCTGAAATTGTTTGCGGTATCCAATTCGGGATCGCCGATGGTCGCGTTCGAATCGAGAACGACCGCCGACCCGTCTTCCGTAAATGTGGGTGTTCCGTCCAATCCGGAGAACGAGGGAGCGTCATTCGTGCCGGTTATTGTCACTGTCACGCTTCCGCTACCCTGTTTTGCACCGCCGCCCCCTTGTGCGCCGCTGTTGCCGTCATTGATTGTGAAACTGATCTGTACGTTTGCGGGGGGCGCGTCATTGCTATTGCTGTATGCGATGCTCTGGAGTGTTTCGTCTATACGCGCGCTGGTCGCGCTCCCGTTGAACGTCAACAGGAGCGTCCCGCCGCTGTTTGTAGTCACCGTACCGATATCCACGGCGCTGAGCGTCAGATTTCCGCCCTGGGTCAGCGCGGCAAGATTACCGCTTCCGCTGAATGCGTCGTCCGTATTCGCGCCGCCGTTCCGGGCTAATGTCAGTGTGGCACCATTGAAATTGTCCGCGGCGTCCAGCTCCGGATCGGCGATGGTCGCATTGCCGTCCAGGACAACAGCGGAGCCGCCTTCGGTAAAGGTCGGCGTTCCGTCCAGGCCGGAAAACGAAGGCGCGTCATTCGTCGCCGTGATGCTCACCGTCACGCTTCCGGTTCCCTGTAAGGCCCCACCGGACCCCTGTCCGCCGCTATTCCCATCATTGATGGTAAAGTTGATCTGTACACTTGATGGGGGGATGTTATTCGTATTGCTGTAGGCGATACTCTGTAATGTTCCATCGACACGGGCGCTGGTGGCGCTTGAGTTAAAGGTTAATACGAGAGTGCCGCCGCTGTTGGTTGTTACGGTCCCGATGGTGGTCCCGCTGTACGTAAAGCTGCTTCCCTGCGATAAGGTCCCCAGACTTCCGGTCTCCGTGTAGATGTCATCCGAATTCGCCCCGCCGTTTCGGACCAGCGTCAAGGTGGCTCCGTTGAAATTGTTTGCGGCATCCAACTCGGGATCGACGATAGTAGCGTTTGAATCGAGCACCACGCCCGCGCCGTTCTCGGTAAATGTGGGTGTTGCATCCAATCCGGAAAACGAGGGAGCGTCGTTGCTCACGTTGACCTGGATGGTCCGCGTATCGCTGGCCGTGGCGCTGTCGTTGTCCGTAACCGTAAACGTTACGGTGCGATTGGAGGTTCCGGGCGCATCGGATGTGTTCCGGTAATAAATCGCACGGACCACGCTCAGCACGAGCGCATTGGTTGCGTTGGCGTTGAAGGTGATAGTGAGTTTGGTACTACCGGTAACGGTTCCCTCGGAGGCGCTCAGCGTACCGATAACAGTCGCGCCATTCTGCAGATTCGTTCCACTGGTGTTGATCGTTCCGACCAGGTTGTCCGGTATGGACAGCTCGTCCGCGGATTCCGCATTCGCGGTGATCTGCACTTCGAGTTTGCCGGTGTTCCAGTCGGAATCTCCGTCGGTGTCGTTCGCGGTTGCGGCACCGTCGATCTGGGTTACCGCCGCGTTTTCATTGTAACTCAGCGTGCTGTTGTCTATGGAAATCGTGGGAGCCGTATTCGGAGAGGTGATTGTTACCGTATAGTCTTCTGCTTCACCGTAATCTATCCGTCCATTATCGAGAGTGCTGGAATAGTCCGTTACAATGCGCATACGAGTGGAACCGCCTGTCGCACCGGCGGGGACGTTAATGGTTGTGCTTCGGGTTGTGGCGGAACTTGCGGGTAGATTTGTACCCAGGACGACCCGCTCATCGGTATCCAGGAAATCCAGGTCCTGGTTCCAGTCGAAATAGGCCTTGATATAATCGCCGCCACCGGCGGAATTATTGATGGTTACGGATAAGTTATACCCCGTACTGAGAAGGACGCTGGTCGATAGGGTTGAGTGGTAGTCGGTGTAGCCGTCCTGGTTGTTCGTTCCGGATTGGCCGGTATTGTTATTGATGGTATTGAACGTGACATTCGTGATCCAGTTATATTCATTATCCGAAGGGCTGCCTGGGGTGACGGTGGGATAGTCGAGAAGGGCGACGGTTCGAGATCCGGTAGGCGATGTGACGCTCGGGGCAACGGTTCCGGCTCCGGAAATCGTGTAATTCGTGCATTGTGCGTCCACAACGTTCCCGGGTGTGGCCCCACTCGCAATCGCGTATTCCAGCCAGAAATAGTTGATCCCTTCCGCCAAGGTCCGGGAATCGTTGAATGTCATTGTTCCGCTGGGATTATTGATAGTCGATCCGAACTGATTGGTCTGCGCAAAGGTATTGCTGCTGCCGGTGTAATAGACCTTGGCGGCCGAGATATCCGCCGCATTGGTCGACCCGGTTGTGGAGAAATTGAACTGGGTGAGGTTCAGGGGAGAGCTATCGCCGCCCATGTTGATCTTGACGCACAGGATATCGGCGGTCTTGGTCTGCATGACGCTGGTGGTGGTGGGTTGGGTCGTGATTCCGGCGCAGTAGCTCATCGCGGACGAAGTGATCGCCGTGCGGGTCAGGGCGAATTTCCTGTTGTCGGAAGGGCCGGACCAGCCGCCCGAGACGATTTTGCCGTCCGACTGGATGACAACACCGGCATACGGTCGGTCATCATCACCGAGCTCGTAAAGATTCTTCCCTCCGTTTCCGAACGTCGTGTCCAGGCTGCCGTCCGAGTTCAGACGGACAATGCCGAAATCGTAGGCTACGCCGACGGCCACAATCTTCCCGTCGCTCTGCACAGCCAGACCGTAGAGCTCATCGGAACTTCCGCCCACATCGACGAGGACCTTGCCGTCGCCGCTGAAGGTGGTGTCGAGACTCCCATCGGTGTTCACTCGCGCGATACCAAAATCACGGACATTATTTGTATCATCGGCGTATCCGCCAATCAGGACTTTGCCATCAGTCTGGACGGCAATAAATCCGTTACCATGTGATCCGGTGTTGACCGACAGCATCAATATTCCGTCTCCGCTGAAGGAGGTATCCAAATTTCCACTGGTGTCGAATTTCACAATTTGATACCAGTTGTCGCTGGAGGAGTCACAGGCCCAGCCGCCTGCCCAGATCGAGCTGCCGCTCAGTGCAACACTCACAAACCCTTCCATCTGTGAGCCGGCAGTGGACACATTCACCGTCTGAATGCCGTCAGTGGAAAAGGAGGTGTCGAGACCTCCGTTCTCGTTCAAGCGGACGATTGCCGAAAGATTGGAGCTGATCGTACCGACAACGTATATTTTGTTTGAACTATCGATCACGACATCGGTCCAATAGGAACTGGTCCCGCCAATGAGGGCGCTGAATAATCCCGAGCTGCCAAATGTCGTGTCCAGAGATCCATCGGCGTTATAGCGAACAACAGCCAAATAATCTGTTGAGGAGATATTGGCGCTGCCGACCACTACGACTTTTCCATCGTGGGTCCCGCCGGAATACACTGCCACCCCGCCGGGGCGGTCATAACTGCCGCTGAAGTCAATGGCGGGAGCCCATCCGGTACTGTAAAAGCTCGTATCCAGCGATCCGTTGCTGTTGAACCGGGCCGCGCAAAAATCGTCCGTTCCGCCGGAACCTTCTACCGTGCCGGCGACAACGAATTTCCCCGTGTAGGTGCCGCTGGTGTAGATGGCCATTGCATCGCCTTGTGCGTAATTATTGGCGTGCGAGGCAAACGCCATTCCGCACGTTCCAAACGTGCAGTCCAATCCACCCACCGAGGCAAAAGCCAGGCAAGGCACGAAAAACACGATGACGGCAAGAAGAAACACTCCTCGAGACAGACACAGAGAATCACCACACTCGACGTTCAACATTTGGGGACGAACCTCCAGGAGAAGGGATTCATAGTCAGACAAGAAAAAATTCCACAAATCATTCGAAATTGTGCCATTAAACAGTGTTCCTGTCACGTGACGTGCATGACAGTTGTTCAAAAACCGGACAGAATGTCAAATTTCGTTCATCCGTATGTGAAAAGGTGGGATTTTTCAGTCCTGACAGTTCCATCTGGGATCAGCGCATAACGACCAACAGGCCGGACATGTTTTGGCATGTCCGGCCTGTAACAGGAGACCTGGGAGACGGTCTAACTTATTCGAGTTTCACCCAGTCGATCTCAAAGTTCACTCCCTGAGTAATCGTCGGATCGATTCGCACAAAGGTGAGTTCATTTGCCGCTAGCGCTCCTGCAGTAAACGGGGCGACTACTACAGTGAACTCGCCGGGAGTCAAGGCGAAATTCCCGAGAGCCTTGTTCCCGCTGGCACCAACAAAGATCTGGCAGGATGTCGCCCCGTCGACCTTGATGCGAACGGTCACTTTCGATAGCGACTCTCTCGCAAGGTCCGGTAGGAATTTGAGGCGCATGAACGGATCGGTGGTTGTCGCCTGTCCCTTCAGAACGCCGTCTGCAACGACTGCATGGTTGACATTCGTGAGAATCCAGCCTCCAAAGTTCCCGTCTTCATTGAAGTTCCACTCCGTCTCTCGCGGGATATCCTCCCTGCTGAACAATCCAATCCAGTCGATTTCAAATTTCGCGTTCTGTGTAACGGCCGGATCGATTCGCACAAAGGTGAGTTCCTCTGCGGCGAGAGCCTCACCGCTGAACGGGGCGACGACCAGGTTGAAACCGCCGGGAACCAGGCGATAACTGCCCAGATAATGGAAACCACTGGCTCCAACAAAGATCTGGCAGAATGTTGCTCTGTCAACCTTGATGCGTACAACCACAGCCTCCAAGTCCTGCCGTGGTAGATTCGTTTTGAAATCCAGACGCATGAACGGGTCTTTGGTTGTTGCTTCTCCGGCGAGAACGCCGTTTTCCACCGTGGCGTCGGCAACGTTTGTGGCGACCCAACCTTCGAAGTTCCCGTTGTCGCTGAAATGCCACTCTGTCGGTTGCGCTGTGCCCGAGGGAGTTGCTGTGGGAGTCACCGTGGGAGTCGGAGTGAGTTCCTCCGGTGTCGGTGTCTCAAGGGGTGTTGCTGTATCGATTGGGACGACCGGTGTATCGGTCGGAACCGGAGTTTCGGTTGCCGTCGGGGTACTCGTTGGCGGAATCGGGGTCTCCGTTGGAACCGGAGTATCGGTTGGCTTTGGAGTTGGCGTTGACGGTTCGCCGAACCAGTCCACTTCATTCGATGCCACCGGCTCCGTTCTGATCCCGGTGGATTCTGCGATCAGGGTAACGTAATACGTTCCATAGCCGGGAAGCATTATCGCCGACTGCCGGGTTCCTCCGCCCTGATTCCAGGTTCCGGGTTGCTGCACATCGTCTTTATAGAGGTTAATCAGGAATTTCTGTGGATTCTGGGCGCACTGCCAAGTGATGCGTAACAGGGCCTTTTCATTTCCCAGTACCCTGCTGATGTTCGCCTGGACAGCGAATGGCGCCGGAACAGGTGTCGGCGTCGGCACCAGGGTAGCCGTAGGCGTTTGTGTGGCCGTCGGTGTGTCCGTGGGTGTATCGGTAGAGGTGGGTGTCACGGTTGCCGTGGGGGTATCCGTCCCGGTCGGGGTCACCGTGGGCGTGTCCGTGGGTAGCGGAGTGTCTGTCGCTGTCGGGGTCAGCGTGGGTGTATTCGTGGGTAGCGGAGTGTCTGTCGCTGTCGGAGTGGATGTGGCTGTCGGTTCCGGTGTGTCAAGAATGCCCACCGTCAAGGTCCCGCTGCCGGATCCGCTATTTGCATCCACAGCAGTGAATGTGATCACATATTGCTTCCCGCCAAAACTGCTGTCACCCTGTGTGTAGTCTGGAGTCCAGCGCATCCATGTCTCATAGTTTGGGGAAACGGCCGTGGATACGCCATTCGACCCATACAGCGCTCCTTGCGGAAGGACCGAAGCCGTGACAGTGATGGCATCGCCCTCAACATCCGTGATGGATGGCGAATACAGAAACAGTTCGTTTTCTCGTCCCGTCATGTTGGAGCTTCCGACCACCGGAGGGTCGTTTACGGAATTCACCGTAATGCTTACCGTGGCCGCTGAGGAGTCGAGTTCCGTATCGTTCACCTTGAACGTGAAGCTGTCACTGCCAAACCAGTTCAGTTTGGGTGTATAGGTTACATTGGGTGGTGTGCCGGAAAGCGTACCATTGGACGGCTGTGTTACGATGCTATAGGTCAGCGGTTTGCCGCTTGGATTGCTGCCAGTCAGCGTGATGCTTTTCGGTACGTCCTCGCTGGCAGTAACAGATTGGGCGTTCGCGACTGGGGGTCGTGTTGTCCACGGCGTAAAATCCACGTTATTGGTGACCGCAGCTCCGGTTCCCGTCGGATTGGTGGCGTGAGTCGGGCCGAGAGAAGAGCCCCACCAGTTGTTCTCTGCGACAACCAGCGTGGCAATATCGTTCTTGACTCCGGTCGCGCCCACAATGGAATTGCTCGATGCGGTCACGTTGCTGCCGTTCCTCGTCCAGATGGCGACGGTGTTATTTGTCATCGTATTGGACGAGATGTTCGCAGCAAACGCGCTGGCTCCCGCGCCACCGTTGCCCACGCGGACACCGTACTGGAAACTCTGAATCGTATTCCCAGACAGCGAGATATTCTGGAAATTCCCGGCATACGTCGTGTCCATAAATCTCATGCCGTACAGCCCGGCAATGCTGGTATTGATCGTGTTGTTGGAAACGGTGATTTTGCCCGTTTCGGCCGTGATGCCGACATACGTGCTTCCCAGGAATTCGTTGTTGGTGATGGTGATGGTTCCGGTTCCGGTGTGCGGGTTGATGTAGATGCTCTCAACTCCCACTGTACCCGTACCCGCAAATGTGTTGTTATGGATGTTCAACCCGGAACAGTCGGCTGTCGGGATGGCGGTTGTGCTGACCGTCGTGATCGCGTGAGCCAGCTCGTCGGTGGTATCTGCACGGGTGGTATCGAAATAGTTGTCGTAAATCTCGATATTCAGTCCATCCAGGATGATTCCGCTGACGTATTTGTCGGCCACATAAGCTGGCCCCTGAATTTTGAAGCCGTGGATCTTGACGTTATCCGCCCGTAAGTCAATGTTGGGAACTCCCAACGGCCAGCTTGCCTTCGGAACATTGGCGATGCCCCTGATTATCGTGGAGCTGCTTCCCGCACCGACCAGCTCAATCCCATCTGTTGTAATGGTCACGTCTTCAATGTACGTTCCCGCGGCGACATTGATGATATCGCCGGTGGTGGCGGAGTCAATCGCCGCCTGAATAGTGGCGTGGTCGCCAGGGACATTGATTGTTGCCGCTGCCGCGACGCCCGATGTAAAGAGAAACAGGAAAATGAGTGGAGCTAACCAATAGTGCATCTTTCGTCCGTCCATCTTATTACATTCCTTTCCTCAATCCCATTTCGGTATTCCAGGACAATCCACCCGGATAAGAATCCCACCATCCAATATGCACATTGCAAATCATCCGCAAATCTATTGTGAAGCAGCATTTCTGCTGTATGACGAGTAAAGGACCGGCGGATGGGCGCTTCCCCGCACTGATTGCTCCGATCCGCGAATTCTCTTGCGCTGCTGTCGAGGGAAATCGCGCCAAAAAACGATCTGCCGCAACGCTCTGTGCATCGTTGAGGGGCCGAATTTAAGCTATAGCTTTCTAAGAGGGAGATACGAATCTCGGCTGGAACTGCAGTGAAACCAAGACAGTCAACGCCCGACGGCACCAATATACAACACCCCATTCAGAAGTCTCGCACGGAACCGGAGGCGACTTTCATCAGTCAGCCACCTCTGCAATTCCGGGTTTTCTCACCGACCTCGAATCAGACTTCCCTGATGTCCCCTCCTCGACCGGCGAACATTCGCTTCTGGAGTCTGACACAATCCATTGCAGCAATTGTAGCATTTAGAATATTTCTGTCAAGCAGTTTTTTAACTTATCTTCGCCGGCCCCCATGATCCCGCCTCTGGAATCCCCATTTCCATTAAAATCTGATACATTCAGCAGTGGACAGAGCAGGTTCCGCAGAAAAGGAGATCAGGAATCCATGTTTCGAGGAAAGAGTCTCGTTTTGTGGGTTACAGCCGTGATGGTGCTTGCCGTGCCTGCGCTGAAAGCAAACGCGCAGGAAGGGCTGGAGGTGTCGATTGATCCGGTGAGCCGGTTCTTCCATGTCTCCTACGAAGTTCCGTCGGATGCGACGGAAGAGGTGCGGGTGCTCTGCGCCTGGACTCCGGCAGGAGAGGAGAACTGGCGACCGGCGCGAGTCACGCCGATGCTGACGACGACGGCATCACGATATATGCAGGAGAAGCAATGGCGACAATGGTTTGATGAAGGCTGCCTTGTGGAGAAACGCTGTGGCGGCCTGAAACGCACAGTGGTATTCAATCCCTATCCTGAAGCCCAGACACAGGGGCAGGTCAATATTCTTTTTCGTGTCCGATTGGAGGCTCCCGACGGACGTGAGATTCTATCCCGGCAAATCCCGCTGCAAGCCGACAACACGGATGTTTATTACATCGAAGACTGGACCCAGGTCTTGCAGGCGGATGCCGTCACCGCCGCCACGGAGCCGCAGGCCGTTCAGTGGCAGTGGCGAACAGACTTGCCTGCCTCGGAGCGGGTGTCGTTCGGCAATGCGCTGTACGGCTCTGTGAATCCTCATCCGTTGCCGCAGATCACATTTCCCCTGCACATGCGTGGCTGGTATGCGATCTACCTGGTGGGAAATCCCCAGGCAGGACCGATCCGCATCCGACTGAGCGGCGATGAACGAGCGGACCAGATCTCGTCCCGGTATCCTTATGAGGAGGTTTTCTGGGCCTGGCGGAATATGGACCGGCAGCATCTGGTTCTTAAGCAGGGCCACGACTATCGAGGGAACATCCCCGCGCATCTCGATTACGTGAAGTTCGTTCCCCTTACGGCGGAACAGGTGGCCGGGTTGGAATCCTCGTTCGGCCTGGAAAGAGACAAGCTGGTGGCGGGGTACTACGAGCCGTACAGCTGGGCGTTTTATGAGAATATTCAAGAGACACTTCAGCACCGGGAGCCGCTGGCGGCATTTGCGGAGGCAGGCATTGGGCTGCTGGATATGCAGATCGGGCGTTTCGGCATGAAAGTGGTTTATGAATCCCGCGTGACCGATCACCTGATTTACAGCACGATCGGCGATCCCGTTCCGGGCGATCCGCAGCCGACCACCAACAATGTCGGGCGGATGCAGCAATACACCAACACACTCGAAACCTGCCTGCGATACGCGAAAGATTATGGTTTCCCCATTCACGCCAATTTCGGCGCAAGCAACTGCTATCCCGGCACGCCGCTGCAGGGAGAAATCACGAAACAGCATCCCGATTGGCTGCGCGGCAGCACTCTGCGGTTCGAACTGCCGGAGGTTCGTGAGTACGTTTTCGGTATCTGGCGGGAAACCCTGGATATCGGAGCGCCGGGAATCTCCATCGACTTCTGCCGGTATCCCGAAACGATTGACTCCGCGACAACCTGCACCGATTTTCTGCGCTCGCTTCGCCAATTGGCGGATGAATACGGTCCGTCGCGCGGCGGGCATATCCCCATCCTGATTCGTTTTCCGGCAACGGGAGTTCGGCTTTCGGAATACTTCGACTATGAAACCTGGTGCCAGGAACGCCTGGTCGATTATCTCTGTCCCAGCAACATCCAGGGTCGTCATCTCCATTTTGATATTGCCCCGTACAAACAGGCTGTCCTGGGAACGCAGTGCAAGTTGTTGCCTTGCGTGGATGGGCTGTACTGGGGACAGGCCCGCCCCGGCCCGTTTCTGTGGCGCATCAAACAACTCTATGACGCCGGTGCGGATGGGATCTATATCTACCAGGCGGATGCCTGCGTTCTGGACCGCCCCGGTGACCGGCGCCTGGTTCGAATGCTGAGCAGCAGCGATGCCGTCAACCGCTGGTGGCAAAACGACGCCGAATTACGTCCCCTGTGCAGCAAGGGGATTTATCTCAATTACCCCGA
>JAKPYU010000535.1 GCA_029568995.1 Candidatus Omnitrophota bacterium | reverse complement strand
CCATAGTGGTAAATGGAATAGTTGCGGATATTGCAGTCGGATATCTTTTCCAGTACCTTCGGCCAGACATTCGCATGAAGGCGCACATACTCATCCAGGAAATCAGGGCGGATCTTGACGACCATTCCAAATCGTTGCATTAGAGATCTCCTTTGTTGTCTTTTCACAGGTTCAATGGAAAATTGCCGTATTTCCTTAGAATATCCAGAGCGAAACGATAAGAGTCGGGATCTACTTCGCTGCTGACCGAATGGTCGGATTGGAAAACCCAACCTCCGCCGCGTGCCGCCTGGAGTTTGTAGCGGACTTCTTGTTCTATCCTATCGAAATCACCGCTTTCCAGGACACGAACGTCTATATTACCGACAAAAGCGAGCTTCCTGCCATATTCCTTTTTCAATTCAACCGCATCCAGATCCGCTTTGGCTTCAAGGGGATTGTAGGCATCCAGGCCCATTTCAACGAAGTCGTCAAAAATAGCCTTCGCATTTCCACAGCCATGATAAACCACCATCAGGTCATTTTCATGAAAGAATTCTATCAGGTTCTTGACATGCGGTTTGAATATCTCCCGCCAGTGCGCCGGGCTGAACAGCATCCCGTTTCGATAGGCGACATCGCCCCAGATGTACATTCCCGCAAGGCATCCTTTCCCGGCCTCAATTTCGGCCTTCGCCAAGGCAAGTAGAAATTCGCCGATACGATTCACGAAATGGGTGAGTTGTTCGGTTTCACTCGCCATCCAGATCAGGGCATTTTCCGAGCCGATGATTCGCCAGAGGAATTCAAACGGCTCGCAGATGGAACCAAAGACCGCAAAATCCTCCACAAACGGGTCGAGGCGGTCTTTCCAGGAAGGGATATCGCGGGCAAGCGTATCGCCCACGCAGTTGATCTGGTCATCCCCGCCCTGAAAGAACCGGCGCGGATCGGAGGGATCGTCGAAATCGAACCGGGCCATGTCTTCGGGATTATTGATTGAAAACTCCTCAAAAATCGGCATGGGCACAATGCCCCGTCGCCGAATGGTTGCGCCGAATCCCGTTTGAATGACAATATCCTCGCCTGTCTGCTCGATGATTTTGAACGGCTGGATTTTGGGGTCCATATTTGGGTTGATGACCACGTAATCCAGGTCAAACTCGCGATAGGGATCGAATCCCTCTCCCCATTTCTCTTTGCAGCGGTTGAGAAACTGGGTCCAGAAGAACTCCCCGACGGGGACCCGATCTCCCTCACGGTGAGAGAGGGCATTGTGCATTCGCTGTATCTTTTCGTAGGCCTTTCCCATCGCGGATGCTCCTCGGTCGTTGTGGTTTTGCCGCAAGTGTAAATCCATTGATGTCGAGACGCAAGAAGAAATCTCCATATTCCCGTTTGGAGGATTCGGATCTTCGCAACCGGTGTCAAACATGCTATGGTTTCGGCGAAATCATAGAGGAATTTTACGGTTACGGGGTGTTACAGACACGGATGCACAAGACAATTTATGCAGCCATTCTCATGTCCATGACGGTGCAAATTCCACAGGCACAGCCGGGGTCGGTGATTGAGAACGCGACAGGTCGAGTCCTGACCGGCCTGGAGGTCCTGCTGGCGGAACGGCTGGAATTGGTGGAAGGGAAACGGATTGCGGTTGTGTGCAATCACACGAGCCGGAATGCGAAGGGGGAACACCTGGTTTCGCTCCTGTCGTCTCATGCGAAGGTGACGGCGATTCTCGGACCGGAGCACGGATTCTCCGGAGATCGTCCGGCGGGTGAATTGTTGCCTGACTTGGGCGATCCATTCGAGGGAATCCCCGTTTTCAGTCTCTACGGAGAATTTCGGTCGCCGACCCGGGAGATGCTGAGCGGGGCTGAAATGGTTGTGTTTGATATTCAGGATATCGGAACACGTTTCTATACATACATTTCTACTTTGTATCTCACAATGCAATCCTGTGCGCGGAACGGAATTCCGCTGCTGGTTCTGGATCGACCCAATCCCATCACAGGCGAGGCGGTCGAGGGACCGGTTGCGCATCCCGGTTCCTTGAGTTTTGTCGGGATCGCACCGATCTGTATCCGGCACGGGATGACCGTGGGAGAGTTAGCCTTGCTGTTTAACTCCGGTCATTTTCTGGCACATCGGGTCGGGGCACATGTGCAGGTCATTCCGATGAAGGGCTGGTCCCGAAGTCAATGGTATGACCAGACCGGATTGCCGTGGATACCGCCATCGCCCAATATGCCGACTTGCGATACAGCATTGGTCTATCCGGGAACGGGCCTTTTCGAAGGAACGAATATTTCCGAAGGACGGGGAACCGAACGACCGTTTGAGGTCATCGGTGCGCCCTGGATCGACGGAGAAAAATGGGCGGATACGTTGAACGCTCTGGAATTGCCCGGCGTGGTATTCTCTGCGACTGCATTTACTCCGATTCGTATTCCCGAAAAAGTGCCCAGTCCGAAATACCAGGATCATTTGTGCTACGGAGTACAGGTTTCCGTTACGAACCGGAATTCCTTCCAGGCGGTCGCCGTTGGGGTAGCGATGCTTTGCACCGCAAGAACACTTTTCCCCGACTATTTCCAGTGCTCGAAACACCTCAATTCACTCTGGGGAAGCGAACGTCTTCGAGAACAACTGTATGACCGGATCGACTGGAAACAGATCCTGTTCGAAACAGAACTGGAACGTCAGAGTTTTATCTCTCTCCGAAAAAACTCCCTTCTCTACCGCTGATTATCGCGGTATTTCACGGATGTAGATATTCTTGAAATACAGCGTGTTTCCGTGATTCTGTAATTCGATCTGTCCTGTCGGATAAATCGGCTTGTCGCGTTCCCAGTAGTTCTCCATCACAACGTTATCGACGACGAGTTTACCGTTCAGATAAACGGTTACCTTTTCACCAACCATAATAATACGGAAGGTATTCCATTCGCCGATCGGATGATCCGCCAGGCAGAGAGGTTTCGAGGGGTGAATCTGGTTGTTGTAGATACCGCCCGACCCGATTTTCTCGCGGGCAGGGTCCCAAATCTGGACCTGTGGGGAGCCGCGAAGATAAATCCCACTGTCGCCGTTCTCCTTGATTTTCCAGTCCACCAGAAGTTCAAAATCCCCGTAATCTTTCGCGGTGCAGAGACTGTCGCCTTTTCCGTCGAACACCAGCGCCCCATCCTCGACATTCCAGTGCGCGCGCATTTTCTCATCGGCTTCCTTCTGCGCCTGGGCCAGTTCCTGCGGGGTCATCTTCGCGCGCTTTACCGGATCGGCCACGAGACCCTTCCAGCCGGTAAGGTCTTTCCCGTTGAACAGCGCGGTAAATCCCTTCGGAGGGTTGTTGTCCTTCTTACAGAACGGACAGTGGGTACAGGCCGCAGCAAAAACAAGGAGGATCGAAAGCCATGCAACTTGGGAATTCTTCATTGTTCACAGCTCCATCGTATAGATTCCTGGCAGGTCGAATTCTATCGCCGGGGGATCTCATTTGTCCAGGATCTTCCTCGCGGTCTTATTCGGTCTGTGCTATGCTTCGCCGGTCAATGGCTTTTGTACAAGGCCGAAACATGCTCTGAACCATGGAGGCAAATACCGTGCAGAGAGTGAGCTATCTGATTGGTTTATCAATGATTTCCTGTTTGTCCGTTATGGCCCAGGAGCCGATTCGCGTCCTCATCATGACCGGCTGCGATTATCCGGGGCACCATTGGCGAGAGACCACACCGGAGGTGCGTCGGGCACTGGAGGAGGATTCCCGATTTCAGGTATTTGTCTGCGAAGATCCGGAGATCATGGCAACACCCATGCACGAACGATATGACGTGCTGATTTTTCATTACTGCAACTGGGAGCAACCGATGCCCCGCCAGGCGGTGCTGGATGGATTGGCGGATTCGGTGCGGCAAGGGCTTGGCGTAGTGGCACTCCACTTCGCATGCGGCGCATTCCTGGAATGGCCCGAATTCGAGAACATCCTCGGTCGTGTCTGGGACCGGGAGAAGACGCATGACCCGTATGGCCCTTTCACCGTTCATATTGCGAATCCGGATCACCCCATCACACGTGGGATGACGGATTTTGAGACAACCGATGAACTCTATTTCTGCCTGAAAGGAAGCCCGGAGATTGAGGTGCTATTCACGGCACATTCGAAAGTAACCGATCAGGATGAAGCGATGGGATTTGCGCTTCAGTACGGGAAGGGCCGGGTATTTCATACACCATTGGGCCACGATGTGCAGGCATTTTCTACGCCGGGGGTTCGGGATTTGTTGCGACGCGCGTGCCAATGGGCAGCCACGGGTGACGTAACGGCGGAACCGGCAAAATCCCCGTCAGATACGAATAAATAGATTTTTATGGAACGCTGTTTCAATACCCTTGTTTAGAGAGAACGGACAATGACCGGAACCATCAGCCTGCTTGACCTGGTAATCATCGGAGTCTATTTCGCCGCTGTTTTAGGCGTGGGACTCTATTTTTCACGTCGGGAACGAACCAGCACGGAGTATTTCCTTGCGGGTCGCCATGTTGCCTGGTGGGCCATCGGCGCGTCTCTGTTCGCGTCGAATATTTCCAGCGAGCATTTTATCGGATTGGCCGGGTCCGGCGCAGCGAGCGGATTCGCAGTCGGAAATTTCGAATGGCTGGCCTGCTTCTGTTGTCTTACACTGGGCTGGCTGTTTGTGCCGTTCTATCTCCGGTCCGGTGTGTTCACCATGCCGGAGTTCCTGGAGAGACGATACGGCCCGGCGTCGCGCTGGTATCTGACCATCGTCTCGATTATCAGCTATGTCCTCACAAAGATCTCCGTCACATTGGTTGCCGGAAGCCTTTTGCTGGAGGAGGTAGTCGGTTGGGACTTCATGACGTCTTCGATTGTGCTGGTTGTTGCGACAGGAGTTTACACGATAGCGGGTGGACTGGCAGCGGTAATCTACACGGAAGTGGTTCAAACGGTCGTACTGGTCGGTGGAGCCACGCTGCTTACCGTGATGGGGCTATGGGAAATCGGCGGTTGGTCCGCATTGACCGCGAAATTGGACCCCAGCTATTTCAGCATGTTCCGCCCCATGGATCATCCCGATTTTCCCTGGACCGGAATCGTATTCGGTGCGCCGATTCTGGGGATCTGGTACTGGTGCACGGACCAGTTTATCGTGCAACGTGTACTGAGCGCCAAAAATGAGCAGAATGCAAGGAGTGGCGCAATTTGCGCCGGATTCCTGAAGATTCTCCCGGTGTTCATCATGGTGTTGCCGGGACTGGTCGCCGCAGCCCTGTATGCGGACGTGAACGGGGACAACGCCTATCCCGCGATTGTTTCGCGTCTGCTGCCGTCCGGACTCAAGGGGATTGTCATTGCGGGGCTTCTGGCGGCGATCATGTCTTCCCTGGCCTCGGTATTCAACTCCTGTTCCTCGCTGATCACGATGGATATCTACAAGAAGCTCAAAGCGAATCCATCCGAGCGCGAATTAGTTCTCGTGGGGCGAATTTCCACCGGTGTGCTGGTTGTGCTGGGGATTCTGTGGGTCCCGTATATTAAAGAAATCAGTTCGCAGCTATTTGTCTATCTGCAGAGCGTATCCGCGTACATCAGCCCGCCTATTACGGCATGCTTTATTTTCGGTGTACTGACTACACGTTTGAACGCCACCGGTGCGATCGCGACTCTCATTACAGGATTTGTATTGGGTGCGGCACGTTTAATCCTGGAACTGTTGCATAAGAACGGGATGGAAGTGTCCGGCGCGCTCGGATGGCTTGCAACGATCAATTTTCTGCATTTTGCCGTCCTCCTGTTCGCCATCTCGATTTTTGTGTTATTCCTCGTCAGTCTTTTGACAAGAGAACCGGCACGCGAGAAGATTCGCGGATTGACCTTCCAAACGCTGGAGGCCGGTTTGCCTGTCGAGCAGGCCGGAGCGGTTTCGTCGGAGAGACGATATCGATGGCACCGATTGAACCTCGGATTCTCTGTATTCCTGGTCCTGATCCTGATTGTGTTGTGGTACGT
>JAKPYU010000527.1 GCA_029568995.1 Candidatus Omnitrophota bacterium | reverse complement strand
AATGCCGTGATTGCCTGGGCCAGCGGGGATCAGGACGAGAGCGGACATGGAGTTTATGCGCAGCGGTATACGGCGAACACCAATCCAACCATCTCGGATATTGCCAACCAATCCACCAATGAGGATACAGCCAAGAGCGGGATTGCGTTTACAGTCGGGGATTCGGAGACGGCGGCAGGATCATTGACCGTAACGGGAACCTCCTCGAACACCACCCTGGTGCCGAACGCGAGTATCACGTTCGGCGGCTCGGGGGCCAACCGCACTGTTACCATCACCCCCGCCGCGAACCAGTTCGGCACGACGACCATCACGATCACTGTCCAGGACGGCGATGGAGGCTCCGCCACCGATCAATTCGTCTTGACTGTCAATGCTGTCAACGACCCTCCCGTGGCAACCAACCGGTCTGTTTCCACCGATGAGGATCGGGACGTGGTGTTCACTCTGATCGGCACGGACGGGGAAAACGACTCCCTCACGTTCATCATTGTGGATTATCCGACGCATGGTTCCCTCAACATTTCCAGTTTGCCAACTGTGCGCTACAGCCCCTGGGTGGACTATTCCGGCTCGGATTCTTTCACATTCCGGGCGAATGACGGCAAGGTCAATTCTTCCAACGTGGGGACCGTGAGTATCACGGTGAACCCGGTGAACGATCCGCCGGTGGCGTTCAGTCAATCGGTGTCGGTCAATTACGGATCGTCGGTCAGCATCAAACTGGGTGGAAACGATCCGGAGCGGAGTGCGATCACCTTCACAATCACACAGAATCCGTCGAACGGTTCTCTGACCGGGACACCACCGGATGTGACCTACACGCCGAATGTGGGCTACTTCGGAATGGATACATTTCGGTTCTATACAAACGACGGGACGCAGGATTCAATTCTGCCCGGCCAGGTGTCCGTGACGGTCAGCGCACCCACTCCGACCCCGACGAATACCCCGGCCGCAACAAACACGCCGACTGCCACCCCGACCGGCACGGATACTCCAACCGCAACGGTTACCCCGACCGGAACGGATACCCCGACGCCGACACACACTCCTACGGACACACCTACTCTGCCACCCGCGAACACTCCCACGGCGACAGTGACTCCCGTGCCGCCACCAGCCCCGTACGAGGTTTCGATTGCAGTCCAGGCAATATTTCCTGTTGTTTCCTGGAAGTGCGACAGCAATCCGTTTCGGTTCGCGATCACAACGTGGTACAGGGCGACGGAGCAGGATTCGTGGGCGTTAGCAAGTACCACCTTCGCATCCGGAAATTCCCGGACGGCCAATGTTTCATTCCTCGGCAATCCCGGACAGTACTATGTGACCGTCCAATCCCAGACACAATCCGGCGGAAAATCCGCTGAGATTCCATCCGACAATTATGTGGTTCGGATTAATTATGCGGTTCCCTTGCAGGTGTTCCCGTTTCTGGGAAGAACCCCAACGCCGACGCCGACGGTGATCCCCACACCACCCCCAGCGTCCTTTTCCACCATCAGCATTTCCCTGGCGGGTCTTCCTACCGATGCGACGCCCCTGCAGATGGTGCTGATTCCGGCAGGTACATTTACGATGGGAAGCCCGGAAACCGAACTTGATCGTCTATACGACGAGAAACAGCACCCGGTGACAATCACGAAAGACTTCTATATCGGGAAATTTGAGGTAACCCAGGCGCAATGGCAGGCGGTGATGGGGAGCAATCCGTCGCGTTTCAGCGGAAAACCGAATCATCCGGTGGAGAAAGTGTCCTTAAATAACATCCAGGAATTTATCGGCAAGTTGAACCAGCTGGGTCAGGGGACGTTCCGTCTGCCGACGGAGGCGGAGTGGGAGTATGCATGTCGGGCGGGAACGACAACGAGGTTTTACTGGGGGGAGGATACGAGTAACAGCGAGATCGGGAACTATGCCTGGTATACCAACAATTCAGGTGGCACAACCCACGAGGTCGGAACGAAATTGCCGAATGCCTGGGGATTATTTGATATGAGTGGAAATGTGTGGGAGTGGTGCCAGGATTGGTATGGAGCCTATTCGACCGTGCTGGTGAGTGATCCAACCGGTCCACAATCTGGCTTCAACCGCGTGTTGCGTGGCGGCGGCTGGAACAACCTCCCCTGGCGCTGCCGCTCGGCGCACCGGGCCACCGCGCTTCCGAACATGATTTTCGAGGAACTTGGATTTCGTCTTGTTTTATCTTCAACGGACACCGCCACGGCGATATCCACGCCGACCCCCACGGCAACGAATACGGCAACGGTTCCCCCTACGGCCACGAATACCCCAATGCCTACCAATACGCCAACGGTGATTCCTACGGCCACGAATACCCCGATGCCCACCAGTACGCCCACGGTGACACCCACGCCGAGACAGACCTTTTCCATCATGTCCGGCGTGAGATTCCTCGTGGCTCAAGGACATGGCGGGAAAACCCATACCAAGACTTTCGAATGGCGTGATAACGACTGGCGCGCCGCGGTTAATGGTGCTTTCCGTGCTATGGGTGACAATGTCGTTACGGAGATGGGATCGCCGGCTGACCGGTCGGTTGACATGGCCACGGTGGACGTTGACGGTGATGGCGTGAAAGAGATCATTACCGGCTTTGGGCCGGGCGGTTTTACTGCGACATTTCCGTCGATCATACAGATTTTCAGGATCCCGCGAAACAACACGCCAAGTGTTCTCATCCGCAGGCATGCATTTCCGAAGAATGACACCGGTGTTGCGAATCTTCATGGCTCTGTGAATGTAACTATGGGCTATTTCAGGAACCGCGACGAGCCGCTGATCATCACCGCGCATGGGGTGGGTGGCCAAAATATTATCCGGGCTTGGAAATACGATCCGAACGCCACTGTTGACAGCACTCGATTGACCGTTGTGGGGCAATTCGTTGGTCTGAGCGGTGTGGCTGCGACCAATAATAGTTCTGGAGGTACAACCGTGGCCGCAGGCGATGTCGACGGCGACGGTCTGGATGAATTGATTGTCGGCCAGATGAATGGAGCGAGCGCCAGAA
>JAKPYU010000514.1 GCA_029568995.1 Candidatus Omnitrophota bacterium | reverse complement strand
ATGTGACGGGGAGTGTGACGTTGCCGGAAGGGACGGAGATGGTGATGCCGGGGGATAATGTGGAGGTGCGGGGTGAGTTGATCACGCCGATTGCGATGGAGCAGGAGTTGCGGTTCGCCATTCGGGAAGGCGGTCGGACCGTCGGCGCCGGCGTCGTCGCGGAAATCATCGAATAGGCCGGAAGGAAGGACGATCCACTATGGAACAGCCCAACAAGATTCGGATTCGTCTGAAGGCGTATGACCATCGGGTCCTGGATCAATCGACGAAGGAAATCGTGGAAACCGCGCGCCGCACGGGAGCGAAGATCGTCGGACCGATCCCGCTGCCGACCAATATCTCGCGGTACACGGTGTTGCGTGGCCCGCATGTCGACAAGAAATCCCGCGAGCAGTTTGAGATTCGCGCTCACAAGCGACTCGTGGATATACAGGATTGGAGCCCGAAAACCATGGACGCGCTGACGCATCTGGATTTGCCGGCAGGTGTTTATGTGGAGATCAAACTCTAGGATCGAGGCTGTGGAGGAGGCCATGTTGAAGGCCATTATTGGAAAAAAAGTTCGGATGACCCAGGCGTTCGGCCAGAACGGGCATGTAGTTGCCCTTACAGCCATTCAAGCCGGGCCATGCCCGATTGTCCAGATAAAAACACCCGACCGGGACGGCTACTGCGCCATCCAGGTCGGATATGAACCCGACAAGCGGACACGGGGACCCAGGCAACCCATCGCCGGGCATTTCCAGAAGGCCAAGGTAAAACCGCACCGGATTCTCAAGGAGTTCCGACTGGACTCTCCTGACGAGTATCAGGTTGGACAGGATGTGACGGTGGCGGGATTCGAGCCGGGCGACCGCGTGGATGTTTCGGGAATCTCGAAAGGGCGCGGATTCGCGGGAGTTGTTACGAAACACAACTTCCGAGGCGGTCGGGATACCCACGGATCGATGTTCCACCGTGCGCCCGGATCCATTGGCGCTTCTGCGTGGCCCTCTCGTGTATACAAAGGGCATGGATTGCCGGGGCACTTGGGTGCGAAGAAGACCACCGTGCAAAATCTGGAAGTCCACCAGGTGGATCCGGAAAACCATATCCTGTACGTCCGGGGAGCGGTTCCCGGTCCCAGTGGCGGAATAGTGATTGTCAAGGCGACAACAAAAAGTCAATCCAAGCCGAAAGCGAAATGACGATGGCAACGGCTGAAGTATACAATATGCAGAGAGAAACGACCGGAACAATCGAGTTGTCTCCGGCGGTATTTGAAGTGGAGCCGAAACCGGCTTTGGTTCGCCAGGTCCTGGTGGCCTATCGGGCCAACCAGCGTCAGGGAACATCCTCCACGCGAAACCGCAAAGACATCCGGGGTGGCGGTAAGAAACCGTTTCGACAAAAAGGAACGGGGTGGGCGCGCCAGGGCACAACCCGTGCGCCGCACATGCGGGGCGGGGCCACGCAATTCGGCCCTCATCCCCGTTCGTACCGTCAGCGGATTCCAAAGAAAATGCGCGCGGAGGCTCTCCGTCAGACCCTCTCGGCGAAGTATCGCGGCGGTAATCTTGTGATCCTTGACGGCCTCGATGTCGGTCAGCCGAAAACGGCCGTTTTCGCAAGAGCATTCGAACGATTTGAACTGCGCGGAAAAATGAAAAAGGAGAATCCCGTCGGGCGACGTCGCACAACAGAGCGAAGCGGACGGATTCTTCTGCTCGATGTGCAGCCGAGTCAGGCCGCTCTGCTCTCCGTCCGGAACTTGCAGAGGGTGGACCTGTTGCCCGCGCGCGATATCTCGGCGCTGCACGTGGATCAGGCCAGAACGGTTGTGATCACGCGCGAGGCGGTTCGGCAATTGCAGGAAGCGTTAGGAGGGGCAGTCTGATGAGAAGCCCGGGAACTCACAACATCATTCAGGAAGCCGTTTTCACGGAACGTTCGACGAATCTGACGGATAAGACGAATACGTACACGTTCCGTGTCGCCATGGGAGCCAACAAGATCGACATCAAGCGTGCGGTCGAAGAGGCTTTCAGTGTCAAGGTGAAAAGTGTCCGTACGATCCTTGTTTCCGGCAAGAGCGTCACGCGATGGGCGCGACGGCGATTTGTCAGTGGAAGCACGGAAAAATGGAAAAAAGCCATGGTGACCCTCAAGCCGGGTCATCGGATTGACTTTGTATAAAAGGAGAAGGGGCGGTGCCTATTAAATCATACAAACCGACCACTTCCACTCGACGTTTTGCGACGGTATTGACCTATGAGGGCCTGACCAAAAAGGAACCGGAACGCGCTCTCTCGGAATCGATTCACAGCTCCGGCGGTCGCAATAATCTTGGTCGGATGACAATCCGGCATCGTGGCGGAGGCCATAAGCGTCGGTATCGGATCATCGATTTTCGCAGAAACAAGGACGGTGTCCCGGCGAAAGTTGCCGCCATTGAGTACGACCCCAACCGCTCGGCGTTTATCGCCCTGCTGCATTATGCCGATGGCGAGAAGCGCTACATCATTGCGCCGGACGGTTTAAAAACCGGCCAGACCGTCATGTCGGGGCCGGAGGCGGAACATGCCGTGGGCAATTGCCTCCCCATCCGGAATATCCTGGATGGGACTATTGTTCACGCGGTGGAGTTGAAACTCGGTAAAGGGGCCTCTCTGGCGCGAGCCGCCGGAACCAGCGCGCAAGTCGTCGCCAAGGAAGGCAAATACGGACGGATTAAACTTCCCTCCGGGGAAATCCGCATGGTCCACCTGGATTGCCGGGCTACCATCGGCCAGGCCAGCAATCTGGACCATGAGAACATCAGTATCGGGAAGGCCGGACGGACACGATGGCTGGGACGCCGACCGCATGTTCGCGGTGTGGCGATGAATCCCGTCGATCACCCTTTGGGCGGCGGTGAAGGAAAATCCTCCGGCGGGCGGCATCCCTGCACTCCCTGGGGAAAACCGACCAAGGGCTATAAGACAAGACGAAACAAACGGACCGATCGGATGATTATTCAGCGACGGCGTAAAAAGAAATAACACTCGGATGAGTAGCAGAGGAGATCGCCATGGGACGATCATTGCGTAAAGGTCCTTATATCGATAAGAAGCTCCTCACAAGGATCGAAGCGCTCAATGTGGAGAACAAGAAGCAGGTCCTGAAAACTTGGGCCAGAAGCTGCACCGTTGTCCCCGAGATGGTCGGCCACACCATCGCCGTGTACAACGGAAAGAAATTCGTTCCGGTGTACCTCACGGAAAACATGGTCGGGCACAAATTAGGCGAATTTTCCCCGACTCGTACGTTCCGAGCGCACGGCGGGAAGACGGCTCGCATTCTCAGGCAGAAATAACGCGGATTATTCGAAACCGAAGGACTGGTACAATGGGCAAAGAGAAACGACGGGAACCCCGAACCATGAGCGCACGGTTGCAGCGTGTGCGGATCTCGCCGACCAAAATGCGTCTCGTGGCCGATCTCGTTCGCGGTAAGAAATACGACGAAGCGGTCAGCGTGCTCCGGTTTGTCAACAAGCGGGCCGCCCCGATTCTGCTCAAACTGATCAAATCGGCGGCCGCCAACGCGGAAGAGAGAACCGAGTATGCTACGGACGAACTGTATGTCCGAACCATCTGTGTTGATGGAGCCGGATCGTTCGTACGCAGACGTCCCGGCTTTCGGGGACGCCCCGCGTTGATACGCAAGCAAATGAGCCACGTTACGGTGGAATTGGCTCCCACGGAATAAACGAAAGGCAGAAAGAGACCGACGGGCCGATACGGAGAGTTTTGATGGGACAAAAGGTTCATCCATACGGATTCAGGTTGGGCTTCATCAAGGATTGGAGTTCGCGGTGGTACGCCGAGCGGGATTATGCCGGGTTCCTTCATGAGGACTTGGCGATCCGCGAAGCCATCAAGAAACGTCTCGCTCACGCGGCGATCAGTCGCGTCGAGATCGAACGATTCACGCAACGGATGCGTATCAATATCCATGCAGCCCGGCCTGGAATCATCATCGGTCGAAAAGGCTCCGAAGTCGAGCGGCTGAAGAAAATCCTGGCTCGTCTGACGGACCGTCAGGTCCATATCACCATCAAAGAAGTGAAATCTCCCGACATGGAGGCCCAGCTGGTCGCGGAGAATATCGCTATGCAGCTGGTCCGACGCGTCTCGTTCCGTCGCGCCCTCAAGAAAGCGCAGCAGGCCACCATGGGTGCCGGTGCGCAGGGGGTCAAAGTGATGGTGGCGGGTCGTCTGGGCGGTGCGGAGATGTCCCGCACGGAATGGTATCGCGAGGGACGCGTGCCGCTGCACACCCTCCGGGCGGATATCGATTACGGATTTGCGGAAGCGCGAACCACGTATGGACAAATTGGTGTGAAAGTCTGGATCTTTAAGGGGGAAGTGATCGGAGATCGCCCGAAGGAAGAGGAAACCGAGGAGGCTATTGTCTGATGTTACAACCGGCTCGGGAAAGATTTCGTAGAGTGCATCGCGGCAATCGCCGTGGAATCGCCTGCCGGGGCAACAAGGTGAATTTCGGCGAATTCGGCCTGAAAGCGTTGTCCCCCGCTTGGGTGACCGCGCGCCAGATCGAAGCCGCGCGTATCGCCATTACCCGAAAGGTCCGCCGTCGCGCCAAACTCTGGATTCGCATTTTCCCTCATAAGCCCATCACGGCCAAACCGGCGGAAACACGGATGGGCAAGGGAAAAGGAACCCCCGAAATGCATGTCGCGGTTGTCAAACCAGGCCATGTCATGTTCGAACTGAGCGGTGTGCCGGAGGAATTGGCCCGGGAAGCGTTCCGACTCGCGGGGCATAAACTGCCCCTCAAGGTCGCTTTCGTGACCCGGGTGTAAGGATTGAAATCAGTAAAGGGCACAGAAGAAAAGAACCATGAAAGCGGATGATTTTCGAGCGCTATCGGACGAGGAACTGGTCAATCATATCGACGATCTGAAGCGAAACCTGCTCCAGATGAGGATTCAGCTCCATTCGGGGCAATTGTCCAGTTCGAGCCAGGTTCGCGGACTTCGCCGGGATATCGCGCGGGCGTTGACGGTTCAGAACGAGCGCCGACAGGCTGCCCCCGCCGCTCCTGCGGGAAAGTAATAAGAGGATATACCCATGCGGAATCGACGAAAAGTACGTGAAGGGAAAGTGGTCAGCACGGCCATGGACAAAACCGCTGTGGTCGTCGTGGAACGGCTGGTGACACACCCGCAATACAAGAAGACCGTACGCCGCCATAAACGGGTCGCGGTCCATGATGAAAACGGCGCGTGCCAGATCGGCGATATCGTCCGAATTATGGAAACTCGACCTTTGTCCAAGACCAAACGGTGGCGCTATCTCGAAACGGTGCGTAAGGCCGTTCAACTCTAGCGGCGCAGGAGTGATTCGGTGATACAGGAATATACGAATCTGATGATTGCAGACAATTCGGGTGCCCGCCGAATCATGTGCTTCAAAGTTCTGGGCGGATCCAAGCGGCGATATGCCCGAATTGGAGATATCATCGTGGCCAGTGTCAAAGAGGCCATCCCGGAGAGTAATATCAAAAAAGGCTCCGTGGTGAAGGCCGTGATCGTGCGGACCAAGAAAGAATTCCGCCGGCCCGATGGCTCGACCATTCGCTTCGACAACAATGCAGCGGTCATCGTCAACGAAGCCGGCGATCCGGTCGGAACCCGCATCTTCGGTCCGGTCGCCCGGGAATTGAGAGAACGCAAATTCATGAAAATCGTCTCGCTTGCCCCAGAGGTGCTCTAATGAAAACAGTGGAGAGAATTCGGCTCAAGAAAGGCGATGCAGTGAAAGTCCTGGCCGGTAAAGACCGGGGACGAACCGGACGCATCCTCCGGGTGGATCGCAAACGGGGCTATGTATACGTGGAAGGCATCAATCTCCAGAAACGGCATCGACGCGCCGAGCCGCAGCGCCAGATTCCCGGCGGGATCATCGAACGGGAAGGCCCGATCCATCCCTCCAATCTGGTCAAGGTTCGGTAAGGAATCGAGGAAGCGACAATGGCAGAAAAAAAGAAAGATGATCGATACCGGCCACGGCTCGCGGTTCTCTACCGGGAGCGTGTCGTATCGGAACTTATTCAGGAATTCGGATACAAGAATGTCATGCAGGTTCCGAAAGTCTCGAAGATCATTATCAACATGGGTGTCGGCGAAGGCAGCCGCGACCAGAAACTCCTCGAGGCTTTGCGGGACAGTTTGGGTGTGATTGCAGGGCAGAAGCCGGTCATTACGAAGTCCCGAAAGGCCATCGCTAATTTCCGTCTTCGCCAGGGGATGTCGGTCGGGTGTAAAGTCACCCTGCGTCGGGGCCGGATGTATGACTTTCTGGACCGGCTCATGAGCATCACCATTCCTCGTATCCGTGACTTTCGCGGGCTGTCCCCGCGTTCGTTTGACGGCCACGGGAATTATGCGATGGGATTGCAGGAACAGCTGGTATTTCCCGAGATCGAATATGACAGCATCCCGCAAGTACAAGGAATGGATATCGTGATTGTGACGACGGCGAAGACGGATGAGGAAGCTGCGGCTTTGCTCACCCGTCTGGGAATGCCGTTCAGACGATAGAGGAGAACGAGCAGTGGCAAAAACAAGCCAGCGCGTGAGAGCGCGCCGCCCGCAAAAATTCAAGGTCCGGGAATACCACCGATGCAAACGCTGTGGACGTTCGAGGGGGTATTACCGGAAATTCCAGCTGTGCCGGGTCTGCGTGAGACAATTGGCCCTGGGAGGCAGCCTTCCAGGCGTGATTAAGGCGAGCTGGTGACGCTCCGATCGAGGGCGGAACAGGCTCTGACAGAGCGAATGGAGTGAGATAATGCCGGTTACGGATCCGATTGCTGATCTCTTAACACGTATCCGAAACGCCAATCTGGCGGGCGAGGAAAAAGTGGAAATCCCCCTGTCGAAAATCAAGAGGGGGATCGTGGATATCCTCAAACGGGAAGGATACATCCGCAATTACCGCGTCCTCGAGGACCGAAAACAGGGAACCATCCGTGTGTTCCTGAAATACGGCCCGAAACAGGAACGGGTGATCAGCGGATTGACCCGGGTCAGTCGCCCCAGTCTGCGACAGTATTGCGGTAGCGACTCCATCCCCCGCATTCTCGGCGGGATGGGGCTTTGCATCCTGTCTACCTCCCGCGGACTGATGACCGATAAGGAGGCGCGACGACAGGGAATCGGAGGAGAAATCCTCTGTAAGATTTGGTGACGTGCCGCGACGGCAGCGGAAATTCGATAGGAATAGATGACGGAGACGAACATGTCGAGGATCGGCCGACGACCCATACCTGTTCCGAGTGGAGTCGAAGTGACTCTTTCCGGGACTCAGATCCAAGTCAAAGGCCCCAGAGGCCATTTGGAAATGCCCATTCCGGTGCCGATTACGGTTCGGAAGGACTCGGACGCTTTGCTGGTGGAGCGTCCCTCCGACAACCGGATTCACCGGGCGCTGCATGGGCTGACACGAGCTCTGGTTGCCAATATGGTCACCGGAGTCACTTCCGGCTTTAAACGACAACTGGAAATCCAGGGCGTGGGATACCGTGCCGCCGTTCAGGGAGATGCGCTGAACATCGAGGTCGGCTATTCTCATCCCATCCGATACGAATTGCCCAAAGGCATCAGCGCAACCGTGGAACGGAATGTGATGATTACGCTCGAAGGGATCGATAAACAGCTTCTGGGCGAAACCGCCGCGAAAATCCGGTCGTTCCGACCCCCGGAACCATACAAAGGCAAAGGGATTCGGTACTTGGGTGAGTTTGTGCGGCGCAAAGTGGGCAAGAAAAACGCCTGATTGCCCGGAACGGTCAGATAGAAGAGGAAACCGATGCATCGAAAGCTGGTTGGACGGGAACGAAGACATAAACGAGTTCGGAAGAAAATTTACGGGACGGGGGAACGCCCGCGTTTGTGTGTCTTTCGAAGCGCCAAACACATCTATGCCCAGATCGTCGATGACGACAAGGGCGCAACCCGTGTGGCCTTTTCCAGCATGGCGAAAGACTTCGCCCGCGAAACAAACCGGGGAACGAACGTGGAAGGTGCGAAAATGGTGGGCAAGGAATTGGCCAAGCGCGCGCTGGCGGTCGGAATTTCCCGGGTGGTTTTCGATCGAGGCGGATATATCTATCACGGACGTGTGAAAGCCCTGGCGGATGGTGCACGAGAGGGCGGGCTCGAGTTCTAGGATCTCGAGGCCGGGAGCCACGTTTCGATACAGGACAACGGATAACCATGGCAGAAGACGCAAAGATTGAGAGAATCGACGACGACGCTCCGTACGTACCGGAGCAAAAGGAATCCGAACTGAAAGACCGCGTCATCTACGTCAATCGTGTGGCGAAGGTTGTGAAAGGCGGTCGGCGGTTCAGTTTCAGCGCGCTCGTCGTCGTGGGCGATGAAGCCGGGACGGTGGGTGTCGGATTCGGGAAGGCGGGCGAGGTGGCCGATGCGATTCGCAAAGCCATCGAGCAGGCCAAGAAGAATATGTTCCGCATCCCGCTGCTCGGAACCACCATTCCTCACGAAGTGCTCGGCAAGCGAGGGGCGGGACGAGTTCTGCTGAAACCGGCCTCGCGCGGAACGGGCGTGATCGCGGGTGGTCCGGTTCGGGCCATCGTTGAAACGGCCGGAGTCAAGGACATTCTGGCAAAATCCCTTCGCAGCGCGAATGCGCTCACCGTGGTCAATGCCACCGTGGATGCTCTCAAGCGGCTGCGATACAAGGAACAAATCGCGAAAATGCGTGGGAAAACGGTTGAGGAGATTTTGGTCTGATGCCAGGGCAACTGAAAATCACTCTCAAGCGCAGTGTGATCGGTCGAGTTCCCAAGCACCGTCGAACGGTCAAGGCTCTCGGCCTGCGCAAACTGGGCGGCTCTGTAATCCATCAGGATACGCCGCAGATTCGTGGGATGATTCGAACCATCGACTTCCTGATTGAAGTCGAGGAAGTGTAAGAGGTACGGGATCGTGGCTAAAGCTGGAAGAAAGCGTATTGGGCGGGGTCCGGGATCGGGCACGGGAAAGACCGCCGGACGGGGAACAAAAGGCCAACTGAGCCGCTCCGGCATTAAACGTCGGGCGTTCTTTGAAGGCGGCCAGATGTCCCTTGCCCGTCGAATCCCCAAACGCGGATTTAAGAACCCATTTCGCAAGGAATACCAGGTTGTCAACCTGGGAGACCTTGCTTCGAAATTTGAGGCCGGTTCGACGGTGACGCCGCAGTCTCTTCGCGAGAAAGGACTCGTTCGTCACCCCGATCGACTCATCAAGATCCTGGGCGGCGGCGAACTTGGTATCGCCTTGACTGTCCATGCGGATGCCTTTACCGCATCCGCGCGCGAGAAATTGGCCCGGGCCGGTGGAGGGGCGCAACCGCGCCAGGCAGCCGCCCAATAGTATCCAACTCGAATCGGAACGCTGAACGATGATTGATCAGGTTGTACGCATATTTCGAGTTCACGAGCTGCGCAAGCGGATTCTGTTTACCGCTGCCATGCTCGCCATTCTGCAGATCGGGGCCTTTGTCTCGGTGCCGGGTGTCGATCCGCAGGCCATCAAGTCGGTCAGTGCCCCCGGTGGGGTGTTCAGCCTGATCGACCTGTTCTCCGGTGGCGCATTCCGGCGCGTGTCCATTTTCGCGCTCGGGATCATGCCCTATATCAGCGCCTCGATTATTCTCCAGCTTCTCACGGTGGTCTGGCCCTACCTGGAGGAGATCTCCAAGAGCGGCGAAGAGGGACGCAAGAAAATCAACCAATGGACTCGCTACGGCACGGTTATCATTACGGCTTTTCAGGCCTTGATGTTTTCCGTGGCGGTGGGAACCTGGACCGGTGCGCAAGGAGCGCCCATCGTTCCTAATGACGGTCTCGGTTTCCGGCTCATGTGCATGTTTGCCATGACAACCGGAACGGTCCTCATTATGTGGATGGGTGAACAGATCACCGAACGGGGAATCGGGAACGGAATTTCTCTGATCATTTTCGCCAACATTGTTGCCCGGCTACCGAGCGTGCTTGCCGGCTCGGTTTTTTACATTCAATCGGGCAGCACCAGCTTCACTCCGATGAAAGCGCTGGCCACATTCGTGATGTTTATTCTCGTAGTCATGGGAATTTGTTACATCCAATTCGCCGAACGACGGATTGGGCTTCCGGGAGGTCGGACCTTCCGGGGTGGGAGAATGTATGCCGGGCATCAACCACGCCTGGATCTGAAAGTGAATACCGCCGGTGTGATCCCGGTCATTTTCGCTTCCTCCATTCTAATGCTCCCCCTGACCTTCCAGCAATTCACGCCTCCTTTGGAAGCCAATCCGGCACTGGCATGGATTCATGCGTCCCTCACCTGGATTGTTAATATTCTTACGCCAGGGGCATTGTTTTATACGATTATTGACGTCATCCTCATTGTTTTCTTTTGCTTTTTCTACACGGCCATTGTTTTCAATCCGAAAACCGTGGCCGAAAACCTGCAAAAAAGCGGAAGAGCCATTCCCGGCATTTCACATGGAAAGAAAACCGAGGAATTTCTGGAAGGTGTTCTGCGTCGGATTACCTGGGTCGGGGCGTTCTTCCTGGCTGCCGTGGCTGTTTTCCCGGACATTGTCCAGCGGCAGATGGAAATACCCGGTGATATCGCTAATTTCCTTGGTGGAACTTCACTGATTATTGTGGTTGGAGTCGCAATCGATACCGTTCGGCAGATCGACAACCAACTCAAGATCCGTGAGTACGACCGCATTCTCAAGGGCCGCATTCATGGACGGTCAGGAATGTAAAATGCAGCTACTCATTTTCGGTCCACCCGGTGCAGGAAAAGGAACACAGGCTGTACGCATTGCCCAGGCGATGGAGATTCCCCACGTCTCCACGGGAGATCTCTTCCGTGCCAACATGCGTGACGGCACGGAACTCGGCAAGAAGGCCCAGGAGTATGTGACCGGAGGGGAACTGGTCCCGAACGAGATTGTGATTGCCATGGCCCTGGATCGAATCGGACAGGCGGATTGCCAAAAAGGCTTCCTTCTGGATGGATTTCCACGGGATGTGGAACAGGCGGAGCAGCTCGAAAAGTGGCTGCTTGAACGCGGCAAGAACATTACGGCGGTGCTTTCCGTCGAACTGGACGACGAAACCATCATCCAGCGGATTATCTCACGCCGCGTGTGCCGCAGTTGTGGAGCGACCTATAACGTATCTGCCCAGCCGCCGAAGGTGGAGAATGTCTGCGACCAGTGCGGCGGCCCGGTCGTTCAGCGCCCCGACGATCAGCGGGAAGTGATCGAGAACCGCCTGAGTGTATACAAGAAACAAACCGCTCCGGTCGAGGAGTTTTATCGGAAACGCGGTGTATTGAAAACAATCTCCGGAGACGGGGATATGGATAGTGTGTTTGGACGAATTCAAGAGGTCTTGAGCGATTTTGAACGCAGCTGACGCACACTGGTCTATTTCGACTGAAAAGATTACAATAAGTAGCTGCGGATTCGTCGGTCTTGCCGTGGCGATTGTCAGGCACTGTAGGCTATGACCACACTGAAATCGGCGGAGGAACTGCACCGACTTCGAGAAAGCAATCGACTGGTTGCCGGAGTGATGCAGAATCTCCTGGAAATGATCGAGCCGGGTACCAGTACGCTTGATCTCGACGCAGAGGCGGAGCATCTGATTCGTGAACGGGGCGCAATCCCCGCATTCAAGGGATATCGGGATTATCCGAATACAATCTGTGCCAGTATCAATGAACAGGTTGTCCATGGAATCCCGTCCGCCAGGAAACTCCAGGAAGGGGATTTGCTGAGTGTCGACGTTGGGGTACGGTACAGGGATTTCTACGGTGACATGTGCCGCACCGTCCCCGTGGGGAAAATCAGCGCGGCAGCCGAGCGCCAGATTCAGACCGCTCGGATCTGTTTATCGGAAGCCTGTAACAAGGCGGTTGCAGGGAATCGACTGGGCGATATCTCCACGACCATTGAGGCCATCGCTCATCGCAATGGGTATGAAGTTGTTCGGGATTATGTGGGACACGGGATCGGACGCAGACTGCATGAGGATCCCCAGATTCCCAATTTCGGGATCCCCCGACCGAATATCCGCCTGCGGCCGGGACTCGTTCTCGCGATCGAGCCGATGCTCAACGCGGGAACTTGGGAAGTGGAACGCTTGTCGGATGCATGGACGGTGGTTACGAAAGATCGCAAACTATCCGTCCATTTCGAGGATGTTGTCGCCGTAACGGAAGACGGGCCGGAAATCCTGACCCGTATCGATTCGCTGTGAAGGACTGAGAGAAAAAGAACCGATCCGAAGCAATGACGAAGAAAAATGTCATTGAAGTGACAGGGAAGATCATCGAGACTCTCCCGAACGCCATGTTTCGGGTGGAGCTGGAGAATGGGCATAAAGTCCTTGCCCATATTTCGGGTCGGATGCGAATGCATTACATCCGGATTCTTCCCGGCGATCAGGTCACGGTGGAACTCTCGCCGTACGATCTGACGCGGGGACGAATCACGTATCGGACCGTCTGACAGACCCCGGCGAGATATCGCTGGAAAGCAGGTGCATCATGAAAGTCAAAGCATCGGTCAAACCGATCTGTGAAAAATGCAAAGTCATCCGCCGCAGAGGCGTGGTTCGGGTCATCTGCACCAATCCACGACACAAGCAGCGGCAGGGCTGAACGCTTCAAGCGGGACTTTCGGTCCCCCAGGAATGACGGAGGAACACTGTGGCACGTATCGCCGGCGTTGACCTTCCACGCGAAAAACGAGTGGAAATCGGTTTAACTTATATCTTCGGTATCGGTCGGGCTTTATCGAACCGGATTCTGAGCCTCGCCGAAATCAGTCCCGATACCCGAGTGAAGGATCTGTCCGAAGAGGAAGTCAGCAAAATTACCAGTATCATCCAGCGGGAATGCGTCGTGGAAGGCGATCTGCGCCGGGAGATCAATGTCAATATCAAGCGCCTGATGGATATCGGTTGCTATCGGGGGCTACGTCACCGGCGCGGTTTGCCCGTCCGTGGGCAGCGGACCCGCACGAATGCCAGAACCCGCAAAGGTCCCAAACGGACCGTAGGCGCAAAGTCGAAGAAGAAATAAGGGACGGCAGAACGGAGAATCCACTATGGGACGTCAGATTCGAGGGAAAAAGAAGGTCAAAAAAAATGTGCCGCGCGGGGTGGTTCACATCCAGGCGACATTTAATAATACCATCGTCTCGATTACCGATATGCAGGGCGATGTCATTTCCTGGGCAAGTGCCGGAAATATGGGATTCAAGGGTTCTCGCAAGAGCACGCCCTATGCCGCACAGGTGACGGCGTCGGAAGCCACCAAGCGAGCGATGGAGCATGGTTTGTCCAGTGTCGAAGTCTGGGTGAAGGGGCCAGGCTCCGGGCGGGAAGCGGCTATTCGTTCTCTGCAGGCCGCCGGTCTTCAGATTCGGGTGATTAAAGATGTAACCCCCATCCCGCACAACGGATGCCGACCGCCGCAGCGACGGCGTGTGTAAGGAAAGGAGAAGTTCTTTGGCGCGTTATCGAGGTCCAGTCTGCAAATTGTGTCGCCGCGAAGGCGCAAAACTCATGCTGAAAGGTCAAAAATGCCTCTCGGCAAAGTGCCAGTTCCATCCCGCTAAAAAGCGCGCTCGTACCTACGCGCCGGGTGAACACGGGCAGCGCAGAGTCGCCAAGGTGTCCAACTTCGGCATTCAACTGCGCGCAAAACAGAAATTTCGCCGTACGTATGGCGTCCTCGAACGGCAATTCCGACGCTATTTCAAAGAGGCCGCCCGAATGCGTGGAGTTACCGGCGAGAACCTGGTCCATCTCCTCGAACGTCGCCTGGACAATGTGGTTTACCGGCTGGGTTTTGCTTTGTCGCGCAGCCATGCACGGCAGCTGGTACGGCACAACCATGTTCTCCTGAATGGAAAACGAACCAATATCCCTTCTGTCCTGGTCAGAGTGGGGGATGAGATTATGATTTGCGAGAAGGGCCAGAAGATGGTCATTATCCAGGAATCTCTGCGTCTCGCCGAATCGCTGGGTGCACCCGCATGGGTCAGCAGGGATATGGAACGGATGGTCGGACGTTTGGAGCGGTTGCCTACTTTGGAGGAAGTCCAGCTGCCGGCCAGCCCGCAGCTGATTGTGGAACTCTATTCCAAGTAAAATTGCGGCGCCGATTCCGGCGCAAGACCGGATCGCACGAAGGTGATCAGAATGATAGATTTCAAGTCCGTTGTCATGCCCGGACGGGTGATCGTGGAACCCGACACCCTCACAGACCGATACGGCAAGTTTACCGTCGAACCGCTGGAACGGGGATTCGGCACCACGCTGGGGAATTCTCTCCGACGGGTGTTGATTTCCTCCATTCAAGGCGCTGCCGTTCGGGCGATTCGTATCACGGATGTGGCGCAGGAAGTGTCGGCCATCCCCGGTGTTGTCGAGGATGTCACCGATATTGTGCTCAATGTCAAAAGCCTTCGGGTGAAGAATCACCGCAACGGTCCGGTGACCCTTTTTCTGGAAGCCTCCGGAGAAGGCGAGGTGACCGCGGAAAGCATTCAACCCAATCCCGACATCGAAATCCTTAACAAGGATTTGCATCTTGCCACGCTGTCCGAAGACGGTCGACTGGAAATGGAACTGTATGTCGATGTCGGACGGGGGTATCTGCCCGCCGATACGCGCGATCTGGAGCGATATCCGCAAAATACTATCCTGGTCGATGCCGTATTCACCCCCATCGAACGAGTCCAATACACTGTCGAAAACGCCCGTGTGGGCGATGTAACCGATTACGATCGCCTGATTCTCCAGATCTGGACGGACGGAACCGTCCGACCCGTGGATGCGCTCAGCTTCGCCTCCAAGATCTTGAAGGACCATCTGGTCATTTTCATGAACTTCGAGGAAGAGGAACCCCCTGTTGCGGATCAGGAGGCGGATGGCCAGTCGGATATTAATCCCCTCCTATTCAAAGGGGTTGAGGAGCTGGATCTCTCCGTACGTGCCTACAACTGCCTGAAAGCGGCCAATGTGAAGACTATCGGCGATCTGGTCCAACGGCAGGAATCGGAAATGTTGAAGTACCGGAACTTCGGCAAGAAATCCCTTACCGAAATCAAGGCGGTTCTGGCCAACATGGGATTGGGATTGGGAATGACCCTGCCGGAAGCGAGTCTGGCCAGTCGTCCATACTCTGAGGCATTGGAGACCATGGCGGAAGCCGCAAAAGCGGAGGAAGTGGAAGAGCAGTCGGAAGAGGAATCGGAAGAGGAGTCCTGATCTCCAGTACCCTGGAAAATCCATGATCAAGGGACCCGGAATCGAACAGGTTCAAATCACAAAGCGGGAATCAATCCAATGAGACATCAAAAACGCGGAAGAAAATTAAACCTTAGTGTCGCTCACAAACTGTCGATGATGCGGAATCTCACTTGTTCTTTGATCCGACACGGGCGTGTACGAACCACCGTGACAAGGGGGAAAGAGCTGCAGCGCTTTGTCGAGCCGCTCGTGACTCTGGCGAAAGAAGACACCCTCCATCATCGTCGGCGCGTTGCCCGCCATGTGCATGACAAACAGGCTCTCCAGTCTCTTTTTGGTGAGCTCGGTCCGGAACTGAAAGAGACTCCGGGTGGATATACCCGTCTGATCAAATTGGGCAATCGTACCGGGGATGGCGCTCCGGTCTGCTTTGTGGAGTTTGTCACGCACACTCCCAACCTGGAAGCGCATTAATCCGCCCTGATCCTATTGTTCATCCCATAAAGGGCCTTTCGTTTCCGGTGTCTTTTCCGGTTCGAACAGGCCTTTTTCCTTGTTGGATTGGGGAGGAGGGGAATTCCCGCCGGTGTTTTCTCGTGAGATTACGGGCTTCTGTTATTTCTTGTCTTCCTTCTCCGACTCCTGCTGACGGTCGCGGAAGGCGAATGCCTGAATCTCTCCGTCCATGATAGTAAACGTACATTTCTTCATGGGATTCTTGGGAATGAATGTCTGGTTCAGAATCCGCAATGTGGTCCCCGGCCAGGTATATCCTTTCACATTGATGCTTCGCTCGACTGCCACTTGACGAGCCCGTTCCAGTGTCAGTTCATTGACCTCTTGATCGATTGACTGGACCTGGGTTTTGAGAACCTGGAAGGTTTTCTGCACCTTCTCGACCATTGCTTGCTTGTCCGGTGGCAATGTTCCCACTTTCTCTTTGATTTTCGCCAAGGCAAACAGAAGCTGCTCCAGTTTTTTCACGTTCGGTTCCAGGCTTTCCCGCTTCTGCTCCAGCGCGGTGATCTTCTCATTGAGTTCGTCCAAACGCGGCCCCACAATGATCTGCGTCTTTACGCCCATTTCGGAACCGATATCGTCCGCCGTCACCCCATGATTGGCGTAGATCGTTCCCCCCAATATGACAGCTTTCTTGCCCTCGACGATCAATTGACCTTCCGTCTCAACGTTACAGTGGGTGACCGGTCCCTGGATAACAATATCTCCCTTGGCTCGCAGCTTAGCCTCGTTGGCGAATCGCGCAAGGATCTCTTTCTCGGCGGTCAGCAAGGCTCTTCCGTTGCCTTGAATTCCTGCGTTGATGGCGATTCGGCCCCCGGATACGATCTCGGCGGCATCCACCAGCCCGGTGATGTTGATGTCTTCGCTCGATTTCACCAGGAAATCCGCAAGGACCCCGCCGTTGATGACCACGGCCACCGTGGAGGAGATATTCCCCGTCTTATAGCTGACATCGCCGCTGATTGTAAGAGACGGAATGATCTCCAGTTTATCTTTCGTTCCGGTCAGGCATCCCTCGATGGTGGCGGTCAGCCGATTTCCATCCTCGGAAAGCGTGGTGTTCTTACCGCCGCTGAATTTGATCTCCTTGCCGTCTGTTGCGGGGATCTCGTTTCCGTATACGTCCCGTCCGGGAACTCCGGCAGTCGGCGGATGTCGCTCGGCAAGCAGCTTGCCTTGTTCCACCGATTCGAATAGACCCAATTCCCGCAAATTTACTCCGCCCGTCTCCAATACACGCGGGCGACCCGAGAGGCAACTGAGGTCGATATGGTACTCGACGGTTCCGTCCTGGCCGTTTTGTGGCTGAATCCCTCGTGCGATCACGACCTCCTTGTTGAAGACTTTCTTCTCGAATAAGTCTTTCAATGCCTGTTCGTCGATTCCGTATACGATGCCCTCCGACATGATGTAAGAGCGGATTCGCTCCGGCGTCCATTTTTTTGCATAATGATAGTCCAGATCGACCGAGGCGTGCATTTTGGAGGCGCTGACTGTCAGGGAAAGTCCCTCCCCCTCTTTACCTTTTCCTTCATCCTTGGCGGGCGCGCTTTGTTGTTTGGAGGGAGGCTGTTCTTTCGCAGGAGACGGTTCTTTGGCCGGAGGGGATTCTTTCTTCTCAGACACGTCCGCCTTACCGGAGGGGGTTTCCAGATCCTTCGGGGGGGACGGCTGCTTCTTTGCGGTTTCCGATGCCTTCTTTACTTCGGATGATGCTTTTTCGGCGCTGCACATGAAGGGCACCCTTCCTTCTGGTCAGTCTTGCCAGACAGTGTATACCAATTGACCCATTTTTGGCAAACCCGTCTTAAGTGTACAATTTTCATCCGAATGTGGCAATGTGATCAGGTTTATGCCGCGAGCAGAGGATTGGGGGAGGGTTCACCTGCTCTCGTCATCGCATCTCCAGACCTTCAATCCTTTCTTTCTATCCGGTCATATCCACTCGGTCCACACCGTCCCGTTTACCACACAAGTGCAATCCGGGTATACTACCCCACCAGGTATGAAATGCCCCTTCCGGTGTATCGGCTCTTCATGGAGGGGTCGATGGAAGACAGAGATCCGAATACCATACCCCTTGAAGGATTCCCGGGTTATGACCAACAAGTTGATTATTATTGCAGAGAATATCCATGCCACTCGAATTGTGCTGTCCCCCGAGCGCAAGGGCAAGAAATGTGTTGTCCTCGACGATGGTTCCGTGGCGATTCCCTTCGTGGATTCGGATGGCGGTGAGAGGCGGTTAAGGCTTCCCCAGGCTTACAGGGAATCCCAGGAGTACGCCGACGGGAAGATCAAGCATGTTCGAGTCGCGATCGAGATGGGAATGCGTGGAGAGGCCGATGGGATCGATTATCTTCGGTCCCTGGCCCAGGCACAGATCGAGGCGGGCGCGGCTTTTCTCGATGTGAATGTGGATGAAGTCTCTCCGATGGCGGAGAAGCAGGTTGAAGCGATGACGTGGATCACCGGCGTCCTGGCCCCGTTCAGTCGTGCACCCTTGAGCATCGACTCCTCTCACCCGGAAGTCATCGAGGCCGGTCTGAAAGGATGCGACGCCTACAAGGGGCGGTCGCTGATCAACTCCGCTTCCCTGGAGCGTCCCGAAGTGCTGGATTTAGCGGCCCGGTACGATACGGAGGTCATTATCAGTGCATGCGGAACGTCGGGAATCCCTTCGGGTGTGGAGGACCGTGTCGCCAACATTGAAGAAATGGTGAAACAAGCGACGGAAAAAGGAATTGGTCTTGACCGGATCCACCTGGACCCGCTGGTTCTGCCGGTCGGGACAGATTCGGAGAACGGGAATTATTTCGTGGAAACTGTCCGGCAGGCGAGGATCAGGTACGGTTCCGAGATTCATATCAGCGGAGGGCTTTCCAATGTTTCGTTCGGGGTCCCCGCCAGGAAACTCCTGAACGAGGTGTTTCTTGTCCTGGCCATGGATGCCGGGTGCGACAGTGCAATCATCGATCCGACTCAGGTTCGAGTTCAGGATATTCAAAAGATGGACCGGGACAGCCTTGGATTTCGGATGGCATCGGATGCATTGACCGGTAAGGATCAGTTCTGCATGGAATATGTGACCGCGTTTCGCGAGGGCAAATTGACGGAAAAGTGACGCCGGGCGGGTGGTGTAATGGCAGACACAGAGGACTTAAAATCCTCTGGCCTCACGGCCGTGCGGGTTCGACTCCCGCCCCGCCTACTCAAACCATCGCCTGAAGAATCAGGTCGTCCGGGAGGATCTTGGACAGATACAACTCACCGATTCGGGAGGTTGAATGCGCGATTTCGCGCACCTCCATCCGGCCAAATAATGGCTGAGAACCGAACTGATCGGCCATTTCCCTTTGTGCACGGGAAATTCTCGACAACCGATCTGTCGGAGATCGATCCGGATTTGTCGGCTTCGCTTTACGCCCGCCAGGAATTCTCTCAACGGCTGTCTACGTTCTATTCCCGCACGGGGGCATGTGTCGGCCTAATTGTCGTAGTCAGCGTTCGGATCCCAGATCGTGCACCCAATATAACGCTCCGGTTGGTCCGGATGGTGAAAATAATAGACGGTAACGCATTTCCCGTCCGGGCGCTGCACAGTGCGCGGATATCCGAGGTCCCAACTGGCGCCGTCACAGCGCAGGATGATTTCGGACCCCCACGTTTGCCCTTCGTCTTTTGAGATCCTGGCACGAATGCCGTAGGGTGCACTTCGCCAGCCGTAGGTCATGGCGATCTCGCCGGAGTCGAGACGAGTCAGGGTTGCGGGATTCCCGTGGGTGTCGATTCGGGGCTGATCGAGCATGTACCAGGAATGTCCATCGTCAGGTGAGAGGAAAGCCTCGAGCCACCACCGCTTCTGACCGTCAAATACCCCGCCTCGCCGGATTATGCTGAGGTATCCTCCGTCCTTCAGCGCAATGGTGGCGGGCATAATGGCATAGCCATACGTAGCGGGAGGTTGCTGACCGATCCATCCGACCAGGTTCCAGGTTCGACCGCCATCGGTGGTGCGTATGCAGAGAGGCTGTCCCTCTTCACCGCCGTCTTTTTCCGCGGCAATAAACGCGGTAACACGATCCTTGCCCTCGACGATATAGTCTGTGCGGCAGAGCAGTCCGGGACGACCGAAAGTGGGTAGTGTGTAAGGCCCTTGCCAGGTGTGGCAGCGGTCGAGCGAATAGTGGAACGAGCCGCCGCTGAATCGCAGAGCCAAGTCGGGATTCGAAAAGTCGATTCCGTCCTCGATCGTTGCCGGATCAAGGCTGGTTTTGTTCCGATCGGCATAGGTTGGGGTCTCAATGGTCCAGGTCTCACCTCCGTCAAGGCTGCGCGCCATTTTGTTTTCGGAGGGACGATCTCGGTCAATGGCATGACCACCGGTCGGATTTTCTTTGTAGTAGCCATGCTGGAATCCAACCACAATCTCGTTTCCCCAGGACCAGATGCCGTGGTTTGCGGGCCAGCCGGAGAAGCGACCGGATTCCTTGATCACAACGGTGTGGTGGATGGTGTCCGAAGCACTTTGAGCCTGGGGCGCAAATGTCAGAGTCATGGCAGCAAAAGTGATGAGCAGGTATCTCATGGGACGGGATCTCCTTTTTTCGTTTTCTGTCTTGGCCGAAGAGCATTCTCAATTTCCGACCCTAGTTATGGGGTCAAGCAGGGAGTTGTGTCTGGCCTGGATCCGGATCTTCCTGTATGGACCCGTTTGCGACCAGACACGCTCATTCTCGACAAGTGTGACTACACCTGCCGATTTCGTCAATGCCCATTGCCGAGGTCTCCATTTGATGAGCACAACTTGGGAGGTTTCATCATAGTGCCAGGACTTATCCGATCCCGATTCTCCGAATTCTATTTGGTTTTTCCGACTTGATCCCGGCGCTGCTTCAACTCGCGCCAGGTTGTCAGGATGATCCCTTCTTCCTTCACCACCTTGCAGATTTCCGGGCTGATCAAGGCGGTATAATCCCCATACAAATGATCTCTTCCGCCATTGATCTTCGGAATGACGTCATCAGGCTTGGTGCAATGAATAATCATCTCGGTAATCCCCGGCTCTAAACTGCGCAGGGCTTCCGTGTAATGGGGGATTTTCTCCGTTGTCCTCCAATCGTAACTCTGCGTATGAAGATGGTCGATCACGGGAAGCCCCGAAGCCCAAACCTGTTCGGCGACGGGCAGTCTGCCCATCATCAGCACAGGAATGTTCATCTCAATGCCCACCTTGATATACCGCTCCAAATATGCCGGATTCTGGAACAGCGTTCCCATGTGGGAGTCGAGATGAGTGGGTTGGATTCCTATCGTTATGGCCCGATCAATCTGCGCTCGAATCTCCGTCTCGATTTCATCGGGCGTGGCATGTTCGTTGGTCAGCTGGTTGTTGTCCCAGAGACAACCGAATTGATCTGCAAGTCCCGGGACGGTGGGTTTGCCGGCGACCGGCATCCAGCGATAGAAGTCGTATTCCGAGGTCATTGTCAGATGCAGGCCTGCATCGGTTTCCGGATGCTGTTTCAGATAGTCCGCAAATCCGCAGACCCAGGGACAGGGCATCATAATGCTGGTGGAGGTAACCAGACCATACTCAAGGGCCTCGATGGTACCCTGGTTCGATGCATAGGACATTCCGGCATCGTCCGAGTGGATGATCAGCACACGGTCTTCTGCTTTCCAGCCAAGCCGCTCACCATACGTGGATTCTGCACTCGCCTGAAATGAAAAGCCCGCAATCAAGAGAACCATGCACGATACTTTGCCGAGATTCATTTTTTCGCTCCTTTCTTGACCGGCGGGAAATGGTCCTGCAATCCATGCCTTTACGTTCCCGGCTTTCTTCGGATAATTCAAACAGATCCCGAAAGGTCAGGCCATAGCATAATATCACAAGCTTCAATCCATTGAATCGGATCGGTTTGAAAGGAGCAGGGAAAATGAGACGACCCATTGCGAGATTTCATTCTATGTGTGAGACATACCTCTGGTTGGCTCTTTCCGTGGCGATCTCCTTCTGCAGATTTACACCGTTAGTCCAGGGGCAATCGTTGGAGAGGTTGCAGAAGGTGTTCCTCGATTTGAAATTTGGCATGTTTATCCACTTTAACATGGCGACATTTCACAATATCGAACATGCTCTGGGAACCGAAGATCCTGCCACATTCAACCTCACCCAGCTCGATATTCCGCAATGGGCGGAGGCGTCACGGCTGGCGGGGATGAAATATGCAGTGCTCACGGTTCGCCATGTTGATGGTTTCTGCCTATGGCCCACAAAAACGACTGATCACAATGTCGCAAACAGTCCATGTAAGAAGGATATTGTGCGGGAGTTCGTGGACGTTTTTCGCAATCACGGTCTGAAAGTAGGTTTCTACTACAGTATTCAAGATCGGCACAACGGTCCGAGTCTGGAGATCGCAGTAAACCAGTTGACGGAATTATTGACCGGCTACGGCGATATTCTGATTCTGTGGTTTGATGCATGGGGCAAGGGGTATACAGCTTACGAGGATTACCCGTTCGATACCATTGTGAGCCACGTACGGTTATTACAGCCCGATTGTCTGATCTTGTCCAATGACAACGGAAAATCTCCCGGTCCGACGGACATCCGTTGTTATGAACATGATGAGGGACGACCGCCTCAAGACGGTATTCCATCGGAAGTATGCTACAAACTTCAAAGTGCTTGGTTTTGGAAAGAGATTGACCCGGAGCGGGAAGTCCTTGCTGTGGACAGGGTGATTGATGAATTGCTAATTCCTTTGAATGCGAACCATACAAATTTTTTGTTGAATTGTGCACCCAACCGGCAGGGACGGCTTGACGAGAACGTGGTTCAGCGCCTTGCGGAGATTGGTAAACGGCTGGCCGCAGTCTCGGGAGCCGTTGACGAGGAGGAAGTGGAGCGAGAGAAGAAGTAGACTGCCACAACAGCAACCATGGCCAAATTCTGAACACGAAAGGAGTCTTGTCCCTGACTCAAAAGAGAACCGAGAACAAAGCGTGAACAGAGGCTGTGGATGCTGACAGACTGTGGACAAACCCCGAAAGCTGAGTTGAAGAACCGGGCGGTTCGTACCGGTTTGCCTACAGTATCCCCAGCCGGAATGATCGCGATACAGATTGAGAAATATCTGTCAGAAGAAACGACCTGGAAGAGACAGAAATTGCCGGTAAAACATCACGGGGGTGGATCAAGAACCAAACGGACAAACGGGTCGCTCTCCGTGCGGAATGAACAGTTTTTCCGTCTGATCTCGACAAGATGAATCGGAAGTGAGACAAGATTATGATGCGGCGCGATTTTTTGAAGGCCGGCGTCGCGGCGCTGACAGCCAGCGAGCAGATGGCGCGGGCGGAACAACCGGCGAAACGTGAAATGAAGGTTTTGCTGTGGAATTGGGATGCGCGGATGACATGGGACGATGAGCCGGACAGAATCGCTGCAAAGATGGCCGCGGCGGAAAAAATATTTCCGTATTTGAAGCAACCCGACGCGTATCTGGTTGGTACCAGGCGGCTGGTGGATTATTGTGAAAGAGTCGGCATCTACGGTTTCTGCCTGTGGGGGTTTTTGCGCGATTCGCACGGCGGAATCAAGGCGGCCCAGGATCTGTGCAAGTATGCGGCAGACCACGGTGTGGCCGCCCTGCCCGGTGTGGGACTGTGTTCCTACGGCGGGTACTACTATGAAGGCGATCACCCATTCAATCTGCAAACCTACCTTCGCAAACACCCGGATCGGATCAGCGCCGCCCACGAAGAAGGGGGTGACCGGCAGGTCGCACCGGTGCTCGATCCGTCGCTTCCGGAGAATCAGAATTGGTGGCGCGATGGGCTGGAGTGGATGTTCGAGACATTTCAAATCAGTGGGATCAACTACGAGATGGGAGACTTCATCGTCAATCCCTCCGACCGCGCGGTTAAAGCGAGGGCAGCACTGAAAATCGAATGTGACGAGAACATCCAGGAGATTGTTGTTGCGACACGAGACCTCTTCGAGTATGGCTTCTCATTACAGCCCGGTACCATTTTGATCAACAGCACCTATCGCGGGCTGGAAAACATCACCCATTTTCCAAAGATGCCGTATATCGACCTGCTGCCGAGCCAGACTGTCTGGGAATACAATCTGCGGGGAACAGTACGAAAACCGGATTTTGCCGAACTCTACCAGGGGATGCCGGAACACCGCGCTTATGGTTATCTTCACTGGTTCAATTCCTCGACTAACACGATGGACAAAGACTATGTGGCGGAAATCGCTCGCGTCTTCCCCGGAGCACACAATCTGGACTTCGAGTTTGTGGGAACGTACGGTGAGGTCTCTGCTGTCAACAATCCCCTTGCCGACCGGAACTATCGCGCCCAGGTAGCGTGGGCCAGGAATCCCGACCTGCAACGTGCCGAGTTTGATAGTTAGCTTTGCGATCACGCCCTGCGTACCCGAAATCCACCAAAAGGCTCTCTCCCTGCAAGTGGACGTGGCACGGAGGCGAGATTTTCTTCAGACAGCTGTCCGATCTTCGCCCTGAATTTCGGACCGGTGGACATCAGGTTTGGCTTTCACTGAGAGATAATACAGAAACCCTGTCAAGGCGTAGAATATCCAGTATTTGCAGGGTATTTGTTGGTTTTTCTCATGTTCGGTTACGGATGAAAATGGACTGAGAATTCCCCCGACTCCACGGCTGTGCGCATTCGACTCCGGCCCTACCTGTAAGACAGATGTCCGGCGGACACCGTCGATTGACTTCACGGATTTGACTTCATTCGTACTCCATGCAACAATTCGGCAGGTGATTCGAATTTTATATCGTTCGAACGAAAGGAGAAATGATCGTGAATCCCGGCCAAACACAGCAGCCACCTTCCGTCCTCGGAGACAATCGCCTTGTCCGCATTCTGATCGGATCCATTCTTCTGGGATTCGGCTGGCAGATTCGCGGAAGCGGTACATCCGATCCCTCTGTTGTGATTCTCTTGTTTCTCTTGTACCTGTCCGTTCTCTATTCGCCGCGAAAGAAATTCAATATGATCGTCTTTGCATTTGTCATCTATGTCTTCGGTTCCTTGCGAACCGGATGGGGTACCTTTGTAGCACAGGCCGGTATTCCCGGTCTTTATCCGGGGCATATTCCACCGAATTATGGGGAAGGGTATGACCTTGTCGTTCAGTGGTGGCAAGGGTATTTCTGGTTGTTGATCGTGGGCTTCTCCTGGGCGGGTTTTCCGTCGCTGTTCTTCGGCGGGTATTTTTTCACGGAGCGCAAATACACACTGAAAGACCTCTTCGTCTGCGTAGTTCTCTTTATGGTCGGGAAATTCGTCGGCCAGCTGATCGCGGAGCAGCTCATCCCGCTCATCGCCCCACAATATTACAATGAGATTTACCTGACGGGATTATCGAGACGCAACTACACATCCATGGTTGGAAATATGTCCACGGCGATTGGGATTATTCCGGTCTTGTTGTATATATGGTTCCACAATACAGATAAGGGGTTTGTTGTCCGCTCGGTTGTTGTCATGAGCCTGTTTGCCTTTGCTTTGTCCATTGCAGATATCTGGCAGGCCATTGGGCGTAACAATCCCGCATGGGAACTGCCGTTCTGGAGCCTGTGGGAGTATTTTACAGGGTTCATTTTTGGCGGTCTGGTGATCTGGTATTTCAGCAGGATTCCGAAAGAGCAGTGGAACGCAAGCGATATTCCAACCGGGTTGGAACCGATTGCCGAGATGAGTCGATTCGATCAATTCCTTATCTACTCGGTGGCCCTGTATCACTTCCTCCTGTATGGCCTGCAGGA
>JAKPYU010000509.1 GCA_029568995.1 Candidatus Omnitrophota bacterium | reverse complement strand
CCGGATGCCCAGCGAAATTTCGCTGAGCCGGAAGATAGGCTATTCGTCGGGGGAGATGATGAAGCGTGCCTGCCAACCCTTTCCGTCATCCGTCAGGCGGAAGGGATCGCCTTCGATGCGGAAGAAATCGCGCAGGTTGGCAGCGAGGAGTTCGCGGCGTTTCTGATTGTGCCTGTGTGCCTTGTTGCTGCTCCAGTCCAGAATTCCTCGCTCATCGGCGAAGGTCTTGAGCAGCTCCCATTGAACGGTGGGGTTTCCATTTTTCTTATTGGCCATGCCCATCTGCGTGTAATTGAACACGCCTCCGGCCGTCTTCGCTTTGACCGAGACGGTATGCCCGTCCTTGAAGCGGATCGACACGTCGCCCCACGACGCGTCTGGAGGTGTGGGGAAAAAGGCTGTGGCACCGTCTTCCTTCGGCGGCGGAAGATTGACCCCGCGGAATTGGGCCAGAATGTCGTCCATGGGATGAAAAAGCTGGAACTGTCGTTTGGCTTCGATGCCCACATTTTCAGACAAGGACACCATGCCCGACCGTTTGTCCGTCAATCGCTTTTCCGCTTTCGCGGTGCAAAGCCCGCGCGTAGGGGCCAAGAGAAGAAACGGCGCTTCGTTTCGGCCGAGGAGACCGTCGAGTACCTCGCTGAAATCGTCGGGCTCGATCTGGATAGTCAGGTAGACCGGGAAACGGTATCCGGCGTATGGAGAGTAAACGCCGATGCGCGTCGTTCCGGGAAGGTCGGTTCCCGCGTCGGTTTCTTCGATCAGGCCGAAGACCTTGGAACCGGTCACTTCCTCAGACGGAAGGTTGATCCCGCGGAATTGCGCCAAGATTTCATCGAGGGGACGAAGGAGCCGAAGTTGTCGTCTGTCATCGATGGCCACGCTTTCCGACAGGGACACGAAGCCCGACCGCTTGTCGGTCAGCCGCTTCTCCGCCTTAGCGGAGCAGAGCTCCCGCGTGGGAGACAAGAGAATGAACGGCGTGCCATTTCTCCCTAGGAGACCATCCAGCGCCTCGTTGAAATCGTCGGGTTCGATTTGGATCGCCAGGTAGGCCGGGAAACGGTATCCGGCGTATGGAGAGTAAACGCCGATGCGCGTCGTTCCGGGAAGGTCGGTTCCCGCGTCGGTTTCTTCGATCAGGCCGAAGACC
>JAKPYU010000073.1 GCA_029568995.1 Candidatus Omnitrophota bacterium | reverse complement strand
CTGAATCGGGAAGAAAGACTATGGGGGAGAGTGAACGGGTAGGTTACTTTTTGCGTTTGCGCGGCCTGTATTCCGGGTTCTGAGCATTATTTCGGATCGTGCAGGCAGGTATCCCGGTCTCTTCGGACAATTCCAGGCAAGCCTGGCCATATCGCCAAGGCTCATCCGTTAAGCCCGCTTCATGCGCCGCCTGCCATTCCGCATATTTCCGGTCGATTTCAGATTGAAGCAATGTATGCTCTGTCAAATCCGTCTTGTTTCTTCCGCCTTGCGAACCAAAATAAATAGCCTTGGCCCTCTCTCCCACAATCCCGTGGGACAAGCCATCGGCAAATCCCGCAGCATAAGGATAGTTAAACAACTGCAAAAGAATCTCGTTGTCTGAGACCTCCACATTCAACTTCCCACCCCCCGGATTGCGCCCGATCCACGCCGCGTCAAAAATTCTACTGAATGCCTCTTTCGTTTTCTTCGAGAAGGATAATCGCTCCTTCTGAACCGCCGCATACAGCCCATTCATGGAGCCGGAATTGAAGGGGAGTGTTATTTTGCAACCGCGCTTCATTTCCTCTGGTGTGAACTTATCCCATATCTCATCTGCTTTTCGCCTGGACATTTCCCTACTACCCTTTCCTGCGCTCAAAAACCGGCCCATCCTGCCTCGCCGTGAGGTTTTCTCGGTCTTGCCCGTGGTTTGTATCAGCCCGTTGTTTTCGTGCGTTCCTGGTCATTCTGCGGCCTTTTTCTGTTGTTCCTGGATTGCCATAAAGGAAACGATCTTGCCCCCGACACCTTCCGCTATATCCCGGACAGGACTTTGCGAAAGCCTTGCATAAATTTCCGTTGTTGCCGCGTTCCTGTGCCCAAGTAATTTTCCTATCGCCAACAGAGACCCCCCGCCGATAGCCGCCCATGATGCCGTCGTTCTTCGCAAGTCGTGCAGCCGTACGTCCTCAAGCCCCGCCGCCTTGCGAACCCGCCCCCACGGGTCTTTTATGTTGACAAGGCGTGTTCCGGCTTTCTTGCCCGGAAAAACATATTCGTTTCCCTCCACCTTCGGAATCTGCCGGAATATGGAAACCGCAGCAGTGGACAGAGGGACATAATGAATCCTTCCGCCTTTCGTTTCCGGGATTCGCCACTCCGCTCGATGAAGGTCAATATCCTGCCACTTGGCCCGTAAGAGTTCTTCGCGCCGTGCGCCGGTCAAGAGGTAAAGCAGCAGACAGGAACGGATATAGACGTTCTTCTCCGCCTGGATCGCCTCCAGTAGCGGCCTCATTTCCATTTCACTAACAAACCGATCCCTTTTCTGTTCCGGGAACCGCTTGATATGCGTCACCGGGTTCACGTGGTTCTCTGGAAGGAAGCCGGTTCGGATCGCAAACTGAAAGATCGTATGCAGCAACGCCCGGACCCTGTTTGACTCATAAGGATGTTCCGCGCCGATCTCATTCAAGAGTTTCAAACAGTGCTGCCGGGTGACTTCCTTTGCTTTTTTCTTGGAAAGCCCCGAAAGATACTGGTCGATCCGCCGCTTGTCTTCTTGCCAGGTCTTCTTATGGGGGATCGCGTGCCCTTGCAAGTAGGCTTCAAATAATTCCGCCATGGTAGCCGATTCCCGTTCCTGTCGTTGTTCGGCTTCCGGGTCAATGCCCCGCGCCACTTTGGACAGGATACCCACCGCCAAATCCCTTGCTTGTTCACAGGTCAACGGCCCGAATTGTCCGAGCGTTAGCCGCCGTCGTTGCCCCTGGAATTGATACCATAGGATGAACGATTTCACCCCCGTGACAAAACACCTGACTCCAAAGCCCCTTATGAGGGAATCCCAGGTAATACACTGCGAACCGCCGGACGGGTCCCCCTCATATTTCAGCCCGTCAACGATCTTCTTGGTCAACCGCGTTTTCAGTTTCATAGTCGTTTCCTTTCAGAGTCAGGAAAATGTCAGAGGGTTTGTCCAAGTGACACCTAAGTGACAACAGATATCTTATCAAGGGAAACCATGGGAGTCAATAGGAAATAACAGGAAAACCCGCCAGGCCCTTTATTCATGCGGGTATTGAGAGACAATTAACTTTCGATCAATGTTTGCAAGGGTATTCGAAAAACGGTCTTCCTGAGACTGTGGATCAGGAGGTCATGGGTTCAACCCCCGTCCCCGGTAGGTTCATAATACTGGACTTACGTAATTCTCCCCCTTGTCACAAATTCCGAAGTGAATACAAGAAGTGAAAAGGTCCTCTTTCACCGCTCCCGGCCAACCTCCTTCTCGATGACCCGGACAAGGAGTTGGAGAAACGCGGTCACCGGTTTTGTCGGTATGAGGAGACTACAACTTGTCTGTGCGTTCGTTGAAAGCCGGGGGCAATTACTGGTTTCGCTGGAACGATTTCTGGCGAAACGTCTCCGACTGAAGGTGAATCGGGAGAAAAGCACGGCGGACTGGATTTGGAAACGGTAGTTTGCGGGCTTTGATCTGCCGGACGGAGGATGACTGACCCTATCGCCGCAGAGTCTGGCGCGCCGTGTCGATTGCCTGGTTTCAGGAGCAGGGACTTGTCCGCCTGGTGGACCGGTACTTGACGCTGCCAATCACGAGAAACCGCCATATACGAAGAGTACGTACGGTGGTGGGAGAGGGGGGACGTTGTGAGCCTCTCCCCTGCTCGATTTATCACGGAACAGACAGCGATTCAGTACTGCTGGAATGTGACTCTGGCCCTTCCGTATGTGTTCTTTTCGCCCAGAACCTCCACCTTGTAGAGACCGGTTGCCGGAAGCGGGAAAAACCGGATCTGAGCAGCACTCTCCGGTGGCGGAAACGCATTCAAGCTTTCAGCCAGTAATGTTCCGCCCGGCCCGTATAGGCGGAAAGCGGGATCCAGCATTTCTCCCAAGTTATCTACTCCAATTGAGACCAACTGTCCGGCGGCTCCGGAAAAGGAGTACCATTCGGACTCGCCTGCGAACACATACGTCTCGTTGCTGCTACCGATTTTCAGCATCGGCAACACATAGGGGCCAGTGAGATAACTGAGACGATAGGTTCCCGTTGTCAACGTCGGCCCACCACTGATCTCAATCACGCCCGCCATCTCGGTAGTCGAGATGAAGGCATTATCATTCAACGCACTGTTGTCATCGGTCGCGACCCATTCATCGGCGGCATTGTACAGGGTCAAAAACGGATCGAGCGTGCCGCCCGTATCGTGCAACGGATCGAAATCATCTACGTGGAAAGTGATCTCGCCACCGCCAAGATTGACGAAAACATACCGGTCTTTCTGCCCGGCCCGGGAAATGCTGTCGACAACAGTCTCCCCGGCCGAAATCAGGCGATCGTTGGTGACGTTAGAGGCAAGGATCAAGGCGTATGGTCCGACACTCGGGTGAGCGGGCGAGGACATGACACCGATTGTATAGATGCCGGGGATGGCAGCCGGTCCAACTACGATGAGCGCGTCGTCATCCGGCCCGCTGTCATCATCCATCATCGGGGTAAATCCTTCCGGCCCTTGCAGGGTCAGGAATGGATCGAATCCGCTGCCGTAATCGGTCAGGGCAATATTGATGAAGTCGCCGACCTGCGCGTAGAAAGTATAGAAGATGTGCAGATTGGAATAGTCGGCAATCCGGCCTTCGACACGCTGTCCGAATGCGAGCATGGTAGTCGGCTCGCTGTACGCCTCCGGAATGGCCAATACCGAGAATCTGCCGGCGGTTCCACCCTCGCCTCGAATGATCAGATGATACACGCCGGAGGGCGCGGGATTATCTGCGGTAAAGACGATCATCGCGTCGTCGACTTCGCCGCTGTCATCGTCACTAACCTGAGTTCCGTCCGGCAGAATAAGTGTCGCAGCAGGATCCAAGGCATCACCGAAGTCGCCGATATGGATCGTCATCGGTCCACCCTGGAGATAGGTAAATTCGATTGTGACCATATGCCCCGCATACCAGATGAGGCCTTCCATGGAGAACGGTAGAGACAGCCCGATACCGGGTGTCGGTGTCGCTGTGGGTGGTATAGTGGCCGTTGGTACTGCCGTCTGTGTGGGAGTTGGCGTGAAGGTCGGAACAACAGTCGGCATACCGGTTGGGGTAACAGTTCCGGTGACGGTCGGAACTGGGGTTGCAGTCGGGATTTCGACACGGGTAGCCGTGGGCGTGACCGTCGGCGTGGCTGTCTGCGTCGGGGTTTCCGTGGAGACGAGTGTTGGAGTCGGTGTCTCGGTCGGCGTGTGAGTCGGAGTCAGGGTCTGTGTCGGCGTGGACGTCCGTGTTGGCGTTTCTGTAGAGATGTAGGTTGGAGTCGGCATCTTGGTCGGCGTTTGAATCGCGGTGGAAGTGCTCGTCGGCACCACCGTAGGCGTGTCAGCCGCAGTGGCTGTCTGTGTGGGCGTGGCTGTCTCGGTGGGCGTATCAGTTGGTGTCTGTGTCGCCGTGCTGGTCGGGGTCGAGGTCGGGGTTTGAGCCGGGGTCAGGGTTTGCGTCGGCGTGACCGTCTGCGTGGACGTCTGCGTCGGTGTTTCTGTGGGGACGTAGGTTGGAGTCGGCATCTTGGTCGGCGTTTGAATCGCGGTGGAAGTGCTCGTCGGCACCACCGTAGGCGTGTCAGCCGCAGTGGCTGTCTGTGTGGGCGTGGCCGTCTGGGTGGGCGTATCAGTTGGTGTCTGTGTCGCCGTGCTGGTCGGGGTCGGGGTCGAGGTCGGGATTGGTGTATTTGTTGGAGTCGCCGTACGGGTGCGTGTCGGAGTTACCGTCGGTGTACTCGTCGAGGTCGGTGTCTTTTCCGATTCGTATACGGTGATGCCAAACGTCTGCGATCCCGATGTGTCCAGACCGCCGTTGTCCGTTCCGCCATCATCCCAAAGCCGCACCGTTACTGTCGCATAGCCAAAGGCATTCTCCGCCGGCGTATAGGTCAGAGTCCCGTCCGGAGATATGGATGGCTGCACACTGAACAAGCCGATGTTGTCATTCGTCACAAGGAACGACACGGTTTGCCCCGACTCATCCGGAGGACCGGCTGTAATCCCCGTGGCCCAGCCTCCCATCGTCTGCGGCCCCCCATTTTCCCGAACCATTTGATCCGGTCCTCCGATGAATGACGGCGGATCATTCACCGCAAGAACTGTGATGTACACTTTTGTCTTCGTGGAGAGTTGTCCATCTGAAACGATCAACGTGATAAGCCCCGTACCGTTCCGGTCTGCAACCGGATGACACGTCAGGGTCCGGTCCACTCCTGTGACGGACATCTCAAACCACGTCGGATTCAGAAGGTTGATATTCTGAGAAATCACTTCGATAACCAGATCTTCCGGGCCGGATTCGGGATCATTCACCGTGAAGAAAAGATAGACCGGATGATCCTCAAGCACAGTTTGATCGGAAATGCCGCTCACGATCGGTGGATGGTTCACTGTCGGTGTGGGGGTGATCGTGGCCGTTGGAGATGGCGTATTTGTCGGTGTGACGGTTGACGTATTTGTCGGAGTGGCTGTGGGGCTATCGGTGGCTGTCGGAGTCGGTGTAACCGTATAGGTCGCAGTAGATGTGTGTGTCGGCGTCACCGTCGGCGTGTCCGTTGGAGTGGGTGTCTGTGTTGGTGTGAGTGTTTCGGTCGCCACCTCCGTTGGAATCTCGGTCGGGGTGTGCGTCGCCGTTTCCGTGGCGGTGTAAGTTGGAGTAGCCGTTTCTGTTGGTGTTTCCGTTGGGGTTAGTGTGTGTGTCGGCGTCGCCGTGGGCGTGTCTGTCGGGGTTGGTGTGTGAGTCGACGTTGCTGTTGGTGTATGGGTCAGAGTCGGTGTTTGTGTCGGGGTCATCGTGGGGGTAGATGTCGGCGTCACCGTCGGCGTACTGGTCAGGGTCGGTGTCTTCTCCGATTCATACACAGTGATCCCGAATGTGTACGATCCCGATGTGTCGACGCCCCCGTTCTCCGTTCCGCCATCATCCCAAAGCCGCACCGTTACTGTCGCATAGCCGAAGGCATTCTCCGCCGGTGCATACGTTAGCGTGCCGTCAGGAGATATGGATGGCTGCACGCTGAATAATCCATTGTTATCATTCGTCACAAGGAACGACACGGTCTGCCCCGACTCATCCGGCGGACCGGCCGTAATCCCTGTGGCCCAGTTTGCTGTTGTCTGTGGCCCCCCATTCTCCCGAGCCATTTCATCGGCTCCTCCGATAAATGACGGTGGGTCATTTACCCCGGAGACCGTGATATACACCTTTGTCTTTGCTGAGAATTGCCCGTCTGAGACGACTATGGTGATCAGTCCCGTCCCGTTCCTGTTCGCAGTCGGATAAGTCGTGAGAGTCCGGACCCTTCCGGTACCGGATATCTCAAAGTGCATCGGATCCAGGAGACTGGGGTCATGAGAAATGACCTCAATCACCAGGCTGTCCGGACCGGATTCCTGGTCGTCCACCGTGAAGGATACAGGAAGCGCATTGTCTTCAAGGACTATCTGGTCGGAAACGCCGCTGATGGTCGGGGGATGATTCACTGTCGGCGTTGGTGTGATCGTCGCCGTCGGGGTTGCCGTACTTGTCAGAGTCGGTGATGCCGTATGTGTCGGAGTGGCTGTCGGCGTATCTGTTGGGATTGCTGTGGGACTATGGGTGGCTGTCGGCGTTGCCGTCGGCGTTTGTGTCGGGGTGGATGTCTGCGTCGGTGTTGCTGTTGGTGTGTTCGTCGGGGTCGCCGTAAAGGTCTGTGTCGGAGTGGATGTCCGCGTTGAAGTGGGAGTCTGCGTCGGAGTGGGAGTCTCTGTCGGCACTGGCGTATTCGTTGGTGTCACCGTGGGTGTGTCTGTTGCAGTGGGTGTGTTCGTCGATGTCGCTGTTGGAGTGTGTGTCAGGGTGGGTGTCTGAGTCGGTGTCGCCGTCGGGGTGTGCGTTGGAGTCACTGTCGGAGTATTGGTGGCTGTCGGCGTTTTTTCCGGTTCGTATACGGTGATCACAAATGTCTGCGATGCCGATGTATCAACGCCTCCGTTCTCCGTTCCGCCATCATCCCTTAGCCGTACGGTTACGGTCGCATGACCGGAGACGTTCTCCGCTGGCGTGTACGTCAACGTCCCGTCCGGAGATATCGACGGCTGCACGCTGAACAAACCACTATTGTCATTTGTCACCAGGAAGGACACGTTTTGTCCCGATTCATCCGGCGAGCCGCCCGTGATTCCGGTAGCCCAGCCAACAACGGTCTGCGGCCCCCCATTCTCCCGAACCATTTGATCGGTTCCCCCGATGAATATTGGCGGATCATTCACTGCAGAAACTGTGATATACAGTTTGGTCTTTGTGGAAGTCTGCCCATCTGACACGATTAACGTGATAAGTCCCGCGCCGCTCCTGTTTACTGACGGATAGCACGTGAGGGTGCGGTTCGGTCCGGTACCGGATATCTCGATCCCTGCCGGATTCAGCAGACCGGTGTCATGAGAAATGGCTTCGATTACCAGGCCATCTGAGCCGGATTCCGGGTCATTCACTGTGAAGGAAATACGGACCGCGCCATCCTCCAGTACCGCCTGATCGGAAACACCGCTGATGGTTGGCGGGTGATTCACCGTTGGCGTTGGCGTAAGCGTGACGGTCGATGTTGGGGTATTTGTTGCAGTCGGTAACGGCGTATCCGTGGGAGTCGCTGTCAGGGTATTCGTCGGGGTTGACGTGGGGCTGTGGGTGGCTGTCGGAGTGACGGTAGCGGTGTTCGTCGGCGTTACCGTCGGAGTATGCGTCGGAACAGGTGTCTGCGTCGGCGTGGCGGTTCCTGTGTTCGTCGGTGTCGCCGTAAAGGTGTGGGTCGGAGAGGGTGTCTGTGTCGGTGTGGACGTCTCCGTCGGCCTTGGTGTCTCTGTCGGCGTCACTGTTGGCGTGTGTGTCGGGGTATATGTCGGCGTCACCGTCGGCGTGTATGTCGGGGTGTGAGTTGGTGTCGATGTCGGCGTACTGGTCGATGTCGGAGTCGCCGTTCGGGTGAATGTCGGCGTCAGTGTTGGCGTATGGGTCGGCGTTGGCGTTTTCTCCGACTCATAGACCGTAATCCCGAATGTCTGCGGTCCCGATGTGTCGGTACCTCCATTCTCCGTTCCGCCATTATCCCGCAGTTGCACCGTCACAATTGCATGACCAAAAGCGTTGGGCGCTGGGGTATACGAGAGCGTCCCGTCCGGAGATATGGATGGTTGCACACTGAACAATCCGTTATTGTCATTCGTTACCAGGAACGACACGTTCTGTGCCGATTCGTCCGGCGAGCCGCCCGTGATTTCTGTAGCCCAGCTCACAACGGTCTGCGGCCCCCCATTTTCCTGAACCGTCTGATCCGCTCCTCCGACGAATGACGGCGGATCATTCACCGCAGAGATCGTGATATAGACCTTCGTCTTCGTGGATGCCTGCCCGTCTGACACGATGATTGTGATCAGCCCCGTACCGTTCCCGTTCGCAGTCGGATAGCACGTCAGGGTCCGGTTCGGCCCCGTGCCGGATATCTCGAACCGCGCCGGATCCAGAAGCGCCGTGTCAAAGGAAATAGCCTCGATAACCAGACCGTCCGGGCCGGATTCCGGGTCGTCCACCGTAAAGGAAATACGGACCGTACCATCCTCAAGTACCGCCTGATCGGAAACACCGCTGATGGTTGGTGGGTGATTCACCGTTGGAGTTGGTGTGGCCGTCGCCGTCGGTGACGGCGTATTTGTGGGGGTGGCTGTTGATGTATTCGTTGGGGTCGCGGTTGGGCTGTTGGTCGCGGTTGGCGTCGCTGTCAGAGTGTATGTCGGGGTGGGTGTGTGTGTTGGTGTATTTGTGGGTGTGTGAGTCGGAGTTGAGGTCGATGTTGGTGTCTGCGTTGCCGTCGCCGTATTTGTGGGGGTCGCGGTTGGTGAATTTGTTGGGCTTGATGTGGGGCTGTTTGTGGCTGTTGGCGTTGCCGTCGGCGTGTGTGTTGGCGTATGGGTGTGTGTCGGCGTATTCGTAGGTGTAAGAGTTGGAGTGGTGGTCGACGTGGGTGTCTGGGTTGGTGTCTGCGTGGCCGTCGCTGTTGGGGTATTCGTCGCTGTCGCTGTCGGGGTGAATGTCGGGGTCACTGTCGGCGTATGGGTCGGCGTCGGCGTTTTCTCCGATTCGTATACGGTGATACCAAACGTCTGCGATCCCGATGTATCGACTCCCCCGTTCTCCGTTCCGCCATTGTCCCGCAGTTGCACCGTCACCATGGCGTGACCGAAAACGTTGGGCGCTGGGGTATACGAGAGCGTACCATCGGGAGATATGGATGGTTGGACGCTGAACAGCCCGTTGTTGTCGTTTGTCACAAGGAACAATACGCTCTGTCCGGACTCATCCGGCGGACCGGTCGTGATCCCCGTTGCCCACCCTGCTACTGTCTGCGGCCCACCATTCTCCTGTATCGCCTGATCCGCCCCTGTAGTGAATGACGGCGGATCATTCACGGCAAGAACCGTGATATACACTTTTGTCTTTGTGGAAAACTCCCCATCCGATACCACCAGCGTGACAAGCCCCGTACCATTCCTGTCCGCGGTCGGGTAACACGTCAGAGTCCGATTCGTTCCGGTGCCGGATATCTCAAATCGCGCCGGATCCAGAAGTGCCGTGTCAAAGGAAATGGCCTCAATCACCAGTCCCTCCGGATCGGATTCCGAGTCATTCACCGTGAAGGGAATATGGGCCGGATGGTCCTCAAACACCGTCTGGTCGGAGACGTCGCTGATAGTGGGTGGGTGATTCACTGTCGGCGTTGGTGTGAATGTGGCCGTCGGGGATGGCGTGTTTGTGGAAGTCGGTGTGGGTGTATTTGTCAGACTTGCCGTGGGCGTATTTGTTGGCGTTGTTGTAGGGCTATGAGTGGCTGTTGGCGTCACCGTTGGCGTGTGTGTCGGCGTGGGGGTTTGTGTTGGCGTCTGCGTTGCCGTTGCCGTATCCGTCGGCGTTGCGGTCGGTGTATTTGTTGGGGTTGCCGTGGGGGTGTCAGTTGGAGTGGCGCTCGGTGTCGCCGTTTCCGTGGGGGTGTCAGTCGGAGTCACCGTCACAGTCGGAGTTTGAGTTGGGGTCTGAGTTGGGGTTGCCGTGTCTGTCGGTGTTGTTGTCGGTGTGTCCGTGGGGGTCGGTGTCTGCGTGGGCGTCACAGTTGGAGTGCAGGTCGGGGTGAACGTCGGGGTACTGGTCGGCGTCGGCGTTTTCTGTGATTCATACACGGTGATCCCGAATGTCTGTGATGCCGATGTGTCGATACCCCCGTTGTCCGTTCCGCCATTATCCCGCAGCTGCACCGTCACCGTGGCGTGACCGAAAACGTTGGGCGCTGGGGTATACGAGAGCGTACCATCGGGAGATATGGATGGTTGGACGCTGAACAGCCCGTTGTTGTCGTTTGTCACAAGGAACAATACGCTCTGTCCCGACTCATCCGCCGGGCCGGTTGTGATCCCGGTGGCCCAGCCCGCTACCGTCTGCGGTCCCGCATTCTCCTGTATCGCCTGATCTGCGCCCTTGATGAATGACGGAGAATCATTCACCGCAAGAACTGTGATATACACTTTCGCCTGCACGGAGTTTTGTCCGTCTGACACCAATATCGAGACGAAACTTCCCCCGTTCCTGTCGGCAGTTGGGTAACATGTCAGGGTCCGGGCCGTCCCGGTACCGGATATCACAAACCGTCCGGGATCAAAGAGGCTTGTGTCATGGGAAATCGCCTCGACAACCAGGCTATCCGGGCTGGATTCCGCATCATTCACCGTGAAGGAGATAGGGGCCGGATGGTCCTCAAGAACCGTCTGATCGGAAGCGCCGCTGATGGTCGGCGGGGTATTTGGCGGTGCAAACGCCGGACCGGGAAGCGTGCCTACAAAAACATCTCCCACTTTCACGCCCACGCTTACCGATCCCGGGTCACTGTTTCCCCTCAACGTGAATGAATAGGAACGGCTGTCGTTTTTATTGACCGCGATGTTCCAGTCGATTCCCTGTATTCCCGTATCAGGGTCGAGACCCACCGAAAACGACTGTGACGGTGAACTGGCAACAACAACCCAACCTGAGTGGATTCCCACCGTGAAGTGATTCAGCGCTTTTTGAGCATCCGGGGTTCCTGCGACAGTGTAGGAAAAAGTGGTCTGGTTCGTGTCGGGATCGTAATAGAGTCCGTTGAAGGTGATATCGAATCCGCCCAGCCGGATTGTCTGGGCCATGGCCGCGTCGTTGGTCACCGCTGCATATAGGCCGAGAAGAATAAGAATGAGCGCCTTTGACTGGACACGGGACATGGCTCAATGTCTCCAAAGTCAGCCCACTCCTCCATTTGTTGACAGATTACCACATAATATCGCAGGAAGCCAGATCTTCCTGCATCTTCAGGGTTGACTTCCTGAAACAGTCATGATAAATAGTTCCGTATAAATGGATTTCCATAAACAGGTTTGTCAGGTCAAACACATTGCGATGCGGTGAAGCCAGGGTTTCTCGGGTGAGAACATCAAAGCGATGCCGAGGAAGATAGATGCTGCATGGTTTTCACAGTCGCCAACAAACCAATCCCGCACAGAACCGGAACCCGCCATTCTTCCTGGAATCTTGCCGTTCTCTCCATCAGATTTGCCGTTGTCAAACCATAAGAACGCACCCGAGTTTTGCACCCTCCGGTTTGTCTCGCGACGCTGAGCGATAGCCCCCGATAAGGAGATATGGGAAAATGGCTCACAAGAATTTTGCTCGCAATCTTTGGAAATGCAACCTGGTCTTCCTGCTGGTCATTGCGTTTTGTCCGGGGATCTCTCCCGTCTGGGCCGCACTCAGCGCCGAGACGCAGAGATGTATCGCCTGCCACCAGTACACCAGCTCCGCTCTCTATTCCCAATGGGCTTCCGGCAAACACGCCGCGCAGGATATCGGATGCTATGAATGCCATCAGGCCGGGCAGGAAGATCCCGATCTGTTTGTGCATAATGATTTCAATATTTCGATTATCGTGTCGCCTCTGGACTGTGCGAGATGCCACCAAACGGAAGTCAATGACTATGACACCAGCCTGCACGCCAAGGCGGTGAGCATACCGGTTGATATGGGCAGAACTCTGCTCGGGGACGCTGTCGTGAGGCTGAGTTGTTTGGATTGCCATGGGACCACGGTTCAGGTCCTTGAAGGCGGAAGACTCGATCCGGATACCTGGCCGAATACGGGTGTGGGCCGCCTGAATCCGGACGGCTCTCGAGGGGGGTGCTCGGCGTGCCATCAGCGACACAACTTCAGTCGTGCGCAAGCTCGACGCCCGAGAACCTGCGGTCGCTGCCACATGGGACATGGCAAACCCCAAATCCACCTCTATGAAGCATCAAAGCACGGAATTGCTTTCGATGCGAACGAGGGGCTGATGAATCTGGATTCGGACAGCTGGGTTGTCGGGGTTGACTATCATGTCGCGCCCACATGTTCAACCTGTCATTTGTCTGCCGGTCCCGGTGTCGCCAAGACTCATAATCCGGCAAATCGCCTCACGTGGGTACTGAGAGAAGAAGTTTCCCGCCGCCGTGAGAATTGGCAGACCAACAAGAATCAGATGCTCAAGATTTGTACGGAGTGCCATGCCAGCGATTTTGTGGCCAATTGGTATGAGAACTATGACGGCATTCTTCAATTCTATGATAACAAATTTGGCCAACCTGCTGCCGATATCATGTCGAAGTTGCGCGAGAACGGAGAACTAACCGCCGCGGAATTTGATGACAGAATCGAGTGGATTTATTTCTATCTATACAACGACGAGGCCAGAAAAGTGCGCAATGCCGCCGGAATGCAGGCTCACGAATCCGTGCGGGAAGGATTCATGGCGATTGCCGACTACTTTTATACGGAATTCCTTCCGGAGGCCAAATCGTTGAGTAAAGAGGTTGTTGACGAAGTGCTCGCGGCTCCCGAACATCAGTGGTATGCCCCCGGCGACCTGATCGAAAATATCCGTGGCGCGTCCGCAATCGAACCAACGCCGGACCTGAACCAGGATGGAAAAGTAGACGGAAAAGACCTTTTCTATTTTGGCAGGAATTGGCATCGATAACACTTTGAGGAGCAATGCAAACACGTCGGCGAGGGGAAGCCATAAAGTCTTACCTTGTGCAGGCTGGCACCACCGGTCCTGACCCGGAGCTATATCATGGTTCTCTCGTCGTCTTCAACGGAATTTGCCCCCGCCGAACGGTCCAGGGAAGAGGACCTGGAACGCCAATCGAAGATCCTCTCTGACAATGTTCTTCTGTGCTCGCTTCTTGACGCATTGCCGATCATGCTGTTAGTGGTGAACGATCATAGACAAATTGTGTTCGCCAATCGATTCGTGTCGAATTTGCCCGATCTGCCTCGCAGAGGTCCTGTTGGAAGATATCGGCCTGGGGAATACCTCGACTGCATCCATGCCTACGAAAACGAGGGAGGATGCGGGACTACGGAGTTCTGCAAAACGTGTGGCGCGGTTCGGGCGATTCTTACGAGTCTGCGCGGCCAGGAAGATGTCCAGGAATGCCGGATCCTTCGAAAAGAGAACCTGGATCCGCTTGATTTGCGCGTCTGGACAACTCCCTTTCATCTGGCAGGCGAGGAATTTGTTCTCGTCGCCATGATGGACATCAGCCATGAGAAGCGAAGGTTGGCTCTGGAACGAGTCTTCTTTCATGACGTATTAAACTCAACGGGGGGACTGTTGGGTATTGCCAGAGTGTTGAGGAAGGGAAGCAAGGATAGCGGAGATGTCCTGGCGGGCAGGGTATACCGCCTCACGGAACAGATCATCAACGAGATCCAGGGCCAGCGGGAATTGCTGGCGGCGGAAAATGCCGAACTATCGACTCAACCTGTGCGAATGAACTCCCGGGAGTTCCTGGGCAAGGTCGCAGAATTCTACAGGGAGCACGAGGCAGCGAGGGAACGCCTTATTGAAATAGATTGCGAGGCTGCCGATGTGGAATTCACTAGTGATCAAGCGCTACTCACCCGCGTCATGGGCAATATGATCAAGAACGCCCTTGAGGCATCGGACAAAGGCGAAAAAGTGAAATCCGGGTGCAACGTCAATGGAGAACAGATTGAGTTCTGGGTCCATAATTCCGGTTGTATGCCCCGCGACGTTCAGCTCCAGGTGTTTCAACGCTCATTCAGTACGAAGGAAATGGGGAGAGGTCTTGGAACGTACGGCATGAAGTTGCTCACGGAGCGATATCTGATGGGAAGCGTAACGTTCTCCTCTTCGCAGGAGGAAGGGACACGATTCACAGTACGTCTTCCTTTACATCTCGGCGACGAATAGAAAGGGACCGACATGGGTGATTGCGAATTAGACCGATGTTCCTGTGGGAAATGCCGTCTGCTGATTGCGGAGAATTCGTTGACCATTCTCGATCAGGTCGAGAGGGGGCTTAAGAAGTTTCAATTCAACATTGCGGCCGTCGCGAGCGGACGGCATCAGGCCATTCGAGAGTATATTGAGTCAAAGCCGCATGTCGTTCTCCTGGGACTGGATCTGCCCGGGGATGACTGGCTTGAAACACTCAAGCGCATACGGAAACTCAATCCATCCGCGCAGGTGCTGGTTCTGACGGACAAACCGTCGCGGGAGTCCGTAATCCTGGCAAAGAAATTCGGGGCACGGGATTACATCCTGGCAAATACAGCGGCGGACCGACTTCGCGAAACGCTTCGATCTGCCTGCCCGATCCGGGAGGCTCGCCTGGCAACGGATAAGGACGTCGAAGAGGATATCGACAAATTTGTCTGTGATCTGGATGAAAAGTTATTCGGAGATCTGTCGGACACCGATTCCGAAGACTAAGGGAAACGGCAATTCCGAGTTTATGAAATCGCTGAAGCGCTGTCCGAATAATCGAACAGGGATTTTTCTTGGAATCTGCTCCCCAAATTCACGGATGAGATTATTGGGGTAAAGAATGTCCCCTGGATCAGTCCGGACACATACGTCTGGCATTATTGGACGCCCGATGAGGTAGGGAAGTATGAGCTGTGGGCGGTTCTGCTGGAGCATTCCGAAGATCTCGATCCAGGAAACGCGACCGACAGACTCGAAGTGACCGTTTTTAATCCGAATGATACGGCCATTGATGATTGGCCGATCCACCGCTAAGACGCGGAATCCCTATTGTGGGTCAGGAGGTCTGGGGTTCAATCCCCCATTCCGACCGGGCCGGTGATTGGGTGAAGAAACAGTCCCCCGGCGGGATGCCGGTCTGCCCAAGAATCCCTCACCCCAGCCCTCTCCCGGAGGGAGAGGGAGCCTCTTGCCGTCATTCCGGCGAAAGCCGGAATCCAGGACCGGGCGGTAGAGGATCTCGATCTCCGGCTCTTTCTCAGGAGCGACATTCCAACAGAGCAGTCTGGTCGATCAATAGAGATTCCAGTCAAGTACGTTGGTATCATACGTCCGGAGAATCTCGATTTCATCCAGCAGGACGCCCCATCCGAAATTTCCGGTTGCGCCGAACCGAATGCTGTAGGAATCGCTGAGATCGGGCAACTCGATAACCCGTCGCGTCCATTCGGTCACATTATCCCGGAACTCCGCACCCGGCAGCAAGATCCAGTTTCCATTGGGAGAGCTCTGGTAATACACGCGCAGCTCATCCTGGTCTTCCCCCCAGGCGGGCTGGGCATAATAGAAAGAAAGCCAAGCCCGCTCGAATTGGTTCAAACACAGCGGGAGCGACGTCAAATAGGACTGAATGCCAACCTCTTCCGTGTAGTCCTTTTCAAACTCAAAAAGAGGATCGAATGCGAAGACATAGTTCTTTTTCCCGCTAAAAGCCGAAGACGGATTCTGTTTGGGCATGAGAGATCCGTCAGCCCGAGTCCAATTGTAGCTATGGTCGAAGAACCGCTGTCCATTGATGAAATACGAGGCACGGAATGTCGGATTATCCTCATCCGATTCGAATCCGTTACGGAAAATGTTCTGCGATGAGGTGAAAGTTGCATCATTCAAATACACCGGGCCGACTCCGTTATCGAGTACCCAGCGATAATGATAGGTTGTAGCCGGAAGCAGGTCCTGAATGTTCGCACGGATTTCCTGATCTCGCGGCACTGTTGAGAACGTCTTGATTTTTCCGTATTCGGGAGTTTCCCCGTATTCGAGAGAAACCCTGGTCGGCAAATTCCGGGTTTGTACGGCACTTGTGAAGGTGGTGTTGAGGTAATTTTTGCGAACCACGGGCGGTTCCGGTTCGGCAGAAGGTCCTTTCAGTGTAAAAGAATCCGTCATCCCGATAATCGGTTTCGTTCCATTCGGAACAACGAGGCGATATTCATACTTCTGATTTTGCGACAGACCGGAAACCATCTCTGTAACACGATAGATATCCCGGCCACTGACATGCGGGACTGTCCTTGTTGCGGTCTTCTGGCTGAAGGATTTCTCCGTACCGTATTCAAAGTAATACGAAACATTCTCATCCGTTCCTGTCTTGATGTAACCGGCCAGAGCGGCGCGATCCATTCCGGCCTGTTCCACGCCCGTGGTATAGGCATGGATTGACTCTTCATCCATAATGAGCACACAGGGATACATGTTGACCCTGGCCGATTCGTAGCGGATTCGCATGTAGCCGTTTTCGCCCCAGTCGGTTCCCCAGCTGTTTCTGAGGATCCAGCATCCCCCGCCGCCTTCGGGAGGATTGTCATCCCAACCCACCAGGGCAATCGCATGATTCGCCGTCGAATAGAAATAGGGGGAAGCATCCGGTTCCGTCTGGGTATCCTCATAGACTCCGCCGGCATAAGCGTAAAATGCATCAATTACGTTCAACGCCGTATTGACGCATCCGTACTGGAGAATGGCGGCCTTGATGGCATTCGTCATGTCCTCATAACGGGGAGTGGACACGCGAAACCAGTTATCCAGATAAATGCGCGGGAACAACAAGGAATTATTCGAGTACTCATCTCCGGGATAGACGTCCTGATAGGGAAAGTCCGACTCAAAGCATACCCCTTCCTTCCCGGTTCCGATCCCCAATTTTGTCAGTGCCGTGAGCGTATAGAAGTCCGTGTCCGCGCCCATCCAGCCGGAAAAGTGCTCGGAATACCCGGGAACCTGCCCGAGAGTCCACGACAGGTACGATTCCGACAAGTCGATACACTGTTCATCCGTGAATCCCCCATGGATGTTGAATACGGATTCGGCAGCAGCACAGGCGGCAAACATCCCGCAGGTTCCTGCCTGCATCTGGTCGCGGATCGGGCCGATATAGGATTTCCCGTTGACATTGCGCCAATCGAACGATGCGGGCAGCAGGTCGGGAATTGCCATTTCTTTCGCGGGGAGCATTTTGGCGTTCAGCCCACTCTTCGCCCCCGCCGGGAAAAGCCCGGACACGAAGAATTCCTTGCCGAGTTCGGCCTTATAGTCGCGGACGGTGAAGGAATACCCATTCTGCTTGATCTTCTGGCGGATCGTATGAAGGTCATCCCCGCTTTCAAACGGGACAGGCGTTTGTGAGAAGGTGGTGCTTGTGATGAACAGTGCTGACAAACAGACGACGATGCGGAGACAGTTTTGTTTCATGCTGAGATATCCTCGAAGAAGATTTGGCTGATGACATTATAGAGAAAGGAGGCACCAATTCAAAATAAGACAGGTGGGCGAGGTGGACGGAAGCAGATGAAACACGGACAGGCACAGACAAGCACGGACAGGCGCGGAGGTGCGCCAGCTGCGCTACGGTCCGTGTGAAGCGATGGCAGGGGCGATCATGCAAGCGGCATCGTTCCCGATGGTGGAGAGGGCATCGACTCGCCCGAGGGGTTGCCCGGTGTTTCCGTGCCCCCCTGATCCGCCGCCTGGCCGCGCGGGATCTCTTTCCCGAAGGCTGTCAATCCGCCAAGCGCTCCCAGGCCCATGGTCTCCACAGCGGTGGACGGAACAATAATCATGGAGCCTTTCTGTCTCAGCCCTTCGTATACCATGTTCATCGCCCGCAGATGGAGCGCTACGGGGTTGTCGAGGTAATGCTCGGAAGCGCGGGCGAATTTCTCGGCAATCTCGGTCTCCGCTGTACCCAGGATGATCCGGCTTTGACGTTCGCGTTCGGCCTGGGCCTGGCGTGACATGGCATCCTCAAGCCCTTTCGGGATGATGATGTCGCGGATTTCCACCGCCTGTGTTGTGATTCCCCAGGCGTTTGTCTTCTCATCCAGTGTTTTCTGGATTTCCCGGCCAAGACGGTCACGCTCGGAGAGCATCACGGCCAACTCATACCGACCGATCGCGTTCCGCAGGGCAGTCTGCGCCGATAGGATCACGGCTTGCTTGAATCGCTCCACCTCCAGCACCGCTTTCTGGGCGTCCCACACCATCCAGAACGCAATGGCATCGACATTGACCGGCACGGTATCCGAGGTCAAGGTAGTCTCTGCGCTGAAATCGGTCACTCGAATCCGCTGATCGACAAACTCGGCCACCTTGTCGACAACGGGAACCATCAGGAACAGACCGGGCTTGCGGAGTGCTATGAACTTGCCGAAGCGCAGCGTGACTGCGCGTTCCCACTGGTAAACCATCTGGACCGACGGCGCAATCAGCATCGCCGCAACGATGGTTACGATCAGCACCTCGCTATCGGGGCGCAGGTGGAGATAGGCAATCAGGCTGTCGGCGGTAGCCAGGATCACGACGGCTTCCCATACCTGCCTGAGACGCAGCAGGACAGCCAGGACCAGCGCCGACACAAGACACAGCACCACTGCAGCGACAGTGAACGAGTGGACGGCCAGGTGCACAACAAGACCGAGGACAAAAATCGCCACCAGGATCAGCGCATTCAACGGGGCGAAACGGAAATCGCCGCGCATCCATTTGCCCAGCTCCGTTGTGAACTTCTCAAGAGATACATCCGCGTTAGAACTCCGGCTCATGTCGTTTCCTCCTTTTGGCGTCGCAGCCCCTCCAGCACATCGTCCAGCGTAAAACCGTAGGCCGAGGCGCGGGCGAGCATATCGGTCAGAATCTGCGCAAGCATCCGTTCCCGTTCGAGACGGTCGATATCCGGCCGGTGATGGCCGACGAAGGTCCCCGAACCCTGCTGGGTATCGAGCACGCCTTCGATCTCCAGTTCCCGATAGGCGCGAACGACGGTGTTGGGATTGATGGAGAGGTCCACCGCGAGCTGGCGGACCGTGGGCAGCCGGTCTCCCGGCCCCAGATCCCCGCGAGCAATGGCGAATTTCACCTGCTCGATGATCTGCCGGTAGAACGGCACTCCACTCCGGGTATCAATCAGGAAATCCATTGTTTTTGTCCTAATGACTTAGTTCTATAGTGTTATAGTACAACAGAACAATATCCCTGTCAAGCCCCATTTTGAAAATTTTTTGAAAAACCTCCGTGGGAAGAACTTTGTATCAATCGAGGAAGGTCAGAATTGAGCCTGCGGAATATCCGCGTTGGAGGCGTTCCCCGGCCCGTAACGCATGATATTTCCCCAGCTGGCGACGCCATTACTCGGCTGATAGGAAATGATCCAGTTATAGGCAGGCCCGCCGCTTGGGTGGTAGTACAGCTTGTCAGGGCCGAACGAAAGAAGAAACCACTGGAATTTGTCCCCAGGATCGTAATTTGCCCAGCATTTCAGGATGGTGGCGGTCGGTCGGTCGGCGTATTGATAGTGATACGGAGGTCCCGGATCGGTGCCCAGATTGCTTTGCACCGCCTGAACCATAAATGGGTCTGTCAGAAGGCTTCCGGCGATGTAGGCAACCGGACTTGTCAGGCGGATCAGGCCTTCTTTGCCGGAATATGGCGCTTTGAGGTTACTGTACGGGGGATACTTGCCGGAATCGACATTATAGCTCTCCAGTGCCGTGGAGAGCGCGGTGAGGTCCCCATTCACCCGGGCGACCTTGGCGCGTGTCTGGGCATTCAGAAAGTTCGGTACAGCAATCGCGGCAAGGACACCGATGATTGCCACGACAATGAGAAGTTCAATGAGCGTGAAGGCCTGGCGTTTCATGGCACATCCTTTCGGAAAGCACTCTACCGCGCAACAGCCGGAACTCACGCTTGTATCATAACATGTTCGATATCATGGATGGATATCTCCGCGCTGTTGAACTTGCTCGCGCAATTCGCGTGCGTAGGCAGAGCTATCCACGATATCGTCACGATCCTGCCACAATCCAATCAGGCCCGAACGACGCAGCTGTCCCACGGTCAGGCCGGTGCGTAGCGAAACAGTTGCAGGTTGCCGGGACACGACGATCCGGACAGACTGTCCTTTCTTGAACGGCAAGCCTGTCAGCAAAACCTCTCCATCTTTCGCTATGACCTGTTCTACCTGTATCGTTTCCATGTCATCGAACCCCCTCTGCTTTCCTCTTGCCATATAAGATTTCAACGGCAACCGCAATTTACCCTTCTATCATAACATGTTCGATTTGAGAGGTATCCCCCTGGCCGAGGTTGAGGCGAGCGGCGGTTGCCAGGTAGCGTGCGGGATGGGCCGCTTCCGCCAAAGTCGGCAGTCCTTTCGCCCGCCGAACAGCCTCAATCCTATTCGTGCCGATGGTGTCGATTGCCAGGCGATCCGTCGAGACAAGAATGGACTCGTAGTTGTGGGCGCAATTCTCCCGATAGGTCGGTCCGCCATCAAAGCACCCGCGAAGGCCATCCACCACCACAAGCCGATGTTTCCGCCCCACAACCGGGATCGTATTGATCTCTGCGACATACGGGTCGCAGCCGTTGTCATGGTGCGGCCCCGGATCTTTCGTGATCCCGTGCGAGAGATTCTTGAGAGAAAGCGTTGTGCCCGCCATGTCATGATCCTTGATGATCGGCATGTTGATGAGCGCGGTGATCTGTTCGGTCAGGATCTTTGAAAGACAGGCCGAGCCGGAGCCGAAATGCGTTTCGGTTTCATCATGCCCACCGGCATCCGAACGGCTGCTATACACCCGAACCCCGGTCTTGCCGGTATTGAAATCCACCCCGATTGCCTTGACATGCGCGTCCCGGTCCTCCCATACAATAATGTTGTTCTCTTTCACACCGGCATCTACCAGTCCCCGGATGACCGCCTGAACGAGCTCGCGTTTTGTAGACAATTGCGGGCCGCCGAGGCCATTCACTTTCAGGCCGACAACATCCTCGGCGGAAACATATTTCGACCACTGATCTTTCCGTGAGCGTTCGCCGGTCAGTTCCCGCATGGCGCGGTCCAGCATCTCCTGTGTGCCCTCGGAATCCGGGCGGAGGTTCTCGCCGATGATTCCGGGGCGGTGCACCTCGATCACGCGGCTTTTCTCCCCTGCCGCAGAGGTGGAGAGAGACGGGAGGGTTGCCAGCAATGCTGTTGTTTGAAGAAACTGTCGTCGGTCGATACGAACGGGTCTCGGTTTGTCGATCATGTGTGTGTCCTTTATGGCAGGATACGGATGCCCACGGGTGGTTTATTCATTTTCGCCATGGAATTCGGGGATTGCAATGCCGACCATTGGCGGCGCGTATCGACAGGCAGAGAAAACGCCTTGTCCCGTCATCACGAGGAGCCGCCCTTCGCAGACTCCGGGCGGCTCCTCCTAAGAAAGCTCGCCTGCAACCCTCACACCGAGGAGTCTTGTGCTATCCGGTCAACCCCCACCTGACCTCCCCCGATCTTCGGGGGAGGAACCTCTCCCCCAAAGTTTGGGGG
>JAKPYU010000466.1 GCA_029568995.1 Candidatus Omnitrophota bacterium | reverse complement strand
CAGGCCATATTTGCCTTGCACGTTGCGAAGCTGATCCTGTGGGCAGAATCGCAGGGATACGCCTTGACATTCGGCGAGGCTTACAGGCCGCAGGAAATGGCCGATATTTACTACCAGCGGGGGATTGGAAGCAAGAACAGCTTACACACTAAACGCCTTGCCGTGGACTTCAACCTCTTCTGCAACGGCCGATACATGACGGATTCGGAATCATATGCACGGTTGGGCACGGCGTGGGAAGCACTGGACCCGCAGAACCGATGGGGCGGGCGGTTTAAGGGGAATCTCGTAGATGGCAATCACTTTGAGAGAAAGGAATAGGAGGAAGTCATGAAGGTTCTTTTGTTAGTAGCACAAATCGTCCCGGCACTCATTGGGTTGATTAAATCAATCGAGGAGGCATTGCCGGAGGCGGGTTTCGGGAAAGATAAACTGGAGGCGGTTCGGAAGATCATCGAATCCACCTATGAAGGCGCAGCGGAGATTTGGCCGACTTTGGAAAAGGTCATTTCCGCAATCGTTTCCATGTTCAATGCTGTGGGGATATTCAAAAAATCATGAATACGATCTGGTTTACCCTCGCCATTCAAGGGCTGAAACTCCTCCGGTGGTATTACGGCAAGCTCACGCCGGAGGAGAAGAAGGAATTTAGCAAGCGGCTGATCGCATGGAATAAGCAGATAAAAGATATGCCCATGCCCGAACCGCCGCCGCTGGAGGGGAAGTGAGAAAACAAGGAGAAAGATACCTTAGCCTTGACGAGATCCGGAAGATCCCCTGGGATCACTATCCGATCTTTATGTATAGCGACGGGGGCAGCTTGTTCGGCTGGCTGATCCGCAAGGCCGATGACTCAGCAGGCAGTCACCTCTGGACGCTCGTGGGGAACGACGCCATCGCCAACCAGTCAATAACCTTCCGGCTGGTCCCTGTGGCGAAAATGGCACACTACACGACAAAGTTGATCTGGAACCCGGAATATACCGCCGAACAGCGAAAAACGATGCTCGAATCCATCTTTCAGCGGCTTGAATTGCCCTGGTACAGGCGGCTCTATGATGTCGTGGGGCTTGTCGGCGAACTGCTTGAACGGATAGGGATCAGGCTGAATTTGGGAAGGTTCGACTTCTGCTCCGAGGCGGTGAGCCGGTCCCTGTCGCTGGTGGACCCGGAATACAAGGC
>JAKPYU010000450.1 GCA_029568995.1 Candidatus Omnitrophota bacterium | reverse complement strand
GGTGAGCACGAGACCGATCACCTTCCACATGGTCTCGACGCCCATCTTCTCGTTCATCCCCGTCTGCAGGTTTTTGATGTCGTCTGCGTGGCGGCGAAGGTCATCCTGAATGTTCCGCACCAAGAGGTCCACGTTCTCCTTGTCCGACTTCTTTTCGATCTCGCGTTCGATCTTCTCTAAGCGTGCCTGGATTTCCCGCCGGTGGTCTTCGAGGATGGTGCGGAACTCAGCGCGCCATGACTCAAAGGTGCGTGCCAGAAGACGTTCGCTTTGCTCCCAGTTACAAGGCGTGTGGCCGAGTTCACGTTCATCCATCGGGGTTTCTCCTTTTCAATCTGAATTGCTCGCGAATCTGTAGATCGACCTCGAAGCGCTCGGACAGGCCACGACGTTCCAAGGCTCTTGAAATGGCCTCCCGAGACCATTGGACCTGTTCCAATCTCATCTCATGGGAAACGGATTCAGGATGGATGCGGTAATGGTAAAGAGGTTTCTGGATACGGCGGATCTCGGTGATTTCCGAAAGGCGCAGGCAAAGGTCATAATCCTCGGCGCATTGAAACTCGTCGTCGATGCCGCCGGCCTGCTCGAACACCGAACGCCGAATGAGACGAAAATGGAAGGTCATAAAATCGAGAAGCAGTCGATCTTTGGAATATGGAATTCGGCAACGCCTGCCGTAACTCTTGACCTGGTCGGCGGCATCGATGACCTGGTAGTCCGTATAGACCATTCCGACGTTCGGGTTTTCATTTAGCACCGCGACCGTTTCCTCCAACGCCGTGGGAGCGAGCGTATCGTCGCTGTCCACCCAACACAGGTATGGCCCGAAGGTGTCGGCCAGGGCGGCTTTCAGGGACCTGACGGCCCCCCGGTGGTTGCATGCGGCAATACGGATGCGTCTGTCTTTCTTGGCGCATTCGATAACGGTTTGGGCGGTCTTGTCGATCGAGCCGTCATCCCAAACGAGCAGATCGAAGTCTGTATAAGTCTGAGCAAGCACGCTTTCGATGGCCCGGCCGATATATCGCTCCCGGTTATATCCCCTGATAATTATTGAAACGGTTGGATACATAAGTTCTTCCTCTACGGGTTGATCAACACCTTGTTCGTCGAGCGGATGACGATGTTCCCCATGACGGCGTCCATGAGGATCATGCTTCCGGACTTGTCCGTGGCTTGGATGCGCTCCTGCCCTCCGGCCGCGTTCATCACGACGACTTGGCCGGCTTTGTCCGTAAGACGGATCATCTCGGTCCCGGCGGTGGAATCGATGAGGATTTCCTGTGTGCCGCAGAGTCCCCAGAT
>JAKPYU010000432.1 GCA_029568995.1 Candidatus Omnitrophota bacterium | reverse complement strand
GAAACGCGACCCGGAGAAAGTATCGATCCCGAAAATAACGGAGCCCCTCGTGGCGGGCTTCAGCGTTGATGCGATAAAATACATGCTCGGGGGTTCCTTCCGTGGCTCCTTCCGTCCTCTCAATGACGCGATCATTCAGGGTAGGATAAAGGGAGTCGTGGGAATTGTGGGCTGTAACAACCCGAAACAGAAACTCGATGATTATATCAACACTCTCACCGTGGAACTGCTGAAAAGGGATGTCCTTGTGCTGAAGACAGGGTGTGCTGCGATCGCTTCAGCGAAGGCGGGACTGCTGACGCCGGAAACAGCGCTTTCACACGCGGGGGACGGACTCCGTGAAGTGTGCGAAGCGGTAGGAATGCCGCCGGTGCTTCACATGGGGAGCTGTGTTGACAATTCACGGCTCCTTGAGGCGGCGACTGAAGTTGTCCTCGAAGGGGGCCTGGGTGATGACATCTCCGATGTTCCCGTTGTGGGGGTGGCGCCGGAGTGGATGAGCGAGAAGGCGGTATCCATCGGCACCTACTTCGTGGGGTCCGGTATTGATGTAATTCTGGGACATCCATTCTATATTTCGGGCTCTGAGAACGTCACTGATTTTCTGAACAACAGGGCCGCAGATATTTTCGGCGCATCTTTTCATGTGCATGACAATCCCCACGATGCCTGCGAGGCAATCATGGATATAATAAACAAACGGCGTGACAAGCTCGGCATAAACCGGCAGGTAGAACGGAAGCTGCTGGATATGAAGGACAGGAGGGAGTTAGGTGTCTAAAGTTATATGTACGAACGCGATTGACGGAGCGGTGGCGTGGGTTGCCCGCGCTGAGGCGAAACTTGATGAAACCATCGAGAAGAAGGGCGGGGACTGCAGGATAGGATTTCCTGACACCGCGTACTATCTTCCTGTTATATATTCCTTTTTAGGGGAGAAGGTTGAAACCGTAGGCGACCTGCGGGGGATACTGCGGCGGGCGAAGGAACTCATTCCTGAAAGGCCCTCCGCTGATGTCTGGCTGCCGTATCTGGGGAGCACCCTCGATGCCGGTGTGGCGACGCTTTTCAGCTGTGAGATTATCGAGGCGTGCAAGTACCTTGTGGGGCCAGATCCCATACATGGTATCTGGCTCGGCGCCGCGAACGATATCATCATGCGGGAGCGGGGAGTGGAATTTGTTGACGGTACCGCACCCGGTTTCGCGGCAATCACCGGAGCGGCCCCCACCAATGAGATCGCGGTGAAGATAGCCCGCGAGCTTCAGGAGAAAAGCCTTTACGTGTTTATGGCGGGGACTACCGGCGGGAAACAGTTCGCGCAGCAGCTTGAGGAGGAGGGGGTACAGCTCGGGTGGGAGACACGCCTTGTTCCTTTCGGGGAGGATGTGTCCGCGTTAATATATGCACTTGGTTTCGCGAACCGCGCGGCCCTTTCCTTCGGCGGAGTGAAGCCGGGAGACTATGTCTCAAACCTGAGATATAATAAGGACCGGATATTTGCCTTCGTCCTTGCCCTGGGCGAGGTTGATTCAGATAAATACGCCGCGGCGGCAGGGGCCCTGAACTACGGGTTTCCTGTTATCGCTGATACTGATATTCCGCAGATACTCCCCACGGGAGTCTGTACCTATGAACATGTAATATCCAACGTTCCTTATGAAACAATGGTTGAAAAAGCTCTTGAGATACGGGGCTGCAAGATCAAGATCGACAAGGTGCCGATACCTGTTTCCTACGGACCCGCATTCGAAGGTGAACGTATCCGGAAACAGGACACCCGCGCGGAATTTGGGGGGAATATTACACCTGCCTTTGAATATGTCACCATGGTGGAGATGGACCAGATTGAGGATGGGGATATCCGGATAATTGGAAAAGACATCGATGAAATAGAACCGGGCGGCGCATTGCCCCTGGGAATATGGGTCGAGGTCGCGGGCCGGAAGATGCAGCCGGATTTCGAATCGATTCTCGAACGGCAGATACACCACCTTGTCAATGGGGCCGAGGGCATCTGGCACATGGGACAGCGTGATATCGTGTGGACCCGTGTCTCC
>JAKPYU010000430.1 GCA_029568995.1 Candidatus Omnitrophota bacterium | reverse complement strand
GATAGCGCCAATCAAGTTGTTCGTCTTGTGGACATCGCGGGTCGTATTCGCACGATTATCGGGACCGGTGAGTCCGGTTTCTCCGGGGACGGAGGTCCCGCCGACCAGGCGCAATTCACCAATATGACCGGCCTTGCCATGAACGCGGGTGGGCAGATTTACATCGCCGACTTGAATAATCAGCGGATCCGATTGGTTACTTTACCCGTGCAGGCCGATGCCGGAACAGATCGAACGACCTTCGTCGGACGCGTTGTTCAATTGAACGGTGTCGGAACCGGCGGGAGTGGAAGATATACCTATTCCTGGACTATTCTGTCCGGCCCGGACTCTGATTCCGGTCAGTTCTCTTCAACGACGAAGGCAGATCCTCTTTTTGCGCCGTCAAGCGCCGGAATTTACGAGATTCAATTCGTGGTAGATGATGGTCTTCAACCCACCGTCTCGGATACGCTAACGATATTGGCGATTGCGGTGAATTCGCGGTATTCCGTTGTTGTAACGGATACGGTAAACACGTTTGCTGATTTGAGCAGCGGAACCGATTATGATTCCAATAACAACCGCCAGCTGGTCATTCGCTGGAATCTGGATCCCGGGGCCGTCCGCCTTACCGACATTCAGGATGTACATGTGTATGTCCGCGTGAATTCCACCGGAGAGTACGAATATCTCGGCAACGCAGGAAGCAGTACAGCCATTCACTTCGAATGGAAATCGGGCCTGACCAGCGTAGTCAATCCCCGCTTTCAGTCCGGGCCTGTCTTCGGAGAGATCTATCAATTTCGCATCTTTGTTCTGACCCGAAGCGGTAGCCCCTTTTTCTATGGTCCTTATGACAATGCCGGACCGATTCGTTTTCTCGAAGAGATACCTCCCACACCCACACCGATTTCAACCTCCACGCGTACCTATACACCTACACCTACTGCGCAATCGTCTGCGACAAATACCCCAACGACCACGGTCACACGCACATTGACTTCAACCCCGACCCGGACCGCCACATTCACGGCGACCCCGACGCGGTTCAGCCCAACTCCCACACCGACACCAACCGCACCGCACACTGAGACGAACACACCCACTGTTTCACCCACGGGGACATCGACCGCCTCGCCGACGCGGACTATTACTCCAACGTCCACCCCGACTCAAAGGCCCTCGGCGACCAATACACCCACGACGAGGCCATCCCCGGCTCTCACTGTTACACCGACATCTACTCCAAGTCGCACACCAACGCCTTTCGCCCCGGTGGAGTTAACCATCAATGGCGCGGCCATCTCAGGTCAGCTGATCCAGCCTGCAGATCAAAAATGGTATTGGTTTCGTACAAGCAACACCGGGACACATGTCATTCAGACATCTTCCGTATCCGGCCAGAGTTCCGCCGATACGGTTATCCATCTCTACGGCCCGGACAGTGTCCTGCAGCTAATCGCATCGGATGACGACAGCGGGGAAAGCCTCTTCTCGCAGATTTGCATTCCGCTGCAGACCGGCCATCTATTCTATGTACTGGTCGCCGGTTCGGGAGGCAGTGTGGGTGGCTATTCGATTTCTGTCAGACACGTCGTCCCAACACCGACGGCTACGCCAACCCCCACAATTACCCCGACACCCACCCCGACAACTCCTGTCGGGACTCCCATAATCCGTATCGAACCATTATCTCTTGAATTCGTGCGTATGGTGACCGACACGGCGCAGCCCGTAAATTTGGCGAAACGGATCAAGGCCGCCGATCTCCGCCAAATTGACTACACGATCTTCTTGGGGAACGGAACAATTGAGACCAATTCCGGGAGTGCGTCCGCACCCGCCGCCGCTCATCCCGGACGAGGCCATTTTCTGATTCAGTTCGAAAATATTCCGACAGAAGCCGATAAGGATCTTTTAGCCTCACAGGGGATTCACTTGTTGAATTATGTTCCGAACATGGCATATTGGGCTTCCGTTACCAGGGAATTCACAGGTGTGACTCTACAATCGGTCCAACCCGCTATCCGATGGAACAGGCCTTCATCGCAAATCAACAAGTTGGCTTCAGATGTTGAATGGAACATCTTCCCCTTGAATGCAAGGCTTCGTGACGGGCGCGTGCTGGTCCACGCGGTAATCTTCCCGGATGTGAGCCATGAGAATGCCGAAGAGGTCGTTGGCAAAATTGGCGTAGAATTCCGGAAATGGGTTGACCCTCTGGTATTCGAGGCATCTATCGCCCCGGCCGACCTGAGGCGGCTCGCTGCGCTGGATTGTATTGAATGGGTCCAGACCGCGCCTTCCCCTTACCATGCAATGAACGCGGTCGCTGCTCAACGGGCCAACGTTCCGCCGCTCTATAGTCTTCCTTATGAACTGACCGGCAAGGATGTTCTTGTCGGTGTATGGGACGCAGGCGCGATTGACCTGTCACACCAGGATTTCGGGACGCGCCTCCAGGTCATGAACCAAGTTTCAACGCATAGCCATGCCACGCACGTGGGTGGAACGATCGGTGGTGCGGGGAAAGGAAGTGCACTCGCGAAAGGTATGGCCCCGGCAGTATCACTTCGTTCATACGACTGGACGAATGATACAAGTGAAATGCGATCCGCCGCGTCCGGTGGAACCCGTCTTTCCAATCATTCGTACGACTATATTGTCGGGTGGTACTGGGACGGAAGTAAGTGGGTCGATTATGGAAACAGCTACAAATTTGGTTCTTACAGCTCCGTCACCCGCGATTATGACAGCGTTGTGTATGACACGGGATTATCTGTTTTCAAGTCGGCGGGGAACGATCGGAATGAAGGTCCCTCCGGCAGCCAGGACGGCCCTTATGATTGCATTCCTCCCATCGCAAACGCGAAGAATATTGTTACCGTCGGGGCTACAGACGACGCGGATTTCATGTCCCTGTTCAGTAGTTGGGGACCGACGGACGATGGACGCGTCAAACCGGATCTTTGCGCAAATGGCGTGTCGCTGTACTCAACACTACCGGGAGGAAATTACGGTAGTTATTCCGGGACGTCCATGTCCAGTCCGAGTGCCTGTGGCGCATCCGCGTTGCTTCATCAACTGTTCCAGAGAGCATTCGGCCGCTCCCCCAGCGCTACAACGCTGAAAGCCCTGTTGATTCACGGCGCGAAAGACTTGGGCCGTGTCGGGCCTGACTATGAATATGGTTGGGGGCTGATCGACACGGAGAAGTCTGCAGGACTTCTTTCCCAGCAACAATGGCGCGAAGGATCGGTCTCAACCGGCGACTATATACCTTATCATGTTTCTGCGACGGGGGATCTTCAGGAATTCAAGGCCACGCTTGTCTGGACCGACTATCCGGGAACCGTTTCCGCAGGGAAGTCTCTGATCAATGACCTCGACTTGATTGTCCGCTCTCCATCCGGCGTTGTCTATCGGCCGTGGATACTGGACAAGACAAATCCAACGGCGAACGCAGGCGCGGGTATCAATACTGTAGACAACGTCGAACAGGTTCGAGTACTTGCTCCTCAAGAGGGATTGTGGACAATCGAGGTCCATGGCAGTGCCATTCCGCAAGGACCTTCCGGATTCACCGTCGTCTCCGAGGCTTTTGGCAGTTCAACGGATCATTCGAGTTCATTCAAGATTTACAACGACGGGGACGCCCCGCTGAACGTGCAGTCCATCGGTGTCGCAAACGCGCCCTGGGTCGTGTGGTCACCTCTTGCACCGTTCACGGTCGACCCGGGTTCTCAGCGAGATGTCACGGTTACCGTGAACTTCGATCAAGCCCCCCAGGGAGCTTCCTCCGCCAGGCTGCTGATACATTCCAATGACCCTGATCCAAACCACAGTCCATATCCCGAAGGCGTCTATATTTCGGCAAACAACAATGCCCCCACGCCAACACCCAGCCCCACAAAAACCCCGACGCCTACGGCTACCCCGACAATCCCCATCGTGCCCGAGATTCATATCGATCCCCTTACACTAAGCCTGACCTACGTTCAGCAGGACAGTCCGAAAGCATCCGAGAAGCGCGCGTCCGGTCATTCGGAAAGTCCTGCCGTCGACAATATCGACTTCAACAGCTCCGAAATGTTGCCCGATGGACGAGTACTTGTATGGGCACGGATCACACTGGGAACCGACCTCGCCATGCTTCGCAGCGCGATCGAAATGGGGCATGGGGAGATTCTTTCACTCTCTCCTGAGGGCCGATTACTGGTGGCCGTTCTGCCCGTATTTCTGAACCAGTTACTTCAATTGCCCGGTTTTGAGGAGGTCGTCCCGGCGCCGCCAAAGACGGACTCGCTTCCGGAGACGCCTCCAATAGACAATCCCGGCCTCGGAGCAACGCCGCCTACCGATAACGATCTTGCGATGCTGCATTCCCAGTTCACCCAGGTTGATTTCGTTGCCCCGAATGACCTTTCGGTGCTCCGCGCCGAGCTGAGCGGAAATGCAGTTCTGGCCGAGGCGGTGGATAACACTATCTCCCAGTACTTTCCGCCAATTCGGAGCCAAGGCGGCCAAGGCTCGTGCACTTGCTGGGCATCCGCGTATTATTACAACACCTACACCCAGGCAAGGGACGAGAATGTGAATGTATCGAATGGAGACAATTCGAATATTTGCAGCCCGGGCTTTCTCTACCCGCTTGTGAATGGCGGCTATGACGGTGGAGCGTATACCGGGTATGCAATCAGCCGCTTGAGCACCATTGGCTGCACCAGCTGGGCGATCATGCCCTATTCCGACAGCGATTATACGACCTGGCCTTCCGAGCAGGCGTGGGCAGATGCGCTGTCTCGTCGTACCGCACAGAACAACTATATCTATGTAAGTTCCGAAACAACCCTTCAGGCGCTGAAACAGCACTTGGCAAACGGAAATATCGCTGTGACGCAGTGTCCGGTTTATACGAATTGGTATCAGTGGAGAGACAACCAGAATCGCGGAATTCAGAACGGCGTACTGTATTCTCATACCGGGGAGGCCCTGGTCGGGTATCATGCAATGACCATTGTGGGCTATGACGACCACCGACCATACAACGACGGCACACAGGATCGCGAAGGCGCGGTACTCATCGCAAATTCGTGGGGAACGTGGTGGGGAACCTATAACAGCACCGGGA
>JAKPYU010000425.1 GCA_029568995.1 Candidatus Omnitrophota bacterium | reverse complement strand
ACCTTGTGGCAGGTTGCCAAGCCACGCCGAAGGTCATCATCATCCATGCAGGGAAGGTCATCGTGGATCAGCGAATACGTGTGGATCATTTCCACCGCGCAGGCGGCACGAAGAAGCGCCTCTGCCAGGGCGGGATCGCGGTCGCCCGCCCATCCCCCCCGCTCAATCTCCGCCGGTTCCAGCCCGAGCGTAAAGTCGGCTCCTGCAAGCACACAGATCGGGCGAAGACGTTTTCCACCCGCCTTGAGTGTATAGTGCATCGCCTCAAACAGGGACGAGGCCGGACCCTCGCACGGCGGTATATAGGAGAACAAATGTGCGTCCACCAGATCTCTTCGTCGGTTGACGTATTCCATGAGGTCGAACGGGGGATTCAAGTCCATTGTCGCTGTATCCAGGGTCCCTGTAACCGAATTGTCCCCACAAAGCGCGTCATCGCGAGCATCCCTCCAGCGGGGCCGGGGGGTGAGGACACAATAGAAACAACAGCCCCATTGGTCAACCCGTTCGGCGGTCTTTGAACGATCTCAACCGGAATTTTTGACAAATCCCCGGATCGGGCCTATTGTTCTGTACGGAGAACTGTAATCCGGAGAGGGGAACATGCAACCGGCACTCAGGAATCTCTTGATTGAAGCGGCCATCGTCCTGGTGGTGATGGGATTCCTGTTGTGGTTTTCCATCCCACGGTTCCTTGCGGCTCAAAGCATCAACACACCCGACAATTTCCCGGACCCCAATTTCCGCAAAGTCATTGAGAAGTTCATGGGGGTGGAACCGGAGGGCATCTTCTCAGCAAGAAAGGCTGCCGCAAAAACGGAGCGATTGCTCTGTATCGGCTGCTTCATCGGAAGCACAAAGGGAATCGAGTTCTTTCCCAATATCACCCGCTTCGATTGCAGCGGCAATCCGTTGAACGAGAATCCCGATATTTCCCGAAACACCGCCCTGACCGATTTCCGATGCCGCTCCAGCCAGGTAACCGCGCTCGACTTCTCTAAGAACACCGCTCTCCAAATCGTCGATTGTTTTGATAATAAGATTACCAGCCTTGATCTGTTGAACAATCCTGCGCTGGCACAGCTGGAATGTGAGCATAATCAACTGACCCGGTTGGATTTGTCCAAAAATGCCAATCTTATAGAACTGCACTGTGGCGAGAATCTTCTGGAAACACTGGACGTCTCCGCCTGCAAGAACCTGGAAATTCTCTATTGTCAGAACAACCGCTTGCAGAAGCTGGATGTCTCGCAGAATCCGCTATTGAAATGGTTCGGATGCAGCGGAAATCCG
>JAKPYU010000667.1 GCA_029568995.1 Candidatus Omnitrophota bacterium | reverse complement strand
GGTCATCGACAGGCAGGCCGGGGAGTTTTGTGGTACCCAGTCAACCCCCACCTAACCTCCCCCGATCTTCGGGGGAGGGACCTCTCCCCCACTTTCTTTGCCCAATCACCGGCCCCGCCGGAGGGAGGCTCGCGATGACGGGTCGGCGGCGGCCCTGCGTGGGCCATGCTTTCTTTACCCCAATCACCGGCTCCGGCGGTCTGCCGCTCGCAATGACGGCTATGGGCAAGCTTTCTTAGGAGGAGCCGCCCGGAGTCTGCGAAGGGCGGCGACGCGGCGATCTCAGGCTTGCGCGCTCCAGCGATGAGATTCCCACGTCGCTTCGCTCCTCGGAATGACGGTTCGGAGCGAGTTTTCTCAGGAGGAAGCGCGGTAAAGGGAGCGGGGACATCTTGCCCCCGGTTCATGCTGCATTCGGATTGGGGAATTTGGCGAGAAACGCGGCCATGTGCTGCACGTCTCCGATCATGATCAGGAAATCGTTTGCGTCGAGAATGGTTGCGGGTGGCGGGGTGATTTTGATTTCCTCTTTTTCTCCGACGGCGGACTTAATTCCGATAATCGTGACCTGAAACCGTTGACGGACATTGAGATCCAGGATGGATTTCCCGGCGAATTCGTCCGGGCAGGGGATTTCGACGAGGCCGATATCTTTCGAGAGGGCGATGCGATCCATCAATCCGGGAAGGGCGAATTCCTTAACGAGCCGGTCGGCGGCATCACGTTCCGGGAAGATCGCGTGAGTGGCTCCGACGGCGCGAATGGCCTCCAGTTCATCGAGGCTGTCGACCTGGGCGATGATGTGCTTGACGCCGTTCTGCACGAGAAAGCGGACAGCAAGCACGGTCAGGTCGAAATGATGGCGGAGACCGAGAATGACGACGTCGCAATCGAGAACGCCCAGGCTTCGCAGGACATCGCGATGGCGCACATCGGCGCAGACCGCACGGGTGACCTCATCGCTGATCTGCTGAATGAGGGATTCATCGCTGTCGATGGCGAGGACGGTTGCGCCCAGGGAATATAGCGAGGTGGCTGCGCGCTGACTGAAGGTGCTCAATCCGAGAATGGCATAGGAACGGTTCATTTTCGATACTCCTTATCCCACCATAATCCGTTCTTCCGGCAGGGTGTAGCGTAATACCCGTCGCTGGCCAATAAAGGAAGCGGCCACAGCGAGCGGACCGACACGCCCAAGAAACATGATTACGATCAGTACCAGTCGACTGCCGGGTTCCAGTGATGGAGTGATTCCCACAGAAAGGCCGACTGTGCCAAGCGCGGAGGTAACCTCGAACAGCAAATCCAGGAAGCTACCCGAAGAAACTCCATGGGAGGCGAATCCGAACTCAAAGTATTCCAGTCCGGCTACTCCGATTAAGAGCAAAGCCACAAAGGCAGCCCAGGTTACAACGGCTTTCGCCACAAGAGATTCGGGTACACTGCGTGCCAAGATTTCCGTACGGGGACGGTTCAACATGCGCGACCGAAAGAAAGCGATGAGGATGGCCAATGTGGTTGTTTTCATACCACCGCCGGTCGAACCGGGGGAGGCTCCTATAAACATTAGAAGAACCGTCATCAGAAGAGTGACATTGGTCAGCTGCCCCGTGTCCAGGGTATTGAATCCGGCTGTGCGGCTTGTGACCGACAAAAACAAGGCCGGAAGGAGCCGTTGGTGGATGGGTGTCTCTTTCAGGAGATTCTGACTCTCGAAGAGAATGACGAGCAACGCACCTGCGAGAATCAGGATGCCGGTGGTGATAAGAGTGACTTTTGTGTGAAGGGTAATACGACGCCATGCCATCCGCCACCGTTTGGAACGTCTTCTCAACACGCTGTTGACCGCAAGAACCACATCCGAACAAACCATGAAACCGATACCGCCCAGGACGATGAGAATGATGATTGTGAGGTTGATTACCCAGTCATCACGATAGGCCATCAGGTTATCCGGGAAGAGCGAGAACCCGGCATTGCAGAAGGCGGCGACGGAATGGAAGACGGCCAGCCAGAGCGCCTTTGAGAACGGATAATCCGCGATAAATCGCAGAAAGAGAACGAGAGCACCGAGACCCTCCGATAGAACGGTAAATCGGATGATCCTCCTGAGAAGGCCGGTGGGTTCGATTCGCTCATTGAATCCGTGGGTTTCTTCCAAAAGGAATCGGTCCGATAAAGAGATCCGGGAACCGGAGAGTGCCACGAGAAGCCAGTTCGATATGGTTAACATCCCCAGGCCACCCGCCTGGATGAGAATCAGGATTATGATCTCGCCCCCCAATGAGAAGTTCCCGCCGGTATCGACCACCGTAAGACCGGTGACGCACACGGCGGAAGTGGATGTGAACAAGGCGTCGATCCAGCCGAGTTCCAGTCCCTCCGGGATACTGCCCGGCATCCGAAGGGCCAGAGTGCCGAACAGGATCAAAACCAAGAAGGTTAATAAGAGCTGATACCGAGGCATGAGAGGTATTATAGCTCAGGTCCGACCTGAATCTCCACCCGGCTGCCAGGAATCCCGATTGTGGCGGCTTGGACTGTTACCGTACCATATTCACCGGTGGATTGGACGGCAAACCGTCCCACCCCGGCGGACAACAGCACAATGGGCAATCCTCCGACTGTGCGAAGCGCCGCCGGGCCTTCAATGCCGAGTGCAACAGCCCGATTCTCCGGAACCCACCGTCCCTGTGCATCCACGAGACAGACCGTAATTAACGTGGCATCCTGTGCGTCTGCGAGAATTCTGTCCGGATCGGCGGTCAGAACCAAAGCGGCGGCAGGTCCGGCGGTTTCCAGGGCACATTCCACAGTTTCCCCATCAAGCCAGGCTTTGGCGACGAGTTTTCCCGGCTGGTAGGGGACATTCCATTCGAGCATCCGGTTTCCGCTCTTTATGCCCAGAGAGGTATTGTTCAGGCACAGTTCCGTTTGTTCCCCATTACTCAGCACCCGAACGGTTTTCTCGCGCCCCTCCTCGCCGGGGAAAGTCCAGTGACCGGCGATGTGGACGTTGAGGTCGGCTCGCCACCAGGCACGGAGAAGGTGTGCGGCTTCTTTATATAACCGGACATGGTCCATGACGCCGGAGAAATGATGCGGCCAGGTGGGAGCATAATCGGTTGCGTAATCATGCATACACCAGAGAGTACCGCCTGCCATAAACGGATGCGCGGCGAGGATCTCCAGGTCGGCCTCTAAGCGGGTGAGGTAGCGATCTTCCAATTCCCGGTCGCCGCGCCTGCAAAAATCGGCATTGGTGTGTTCGCTGCTGAACAGTTTCTTGTCCGGCAGCATGGCGCGAAGTTCAGCGAGATGCGGGAGTTTGTAATTAAGCCCCAGGACATCGGGGATGTGCACCGTGCCGAGTTGAAGACCTTCCTCCGGTTCATTTTCGGCGTAGACCGTGGGACGAGTAGGGTCGCATTCATGGGCGACGGTGTGGAGACGCTCGAACAGAGGTTTGGACCGTCCTTCGTTCAGCAGGCCCCAAAGGATGATGGAGGGGTGATTGCGGTCACGGCGAATCATGGCGCGCATCATGTTTTCGGCGTTGGACATGAAGCGCGCGCCGCCAATGTGCTGCCAGGAAGCGATTTCCGCATAAGCCAGGATGCCGAGACGGTCGCAGGCATCCAGGAAATCGGGATGCTGAGGATAGTGCGAAAGGCGGACGAAATTGCCGCCCAAATCCTTGATGATCTCGGCATCGAGCACCTGAAACCGTTTCGGCATGGCATTGCCCAATCCACCGATATCCTGGTGCCGATTCACCCCTTTCAGAAGGACTTTCCTGCCGTTCAGCAGGAAATCGCCGTTGACCTGAAACTCAAAGAAACGGATGCCGACGGGCGTTTCCACCCGGTCGATCACAGCCCAACCCTGCGGAGTTTGCGCCTGCAATTCGGAGATCAAGGTGTAAAGTTGGGGTTCATCTACCGACCAGAGACGGGGATTGCGGATGTCGATGTCCTGGTGGACTGTGCCGGAAGTATAAAATTCCGTGGAAGCTTCGCCTGCCGGATTGCCGTCCGGATCGAGAAGGAGGGAGTGGACTTGGTGGACAGGGAGAGTATCCAATGCGAGGCCGGTAATTTCGGTGGCGATGTGGCAGAGGGCATGTTCCGGGGAGACCTCCGGGGTGGTGAAGGCGATCCCCCGCTCTACGATATGGGCGTAGCTTGTGAGATGGAGCCTGACCTCGCGGTAGATCCCGCCATACAGCAGATAATCCGGGACCTCCCTGCCGGGAAGCAGTTCGGGATCATGGCGGCTGTCGATGCGAATCGCCAGCGTGTTCTCCTGACCGGCAGGATTCAGGAACCGGGTGAGATCGTAGAATTGGCCCGTAAATCCGTCTTCGTCATAGCGGATACATTTCTGGTTCAGCCACACCTGGGCGGTACAGAAGAAACCTGCCAGTTCGAGCAGGACACGCCGATCCGCCCATTCTTTTTGCGTTGATAAGATCTTGCGATACCAGCCGACGCCGCGCCAGTAGCCGCGACTGGGTGTGAACGAATCCGTCGCGTTCCAGGTATGGGGCAGATCGACCGAAAGCGGCTGGTCGGGTCGGAAATCGGGGAAGATCATGGTTTGCTGGTCTTCGAGAGACAGGGTCCAGTTGCGGCACAGATCAATCCATTCACGGGTCATGGTTGTCATCCTTCGAAGGAGATAAAGAACCTGTGGAAATTAGCGCGATGTGCGGGAATCACCAAGAGAGATTGTCCGTCCCGTGGAAGGCCATTGGAGAACGTGTACAATCTTCCGGAGATCCCTCGATCCGCAGGAGGACAGCGAATCAGTGGCAAGAACGGTACGGAAGAACGACGGATTTACATTGATCGAACTGTTGATTGTGGTGGCGATTATCGGCATTCTGGCGGCGATTGCGGTGCCGAATTTCATGGATGCGAAGTTGCGGGCGGAGCTGGCCCGACTCAACGCGCATGTAAAAGCCACGGCGGACGCCCTGGAATTGTATCGGCTTGACTGGCGGAACTACATTCCAACGCAGCCCGGTCATTACGATCTTCAGGAGCTGACTACCCCGATTGCCTACCTGCATTCCCTGCCGGAAGACCAATTCATGATCACGAAAGTGAAACAGGGCAAGATAGCGGTTCCCTCGGGATTGAATTGGGATTATACGGGGAGCGATCTCATGCGGGGCTGGAACAAAGCACCGGTCTGTTATACGTTCGGCAACGTGATCGGGATTTTTGACAACGCGGGCTGTATCGGTCAGATGGTGTGGGCGGAGGAATGTCCAAATCGCTGGCGGGCCGAGTTTTATCGAAACGGCTTATATGACATGACCAACGGGCTTCGCAGCGGCGGATGTGTGATCAAGTACGGGGGAGACGACTCACCGTTGAGGCATTGATGTGACGGGGCGGACGAAGTTCAGCATGGAACGGCCCTTTTCTCACCCGGCGGGGAACACCCGTTTGTTGCGCGGTCAGCGCGCCCGCATAGTGGCGATGAAATCGGTGAAATTCCCGCCATCCGTTACGACTTGAAGCCCGAAATAGATCGCCACGGCCAGGGCTGCGATCACGAGAACGGAAATCAGCATATCGTTGCGCCGTTTTGTCCGGCCTTTCTGGGCTGCTTTATTCAGCTGGCCCAGGAGACGGTCCATTCGTTCCTCATAAGCGATTTCAGTGGAATCTTTTGCGACATCTGTTGCGGTCATTGTACTTACCTCCTGTTGGAGCCCTTGTGTAAAACAAAGGCCCGCCAAGTGTTGTTCAGTTGGCGGGCCTGCCTTCGATTCTGTCCAGGGCCTCCTAGGTCAGGCCCGCCCTCTGTTCGATTCGTTGTGACATTATCCCGGTATTAAGTCCTTCTTTTTTAATCTTCAATACTATTATACAATATGATTTATTATTTTGCAAGAGAAAAACATCCATTATTTCAAAAAAATACATCCGAACAGAACGTTATTTACATAACTTACTGATAAATAGTAATTTAAGATTTTCGATCGGGGTTGATTTTTTTTGAATTATCGGATACTAGAGAGTCGCGAGAGTTCCTCAGAGGCCGCATATAGTAACAAATCGTAACAGTCACCAGTCTTCCTGAACTCCCGTTGGAGATAAGAGGGATCGGACGGATTGGGATGGCGAGACATTTCGTACAAGAGGAACTCGTAAGCCTGTCGGAGCCAGCCGAATGAATCCCGCTGAAGGTGTTCCCGCCATTCCTCCAGGGTGTGTTCGTCGGCGGACCAAGCTTTGAGGTCCATCCAGGTCTGACGGGCGGTGTTCAGTTTCTGCACCAGGTCCGCAACGGGCGGGCGATCCATGGGAGTGGGAGGCTTGCCGGAGCAACACGGTGGTTTGCGTCCGGACCGGATCATCCGAAGCGCCTCCCGGAGAGATACGGGTTGGGTATGGGCTTTGAGTGTTCCCCCCTCGGTGGTATCCAGGATGGTCCGGTTGTATCGGGAGAATTCCTGCTCCATTAACCTGAGATAGGTCAAGTACATGGGCGGCGCATAGACCGGATGCCCATCCACGCCGGGAAGTTCCACGAGTTCCGTCTGCATGGCCTCGGCCAGACCGGGAATGGCCGCGATGGTGGCTTTGCCTGCATCGGCGGATTGGACGACACGGGTCAGGGCGGTGGAAGATGCGTGGGTTTTGCCGCCTGGGTTTGGAAACGCGAGGTCCATGCCGACCAGAACAATGGGGTCACAGCCGAGAAGGACGGCCAGGTTGAACGCCAGGTGGCCGGTCATCGCAGCCCGTGGAAGTCCCTCGCCGGGAGGGGACAGACGCAGGTGACGCAGGAGTTGGTTCTCGCCATCATCCAGGCACAGCAGACGCGCTTTCCCCAGGTATCGGCGGGGGATCTCGGAATGGACTTCCGGGTGAAATGCCAGCAGTGTATCGCCCATGTCCGGCCAGTCGGGGAAATGCCGTTCGTTGAGTGCGGTCGGGTCGAAAGTCACCAGTATCTGCGGCGAGACACCGGCGTTCCGAAGCGGGGTCAGCGCAGTATCCACCGCAATCACCCATCCGAGATCGCGGGCCTGTTTGAGCAGAGCGATGTTCCTGTCCAGCGAAGGTCCTGCGCCGACCACAAAGGCCGGTTCCCCCGCACAACGCCCCTTGAGGGAACGCACCGGCGTTGCTGTCAGGATCGCGGGAAGGTTCCGGATGGCGTTGAACAGCGTTCGGCCTTTCGCATAAATCGCCAGGTCAGCATTCTGACGGATCAGCAGGAGTTCTTCCTCCAGTGTGGAACGATATCCTGATGCATCCGGGCCAATCAGGCAGGGCATGACAGTTCCCAGGAGATACCGGAACGGGTACAGGGTGCGTCGGAGTTCCATCGCCGGGACGCCGGGGAAGAAGTGCACTCGGTCATCCGCGAGAAGCGACACCAACCGGACACGGCTCAGAATGTCTTTCGCATGTCGGATGTCCTCCTCGAAGATCAGGAGCAGCTCAGTTCCCTTCTCTGCTTTCTCCCACCAGCCAGGCAGATCGTGCCCGGATCCGAGGCCAAGGAGGATAACCCGTGGAGACCGATCAACCCCACCCGAACCCTCCCCAACCTTGGGGAGGGGAACTTTCGCCTCAGCGGGACTTTCTCCGGAACAGCAGGCTGCCAGTTCCTCCGCTGCGACCGGATTACGGCCCTGGAGGATGGCGAGATTCTCATCGAGGATCGTTGTCTCCACGGGATGAACTCCTTCAACAGGTCGCCCGATTTTGGCGGAAAGCTGGGATCGGCGGAAGGGGGTGAACGGGGTCATCTCCGGCTGGACTAAACCTTTCTGGTTGGGATATCGTCTTATTAGGGAAAGATGTTGGGACGATCACAGGCAAGATGCCGGTGCCACCCGGAAGGACCCTCACCCCAACCCTCTCCCGGAGGGAGAGGGGGAAGACTCCCGGGGGGAGAGAGGGAAGAAGGTATCAGGGAACCGTTTCGTTCAATCAGAGACAGGGGCAAACCGATGCGGCCCGAAAACGATCTTGTGCGAGGCATCCGTAATCGCGATCCGGGGATATTTGAGGAATTTGTCCGCCGGTATCAGAGCCAGGTGTATTTCACTGCGCTGCGAATGGTCGGCGAACGGGACGATGCGCTGGACGTGGCACAAGAGGTCTTTCTGAAGATCTGGCGATTCGCGCCCAAACTCAAGGGGGACGTTGCACTGAAAACATGGGTGTATCGGGTTGCGGTGAATACCTGTATCGACCGTCTCCGCGAACGGGGCCGACATGCGGATCACACGGCACGGAACAACCTGATTCTTCTGGCGGTCCCGGACCAGCAGATGAGTCCGCACGAACATGCGCGGATGGCCGAAGAGTTGAACCGACTGAGGAATGCCCTGAATGAGCTGACCGAACGGCAGCGGAGTGTTTTTGTTCTGCGGCATTTTCAGAACCTGCGGACCGGGGAAATTGCGGAGATCCTTTCCACGCCGGAAGGCACGATCAAAGCCACGCTTTACCAGACCCTGCAAAAGCTGCGGGGATTGCTCGGCACCCCGGCACGAGAGATTTCGGATCGGGACGAGAGTGAGCCGAAGAGCGATTCGGAGATAGCGCGATGAGTTTTACATGCCACGATATTCAGGACCGATGGGCGGAATACCTGTACCGCGAACTGGAGGAGCCGGACCAGGCGCGGTTTGTCCAGCACATTCGGCGCTGTGCGAGTTGCCGCGCGGAAGAGGACCAGTGGCGCGGACTTCTGTCCGGATTCGACAGCATGGCGGCATCGGATGGAAACATGCAACCACCGCCGGAACTGATTTTCCGGCTCAGACGCCAGATCCGATTCTACGAGGACTGCACCCAATCCACTGTCGCGCAGATTCGGAACTGGACTGTGGGGGCCGCGGTGGCGTGTGCGCTTTTCCTGGGCGGAGCGCACTTTCTGCTGACTCGTTTGCAGTCGCACACCACGCCGGATGCCGCGCTCGCGCCGATTGCACAATCGGTACTCAGCGGTCTGTATGGACAGCAGAACCTGGAGATCCTTTCCAAGGAAGGGATTTTTGATGCGACTGCGATAAAGGACCGAGATATTGCGGTGAATGTTACCGAGGAAGCGGGGAAGAAGAAGGGGGATTCGGCTTCGTGAGGAAGAGGGGGAAGAGGGAGGCGGGCGGTAGAGTGGACATTGTGGACAGCGTGGACGGAGTGGACAGGATGGAGGAAGAGAGTAGTTTTGGAGAGACCACCGGCAAGATGCCGGTGCCACCCGGACTGCTATCACCGCAAATCTGAACCTGACACGACTCTCACCCAACCCTCTAGGAGAAGAAAGAGGCAGCGATGATGAAGAGACGCGGATTTACGTTGATTGAGCTGATGACGGTGGTTTCGATTATCTCGATTCTGGCAGCGATAGCCGTGCCCAATTTTATGAATGCGCAATATCGGGCAAAGGTCGCTCGATCCATCGCGGAGCAGGAGATTTTGGCCTGGGCCGTCGAATCGTATTTTGTAGACCAGGACCACTATCCGCCAAATGCTCAAGCCGGAACAGCCTCGCCGTGGGATCTTGTTCCGATTACTACCCCGATTGCCTATATTTCACAATTACCCGAAGACATTTTTCTTGCGCCGAACAATGTGGAAAAAGGCGGATTTATTGAAGTCATTCGAAAGGGAAATCGGTCTTATTATTATGTGAATTTCGTGCAGCAGTTCGGCGGGCGCATGTCGCTTGCGCCATACGGGAAAACGGGCAGCGCGAATTTTGTGGTTTATGGCTTAGGTCCCGCGTATACCAATACATTCGATCCCGGAAAGCCGGAGACATTTATGGAATATAGCCCAAGCAATGGGACGGTTTCGGAAGGGAATGTTTTTACGTTCGGGCCGTGAGGGGAAGTCAACCCCACCCTGACCCTCCCCGTAAACGGGGAGGGAAACAGAGGATGCTTCCCCCCGTCTACGGGGCGATTGAGGGGAGTAAACGAGGTACTAAAGGAGCAGCAAGGATGTCGAGGTACAAATGGGATAATTTGATTCTCTTTTCGGAACAGCTATCATCCGCATCGCAGCTGAATCTTCCGCTGGACAAGACGATCCAGGCGATGAGCCGCGAGGCACTTGATCCGCGCTGGAGAGGCGTCCAGGAAAGCGTGGGCGAGCTGGTCGGCCTGGGATCGTCGCTTTCCATGGCGATGGAGAACTATCCGAAGTATTTCCCCGGATTGCTGCGGCGGCTGGTCCGGGTTGGCGAGGAGGGAAATGTCTTGCCTGTGGTTCTTGCCTCTCTCAGCCGCTATTTGCAGGCTGCGCGGGAGATACAGAACAAGCTGCGGAAGTGCCTCATCTACCCATTTTTTGTGTGGACGATTCTTCTCCTGGATATGGCCATCCTGTTCCTCTATGCCGTCCCGAACTTCTCTGAAATGTACCGAACTATTGGGATGGATCTTCCCTTCCTTACAAGACTGTTTATTCAAGGCGGTTCGGCGCTGTCTCTTTTAGTGACGGCTCTGCTCTTTTATCTTGCCTGGCTTCTCATCGGATTCCTGGGAACGGATGTAGAGAAGGAAAGAGAACACTCTGCTTTCCTGGATCGCCTGGTTTCCTACATACCGCTTCTGTCGGCGTTACACCGTCACGCGAAGGCCGCGCAGATTTGCGAGATCCTGGGGATTCTGATCACGGGCGGGCATAACGGGCGGGAGGCGATACGCATCGCCCGGAGTGCAGTTGCGGCTCCTTCGCTTCAGCTGGCTCTCGATGAAGTCGATACGGCTATTGCTTCCGGGACGCGGTATGTTCCGAACGGCCGGAATCTATACGTGCCGGACACGACGCTTTGGATGCTGGCCCAGGCAGAAAAATCACCGGAACTTGGAACCACCCTGCGCAGTCTATCCGAGTATCATCGCCGCCAGCTGGATATTACCTCCAACACCATTCGTGAAATCCTGGAGCCGTTGCTACTGCTGATGGTTGCGATCCTCGGAGGCTTCGCGATTATTTCCCTGTACTTGCCGCTGTTCAATCTGACAAACGTAATATCGTAGCGGAGCAGGAGTGTTCCGATGAATAGCCCAAAAATATACGGCAGGCCCATCCTCAGCAAACATGTGAGCATTGTCCGGATTCTGATCCTGCTGGCTTTGGCTCCGACAGTTGTAGCCGCGTTGCTTGTGTTGATGGCCGTCTTCACCGGCAGGATATTGCCCCTCGCCCAAGCCTCGGCTGCTATCCCGGCCGCGGTCATGTTCCTGGTCTTTGTTACCCTTTTTGTCATCGGAGTGTTTCGGATATCGAACCCGCGAATCCTTAGGGGAATGCAATCCCTGTTGTTGGTTCTACTTGTCTGTTCCATTTCCTTCTGGTCGCAAGACATGAACGCAGTAGGCATCACTGCAGGTATGATCGCGGCAAGTCTAATTTTCATGTGGAGCGTGAACCAGCTGCCCGGGCCGATTCTCGCGCTGTTTCTATCGGCTTTTTGCTGCGGGAGCGCCCTGTTCCTGGTTCCGAACATAATGGAATTCGAGCAGAGGCCGTCTCATGATTTCTTCTTCAATCTTCAATCTCAAATGCGGCTCTCGTTTGCCTGGTTCTCGCTGGCAATGGTTCTGTTCGCCTGTGCATATTTCCCGCGTCGATTGGAGTTGAAGCGGTATTTCGGCATCTATCCCGTACGACGAACTCATACGTCAGCGGAAAAGAAACCCGTCGGATTTACGTTAATTGAGATCTTGATCTGTCTTGCCATAATGGGAATTATTGCGGGCGGGATTCTATCGGGATGGCGGTATTGTTTGCATCAGCAGAGGGAACTTTATCATCGCGCGCAGATACAGGAGATTCTATCGTCGGAATTGAACGAGATTTTAACCGGGAAAGAGATTCCTCCTGTCGGGACTGAGGTTCGAGACCTGCCGATTTTGCTCTCCGCGTTCGGAGAGCACCCCGATTTGAGCGGCGGGTATACGGTTTCCGAGACTGACGAGGAGGGTATTGTGCGGATTCAAGTCTCTCTAACGCAGTATATGGAGAACTCCGTTTCGCGACGGTTTGAATTGGTTGGATATCGTCATATCGCAGGGGGGGAATCCTGATGAGCAAGAAGATTCGGGCGTTTACGTTAATTGAACTCAGTATTGTCGTTGCGTGCATAATGGTGTTCGGCGGTGTCGGGTCGAAACTGTGGATACAGACCTTGCAGACCGAGAAACAGAGCAAGCGAAACATGACATACCTGGCGGGAAGCCAGATTGTCCTGGACCGAATTACGAGAGAGATCCGCGCCTCTCTATCCGCGAGCCAGCCGGAAGGGGAATTGCTGGAGTTGGTGCAACTCACACCCGAAGGCGAACGCCGGACTGTTTCCTACCGGATGGAAGACCGGGAATTAATCCGGCTGGAGCGGACCGGGGAAGGCGCGGAGAAATCGCTGAAAGTCGCATCGTTGCAGAATATTCAGATTTCATTTGCCATGACAGAAAACCAGGCGATTCGAATTGAACTCCGACAAGAGGGGCGGGACCAGCCGTTACAGGTACGGACAAGGACTCTGGTGGCATTTGCCAGGCCGGGAAGGGGGGTGCAGTGATGCGAATGGATGATAGACGGGGATCTGTGTTTGTTACCCTTTCAGCAGCGTTAATGTTGACGTTTGTTGCGCTGACATTGCTGACCGGCGTGCTGGGGAAGATAGCCTACGCCGCCCGTCAGAGCCATCGGCTGCTGCTAGATGCACAGGCGGAGTTTCTGGCGGAAGGGGCGATTGAACACGCGGCGGCGATCTTGCGCGAGACGCCTGAGACTGTGCAGCGGGACTATGACACCTTCATCACGCCGGTTTCGGTCGGATCGGCAGATCAGGTAGAGGAAGGACAGGAGGAGACGGCGATCATGGCAGCTTATGGATTCACGGCTGTGCTGGTAGAGAATCCGCAAGGGATTGACGTGCCGCTCGGTGAGATTCAGTCGGTTTTTCTGGTTACGGGCTACGGCGAGGTTCCGTACCGGGAAACCGTGCTGAAGTGTTCCGTGAAGAAGTTCTGTGTTCTGCGGAATGATGGGAATTGGAGTGTTTTGCCTGTTGCGGGGTGAGCCTAAGCTGTTCTGCAGCGACGACCGGAGCAATCTCCCCTGTGCACTCATGCGCCGCTACGTCAGCAATTTTCGCACGGCCTGCAAGAAATTCTCCGCCGATGTAATGGCCCGCTCTGCCTCTTGCGCAGACACATGGATGGTGCATCCATAGTCGCCGATGCCGCGCAACTCAAAGAGCCAGTTCAGTGTCTTTCCATGCTCTTTTTCCAGTTTTCCGGTTTTAACAAAGTGTTGGTGAATCGAGGCAATGACGGCAGCATGTTTGCCGAATTGCATGCCCTCTGCAAGCAAGAGCGCGGCGGCGGCGTAGAAGGCTGCGTAGTAGGCTCGTGAAGCCACAAAATCGTGGTATCCCTGGGATGCCAACTGCCGGGCAGCTTCCAGACTCTGTTCGGCACGATCCAGGTTGGCCGCGATTTCATCTGCGTAGGGCAAATTCATACGAGCGTTCCTTCCCGTTTCGCGTTCCGGTACAGCTGGATACTGCCATGGTCGAATTGATCGAAACCGGCAGGTTTTGCTGAAATAAGCCGGTCGGATTCCAGCTGTATCGCATAGAGCAGATCGACAATCCGGCGCAGTTCCTCAAGGTAATCGAACGGCTCTTCCAATAGAACGAGAAGATCAACATCGCTTCCAAGGTTTAGCTCATCGCGTGCCGCTGAGCCATACAGCATCAGGCCCTTGAACTTGACACCATAATAGTTCTCAAGGACTGCCTTGCATTGCCCAATATTCTCTGCGATTCGCATTGCCATTCCTCGTTCAGCGCCTGCCTGTGGGGTGTTTCGAACGATGTTCGTGCCTCAATGCTGCTGGAATATACTCCCAACGCCTCGCATTGATGTCAAGCACGTTTGTGTGTTGCCGGCGCAATTTTCCAGCCCGTTGTAAAGAACACTCCATTACAGGACACTAGATCCATCCCCGAGGGTAATCGGCGTTTTAACGCCCATTCTGCCGCGTGAGTGGACAACACCCCAAGCGGCTCTGATCCGTGCCGATCCTCAATTCCCTCCATAGACAATCAGAAATTCCTCCCGCGATATACCTGCTTGCGCAAGGATCGTGCGCAACGTAGATCCCTTTATGCGCGGATGATTCGGCAAGGTGAGATGAATGCGAGTACCATCTGCGTGATCGCAGACCATTGCGATATGATTGCCTTCCCGTATGAGACGGAATCCCAACCCTTCAAGGGCCATGATGACGCGCCTGATTGGAGCATCCACAGGAAACTTGGTCATGAAACGGGAATCCCAGCCTCGGCGACGAAAGCTTCCAGAACGGGCATTTCTCCTTCCAGTACTTCCGCCCCGAACGTCTCAATATGAAATGCAATGGCGGATTTGACATCGGACAATGCTTCCTCATAGGTATCCCCCTGGCCGACACAGACACCTTTCAATCCAAGCGGGTAGGCAACATACCCATCAGGATGTTTTTCCACAATGATCTTGAATTGCCGAATCATATAATTCTCCTTTATTGACTCCGAAATCAACCCAGATCCCAACGGCAATATACTCCCAACGCCCCACGCGAATGTCAAGCAGGTTTCCCGGTCCACCGATGATTCTCTTGCGCAAAATACTGAACATAAGTACAATATGTGTGGTGAGCCGCTATGTATGTTCCGCTTGATATGCACAGCTATTACTCATTCCTGAGCAGCCCGGCCTCAGTGGAGGACCTTGTGGGGGCAGCGTCGCGGTTTGGAATGCCCGGAGTTGCGATCACCGATTATGACGGGATCTACGGCGCTGTGCCGCTTTACAAGGCAGCCCGGAAGCGCGGAATCAAGCCGATCCTCGGTGCGGAACTCTCGCTGGACAATAGAAGCCGGATTGTGCTGCTGATCAAAGACGGAGTCGGGTATCGAAACCTGAGCCGTCTGATTACCTCCCTGATCGACCGCCCGGAAGGAATTTTAAGACTGGCTCTTGCGGGACATTGTGAAGGATTGGTTTGCCTTTCGGGATGTCGGAGAGGGCCGGTGGCGCAGGCGATTCTGGCCCATCAGCCTGAGAAGGCTGTACAGGAAGCGGCGGGATTCCGCGAGATTTTCGGCGAGGATTTCTTTCTGGAAATGCACTGGGGACCGGATAGCCGGGATCGCTGGCTGCTGTCGGAGATTGCCGCGCTGGGGCGAAGACTTGGTGTTCCGTATCTGGCTGTACCGAATGCGCATTACGTGGATCCATCGGATGAGATGTTGTATCGCATCCTGGTGTCCATTCGAACAGGGACGGCGCTGCATTACCGACATCCCGAAAAGGAACTCCGCCTGCCGCTGGATTTCCCGGAGGCGGTGGAGATGGCGCGGCGGTTTCGGGACTACCCGGAAGCGCTGGAGAACACGTTCCGTGCTGCGGAACGGTGTGAACTGCAACTCTCGCTGGGGCGTACGGTTTTTCCGCATTTTCCGCTGCCGGAGGGAGAGAGCGCGGCATCCTACCTGCGGAAACTGTGTTTCGCGGGGGCCATTCAGCGGTATGGCGATCTCTCGGAGTCGATCCGGGAAAGGCTTGAATATGAATTGCGGACCATTCAGCAGGTGGGCTATAGCGAGTATTTCCTGATGACCTGGGATATCTGTCGCGAGGCGCACCGTCGCGGGATCTGGGCGGTCGCGCGGGGCAGCGCCGCCGACAGCATGGTGTGCCACGCGCTGGGGATCAGCCATGTCTGCCCGGTCCGGTACAATCTCTATTTCGAGCGATTTCTCAATCCCGAACGGATGATCCATAGCGGCCTGGCGGATATCGACCTGGACCTTCCATGGGACCGTCGGGATGAGATGGTGGAGTATGTATATCAACGGTACGGGGCGGAGCACTGCGCGACGATCTGTTCCATGGTCCGAATGCACCCTCGAACCGCTGTGGCGGAAGTGGGCAAGGTTCTCGGACTTCCGGAACGAGAGATCCGCAGCCTGACCAAACGTCTTCCTTATGGTTCCGCCGAGCGGCTGGAGGAGAGAATCCGTGCGCTTCCGGAATGCGCGGATTTGCCGGTGGACCGGGAGCCACTACGGACACTTCTGGCGATTGCGAAGCGCCTGGAGGGAGTCCCACGCCATACCGGGATGCACCCATGCGGCCTGGTGGTAAGCCGGGAACCGCTGACCCACCTTGTGCCTTTGCAGAAGAGCGCCAAGGGGCCGGTTGTCACGCAGTTCGATATGGAGCCGGTTGAGGAACTGGGGCTGGTCAAGATCGACCTGCTGGGCCAGGCCGGGCTGACCGTGATTTCGGAGACTATTGACACCATCCGGCGGCAGCACGGAATCGAGATCAATCCGTACGAGATTCCGGAAGACGATCCGGAGACGTGGGACCTGATTGCGAGCGGCCAGGCGCGGGGGTGCTTTCAAATCGAATCGCCCGCGATGTGCAACCTGCTGAAAATGCTGAACTGCCGCGACATGGAATGCCTGATCGCGGCGCTTTCGATTATTCGTCCCGGTGCGAGCAATCACGGGAAAATGCAGCAATTCTCACGGCGTTACCAGGGAACGGAGGCGGTGACCTACCCGCATCCGGCACTGAAACCCGTGCTGGAACGCACTTATGGCGTGATGGTTTATGAAGAGCATGTGCTGATGATTGCGCACGCATTTGCGGGAATGAACCTGGGCCGTGCGGACCTTCTGCGCCGGGCGTTGACCAAGTGGAATTGCCGGAACACGGTGGAGGAATTCGAGGGGGAATTCCGGCGTGGCGCTTGTGCCAAGGGATACGCCGACAAGGAGATCGACACGGTCTGGAGATACATCACGGAATTCTCCGGGTATGCGTTCAACAAGGCGCATTCGGCGTCCTACGCGATTCTGGCGTACCAGGCGGCCTATTTGAAAGCGCATTACCCGGCGGCGTTTCTGGCAGCGGTGCTGTCCAGCGGGCGGGGATTTTATTCACGGCTTGTGTACACACTGGAGGCGCGGCGGTTGGGTGTCGGGTTTCTGCTGCCTGATTTCAATGCCTCGGACTTGGCGCAATTCACGGTTGAGGGAGATCAGGTCCGTGTTCCGCTGGAGCAGGTGAAAGAAGTTCCCGGCAAGGCGGCCCGGCAGATCGTGGAGGAACGCGGCGTTCGCGGGCGATTCAAGTCGCTGGAAGACCTGATACGGCGGGTCAGGATCGACGTGACGGTGTTGCGTGCATTGATCCGCTGCGGCGCGGGTGACTGTTGGGGAGTTCCCCGCCCTGCCCTGCTGTGGGAGATGGAATCGCTGACTCGTCAACTGACGAGAGCGGGAGCCGATGAATCAGGTCCACAGATGTCTCTATTCGAGCCGGAGAAAGAAGCCCGTTTTGCTGTTTCCCGCTGTCACCGCGATTATCCGCTGCGGCGAAAGATGGAAATCGAAATGGAACTGCTCGGATTCACGGTGTCGGGACATCCGCTGGATTATTACGACGGGTATCTCGACTGGCGGAAATATACGCCGATTTCTTCCCTGCCCCAGTATCCGAATGCGACGGTCACGGTCTGTGGGACCATTGTCGAGCGGCGAACCACAAGAACCACGAAAGGGGACTACATGAAATTTGTTTCCGTGGCGGATCGGACCGGCATTGCGGAGCTGGTTCTGTTCCCGGCAGTATACCGTGAATACGGCCGTTTGACAGCCGGAAACGGTGTTCTGGAATATGACGGCACGGTGGATCTGTTCGAGAATCGAAACGGTTTTGTGGTCAATGTCCATGCGGTGCGAACTGTTCTGGCGAGCGCCGCGCTTGTATGATTTCCCAATCGACAAACGGAGAGAATCCCTTGACCGAATTGCGTTACAATCCGCTGGAAGACCGCTATGTGATGACCGCCGGACACCGTCAGGCGCGTCCCCAGATGCCGAAAAACGGATGCCCGTTCTGTCCGGGATCGGGGAAAGTGCCGGAGAGTTATCGGGTGTATGCCTATCCGAACGATTTCCCCGCGCTTTCGGACCCCCCACGGGAGACCACCCAGCCAGACCGTGATCTGTATCACGTCTTGCCTGCGCGCGGGCATTGCGAAGTGATTCTGTACACGCCGGATCATCACGGGTCCATCGCACGGCTGCCGGACGACCACCTGCTGGACGTCTTCCAGCTATGGCGCGAACGGTATGAGTTCTTCGGGAAGAAGAAGGAAATTCAATACGTTCTGATCTTCGAGAACAAGGGGGCGGTGATTGGGGTGACGATGCCGCACCCGCACGGGCAGTTGTACGCATTCCCGTTTATTCCTCCCAGACTGGAAAAGGAATTGAAGCGGGCCGAAGAGTACTATGAGCGGACAGGCAGGAGTCTACTGAACGCTATCCGGGACCAGGAGATAGCGGACGGTTCGCGCATTATTTTCCAGGAAGAGGATTTTACGGGATTCATTCCCTTTTTTGCGGACTTTCCTTATGAGGTACATATTCATCCGAACAGCGATGAAGTCTCTCTACTGGATTTCGACGACACGAGGGGATTGCAGCTGATGCGGACGATTCGACGGACGGTGCACACATACAATTGT
>JAKPYU010000410.1 GCA_029568995.1 Candidatus Omnitrophota bacterium | reverse complement strand
ATACCTCTTTCCCCTCTCCCTCCGGGAGATGGTCGGGGTGAGGATTCTTGCAGAGCGAAATATGTCAACTCAATTCATTGACAGCACAGGGGACCTGTAAGTCAAATGCTCGAAGAAACCTGGATCGTTGCGTCTTTCTGTCTGGTCCCGCTCGCCATCTCGGTCGCGCTGTGGTACAGGTATGCGCTTCCGCGCATTCCAAAACCTTTCCTGCGGTTCCCGTACCTGGAAGAACTGGCTCCGACCGGTGTAACGATTTCCTGGATCACTCGAAAAGCCACTACCGGTGCATTACGAATATCATCGGTTGGTGCGGATGATCTGTATTTCGAGAGCAGAAGACTTGGCAGGCATCATTCCTTTCGCATCGACGGGCTTCACCCCGATACGGTCCATTCCTACCAGGTAATCATCAATGCGAAAAGTACAGTTGACAATCTGCATTTCAAGACAATCCCCTTGCAGGAAACGGAGTGCCATTTCTTCGCGTTAGCAGACAGCGGCTCCGGAAAACGCCCCCAGTATCGCATTGCCGCACGTATCGAAGAATGGCTCAATCACGATCCGTTCGAATTCGGCTTGCACTTGGGAGATATCAGTTACAGCCGAACATCCACACCGGATGAGGACAGGGAATATTTCCGTCCTTATCACCGTATACTGTGTCGGGTTCCGATCTGGCTCGCTCTCGGTAACCATGATGTGGATTACGGAAAAACGGTCAATCACCTGGCCTTTCATCGAATGCCCGGCAATAAACGATGGTATTCCCTGGATTATGGTCGAATACATGTTACGGTATTGGACTCGACACGGTGGAATTCCACAAGTCAGCGGGAATGGCTGGAGCGCGATCTTCGAAACCATCAGGATGTACAATGGAAAATCGTCGTCTTGCATCATCCGCCGTATTGCCGGCCCTATATTCGAGAGGGAGTATTACAGCCGGGTAGTCATATTGAGATTCGGAACCTCTGGTGCCCGCTGTTCGAACAATACGGTGTGGACCTCGTCTTGTCGGGACACAGTCATACGTACCAGAGAACCCGCAGGATTCGCGATTATTGTCCAGGAGGAAAGGGGATTGTTTATGTTATTGCAGGAGGCGGCGGAGAGAGAATCGACACAGTCGCGGAGGAAATCGACACTCCCGGATTGATGGAGGCCTGGCTCGGTGGCCGTTATCATTTCGTGCGTCTGAAGATCACGAATGAACAGTTGGCTATAATGGCAGTTGACGATAGGGGCAGGGTCTTTGATGAGTTTTCCCTGGACCGTCCCTCCACATAGTAT
>JAKPYU010000397.1 GCA_029568995.1 Candidatus Omnitrophota bacterium | reverse complement strand
AGATCCGTTGCCCCCTGGAGGGTATCATCTACCGGATCCCAGGCGTCCGCGTCCACGGCTGCGGATCGATTGACATAGTGCAAATCATAAAATATCTCATCCGATGCCATGAATTGACTGACGCGAAGGTAATAGACGCCTGATTCCACGGGCGTATATCGGATGACAAAATCCAGGTTCGGGCTACCGTCGTCATTTAGTGCAATGAGCGTCATTCCGTCGGCCTGATATAACTCACCAAACGTGTCTGCAAAGAGGGAGGAAAAGAATTCGTAGGTCTCCCCTCTATCTAAATAAAACCGGAACCAATCACTCTCGTCTTCCGGAGAAAGCGTGTGAAAGCCTTGCCGTCCCTCCTCGGAACCGGGTATACCAAGATCGGTTGCACCCGAAATACTATCATCCACCGGGTCCCAGTCATCCCCCCAGGCAATGTCTCCCCAAAATACAAGTGCCATGGAGAGTATCCCATACAAGATTACACGGTGATTGTACTTCATCATGTGTTTTCCTCGCAGCATCCTGTCCTCCCTCCCCATTAGACGATATGGATTGCCGAGTCTAATCCGAAATTCTCTCATGAACTTCTATTGAATTGATAGTGCACCGTTCATCATCCTCCCCCGAAATCTGAACCACAACATACATAGACCCGCTATTCTGTGCTGTATTTCCAGCCAACCTCATCGTAAAGGGTTCGTTATTCGGCAATATCCACAGAGGAATATAGGCCTGGAATGCACTGGGGCCATTCCCTGCCCACAAGGTGAATATGCCCGATTCCCCATAGTCCTTCACAATTTCAGTCTCGATTGTCGTTATATTCGGATAGTTGCTTGTCGTATACGAGCCGACAAATCGGGTCGCACCCTCCCCGGTACTCTTCTCAAGAACCAGGTGGTTTCCGTCAATCGTCGCCTCCCCATGATCCTCTTCCGGTAACCACAAGTTCGCCACCCAATCCAGCCCGATGATGGCCGTACCCGGATCGACAGCATCGCCCTGGTCGACGGACAGATTGTCAAAGTATAGAGTCCCCTGTGTTGTGACATTGGCATTGTACACAACAAGAAATGGGTTAACTTGCGTGTATAAGGCCTCAATTTCAATCTCTGTCTTCTGCCAGATTCCCGCAGTGACCTCTACGCCTCCCCGAATTGTAAATGATGCGGGACCGGATCTTCCCTGGATATTAGTAAATGCACCCAGTCCCACATGCAGGTCGGGTTCTGATGCATAGTACCATACGGCTATTCGTATTGGCTCGCTGCTGATTCGAATTGGCGGACCGTTCAGAGTCACAAATTCCTGTGCAGGCACAACGACACGTATCCCGACCCCGTTTGTTGGCAAAGGCTCGGTCTGCCCCTTGGGGACGGCAGAGATCTCCGCATCTATGCTCTGGGGTATGACTTGAAATCCGAGAGAGGCCAGGTTGGATGAAAGACTGTCAAATCCGAAAAGGATGTGCTCGTCATACAAAATCGGAGTAGGCGTGACCGTGAAAGTGGGGGTGGGCGTACTCGTCGGTGCCGGCGACGGGGTTCCTGTTGGAGAATAGGTTCGGGTCGGTGTCAATGTCACTGTCGGTGTCGCCGTCCGGGTGTAGGTGCGTGTGGGTGTAAAGGATGGCGGAACGGTCGGCGTAACCGTAAATGTGCGAGTTGGGCTTGCCGTGGGGGTTACTGTCCCGGTTGGTGTCACCGTATAAGTCGGCGAGGGAGTATAGGTCCGCGTCGCGGTCGGAGTTCTTGTATACGTTGCCGTAGACGTCGGCGTTTTTGTTCGCGTAGGCGTCGATGACGGCACAGGCGT
>JAKPYU010000352.1 GCA_029568995.1 Candidatus Omnitrophota bacterium | reverse complement strand
TCATAGCCCAGGCGAGTCTTGATTGTGTCGGTCAACTTCGCGATCTGTCCCAGTTTGTCCCGGTCGGGAATGGAGGGCAGAATCGGCTCGAAATACCCCCCGGTCAGGAACTCCACCTGCCCGGTTTCCACCAGCGCGCGGTATCGATCCCAGAAGTCCGGGTGTTTGTTGTCGATCCACTCCAGCAGAATACCGGAAAAATGCTGTGCCAGGCGGATCCTGGGATGCCGCTCGATGGTCTCCAACATCGGCAAATAGGCCTTTTGATAGGCTTCCTCAAAAACATGTTCGAAATTTCCTTCGGGTTGATGGTTGTGAAGGCAGAACAGGAAATGGATGGTGTTTGGCATCGGAATCGTCCTGTTGTGATGTTGAATTCCGACCGCACTTCCGGTTCGGTCGGTTGAAGAGCACTATACCACATCCTACCAATTTCAGAGAGCGAATCGAGCATGAAACTGCCACGTATAACGATTTCCGGCGCGAGAGGTATTGTGGGGGATGACCTCACGGTGGAAAGCGCGGTGCGCCTTTCGAGGGCATTCGGTCGTTTGATGGGAAAGGGCATGGTCGTGATCGGCAGGGATGCAAGGCCATCCGGCCAGATGATCGAGGGAGCCGTTGCGGCCGGTTTGATGGCGGAGGGTCTCGATGTCGTCAGGCTGGGGCCGGTCCCGACCCCCACGGTGGGGATCATGGTCCGCAAGCTGGGGGCCACGGGCGCCGTGAATGTCACCGCCAGCCACAATCCGGTCGAATGGAATGCTCTGAAGCTCTATAACGAACAGGGCTTGTTCATCAGCCCGTCGCAGATCAATCGCCTGGCGGAACTTGCGCAGGAAACTGACGAACACGCCACCGGAACCACGTGCGGCCGAAGCCGGGACGATCATACGGCCTTCGAGACCCATTCTCTCCGCGTACATGAGAGTATCGAGGGCCTTTCGATTGTAACGCGAGGCTATCGCGTGGCTGTGGATGGATGCCGGTCGGTCGGGGGGATCTTCCTGCCGCGCCTGCTGCGCGAATTGGGTTGCGAGGTGATTGAACTCGACTGCGAACCGGACGGGCAGTTCACTCGTCCCCTGGAGCCGACACCTTCTGCGCTGGAATCGCTGTGCGATAGGGTGAAGTCCCGCAAATGCGCTGTAGGATTTGCCATGGACCCGGATGCGGACCGGTTGTCTCTGGTCGATGAGCAGGGTGTCGCCATCGGGGAGGAATACACCCTGGCGCTCGCCGTGAAACATGTCTTGAGCCGCCGGGGTGGGGGCACCGCGGTGGTGAATCTCAGCAGCAGCATGATGGTGGATGCGGCGGCCGCGCTGGCGGGCGGACGGGTGGTTCGGACTGCTATTGGCGAAGCCCATGTGGTGGAGGGGATGATGCGCGAGAAGGCTGCAATCGGCGGGGAAGGGAACGGGGGAGTGATTTTCCCCGACATCCATCCCGGCCGGGATGCCATGGCCGGTGCGGGTTTGATTCTGGAGGCCATGGCGCTTTCCGGTAAACCGCTCAGCGCACTGGCTGCCGAATTGCCAAAGACCACCATCCTGAAAGACAAACTGGAGATTGCCTCGTTTCCGGGGCCGGATTGGGTGAATCGTGCCATTGCCGATATCTCCGAAGGCACAATAGACACCACGGACGGTGTGAAGGTGGTTTTTGACGATGGCTGGTATCACGTGCGCCTTTCGAATACCGAGTCGATCTTCCGGAACATGGCCGAGGCCGGCACGCCGGAACGTGCGCAATCGCTCCTGGACACGGCCCGAAAAGTCGCCCAGGCCGCCGCGGAATCGGTGTAACTCCAGCCCAATATGGTTCCTTGACTCTGCCGACCGTGAACGGTATAAGACCCTTCCGGCTTTGAACCTCTTCGGCATGACATCTTGCCATTTCGATACGTGTATGGCCCCATCGTCTAGGGGTTAGGACGCCAGACTCTCATTCTGGAAACCCGGGTTCGATTCCCGGTGGGGCCGTGGTTGA
>JAKPYU010000350.1 GCA_029568995.1 Candidatus Omnitrophota bacterium | reverse complement strand
CTGAGGGGGATCGAACCCCTGACCTCTTGAATGCCATAAAATAATTCACGTTTGCGGGGAAGCGCATGGGACTGCGCCGAAATGCACAAGTCTTTGGCATCATAGGATTTATGATTGCAGGAAGATGCGCATGAATGCAGGAGGTTGCTTCAGCTTTATCACGTTTTTATCACAATTCGGTTCTGGATGGATTCGGCTATCCGACCTTCGACTCCCCGGCTCGGCATATCGCTCCTGTCGTCCCACCAAGTGAGTTTCACAGCATGCCCAGCTGCGCCGGTTCTTTCAGAATGCTATAGTTCCTGCATGAACGGCAAGTCGGTTCGTGGAAGAGGCGGACGATGAAGTGGCGGGGTTTCACCCTCATTGAGTTGCTGATCGTGGTCGCGATCATCGGGATTCTTGCGGCTATTGCTGTGCCCAATTTCATGAACGCCCGTGTGCGCGCGAAGGTCGCCAAATCTCAAACCGGTCTAAAAACCTACCAAGCCGTTCAACACACGTATTTCCTGGACCAGGGGGATATCATCAGCCACTATCACGGCAAGGAAGAACAGTGCCCGTATATCAACCTGGGGTACCTTGGCGAACCGCTGATTGATCCCTTCACGTTCGAAGGAGACGGGCGCGGGGGGATGCTCCATAGCGAATCCTGTACCGGTTGGGATCTCCAGCAGGTGCAAACCGCGAATTTCGTCCTTTACCAGGCGTGGGAAAGGGCAGGAAGACCCTACATCCTCATGGGGCGAGGACCGGCAACGGACCGTGACACAGCCGATGCTCGGAAAGCGCTCTGCTTTTATGAAAGCTCGAACGGCCTGTACAGCTACGGTTCCGTTATAGTTACCGGCGTCAGGGGAAAAGAGGAATCGCACGACGATCCCAACTCTCGGAAATGCAACTGAGTATTCCATGCAGATAGGCAGGATGTTTTGCCACAGTTCGTGCAAACGTGAATAGGGGCGGAGCAGAAGATGGACAACGAGGAACGCCAGGCCGGATTCGCAAAGTGTGGGTCATGAACGCAGGTCTTAAAGAGAATCGACGGTTCATTTTTCGGCTGGCAGTCTATGCAACTTTGGCCCTTTCCTTTGGAGAAAAAGCCCAATCGCAAGAACCGCCGCACTGGCGATTCTGGAGGAGCCCCGAAGAAGGTCTCAGCCGATTGACAATACACCTTACCCTAAGCCCAAACAAGAATCTGCTCATCAGTCATTCCCTGGTTGATACCAACGCTTCATGGTTTGACGGATACCAAGTACGTACACTTCCATGGAAAGAAAGTCGTCTCCCTATTTACGAAGGTCCCAACGGACAGATCTGGGCTTTAAAACTGGAGGATTCGACCGGACGTTTCGTCGGTTTGCAGCAATATCAATATGGGAATGATGTCTCAAAAGGTGTGTGGATTGATTACCCCATACCGGAACTCTATGCCCTCCCGCCATTCGACGGCGTGACAGTTCCTGACCTCCCCATACTTCCGCGTGATCGAAATCGAATTCTTATTCTCGTGCGGGATCGCCTCCTTGAGTTCGATGCCGCGACTCAGTCAATCCGTGTGCTGAAACACGCCATAGACACAAACCTTAAGAGGTTCTTGCATATAAAAGCGGCGCGAGACAGCGCTGTTTGGATCACAGGTGAACAGGGTCTCGCAAAGATCACCCTTCCCGCTGAAAGTCCTCAAGGTGATGTCCGTTGGAATGAGTATTGTTTCCCGAATGAACTCGGAGTGCGGGATTTCTTGTTTCCAACGGAAAGCGCCCAAGGAGAGATCTTTGGCTCGGCATACTGTGATTCAACCTTGCGACGTGTATTGGTTCGATTCACCGGTGGAGGTTGGAACATCCTGTATCAGGCAAATGGAGAGGACATTGTTGCAGGATGGCGCTGTATAGACGGTGCATTGTGGCTGCTCAAGGGGCAGGCGCAGGCCCCGCCCATTTCTCCACTTCTTGCTCACCCCTATTTGGATCTGAGTTTATTACGCATCGAAGACGGTCTTGAATGCCCCATCAAGAAAAAGGGAGAATTGACGGGATATATTCTGGACGTAGCGGTGGAGCCGGAGGGATCCTTTTGGTTGGCGATGCGTGGTGTGACCCGGTACGCTCCGCCCATTTGGCGCACACCGCAAGCCGTCTCCGATGTGGTAAACGAAGTGTTCGCGATCCATGAAGATCCTGAAGGTCGTATGTGGTTTGCCGAAAGGAATCAGCTGGTTTGTTTTGACAACATTCATTGGAAAAAATATTCCTATCCGACAGGAATCCGTGTGCATGGGGACACAAAATACTGTCTGTCTACCTTGCCGGACGGAAGACAATCTGTTCTCACGGATCGTGGGTTCTTCATGACAATAGACCCGGCGGATGAGGCGGCAGAATTTGAACGGGTGAAGCATCCGGAGGAGCGCAGAATTCTGGCGATGGTTCCCCGTCGATCCGATGATCGTGTTTGGGTTGTGACCGGCACGGCCCAGCTGAGCGACATTCGCGTGGAACTCTATGATGGTAAGACATTCGTGCCTGTGGTTCGCGAAATCCAAACATCCGGGCTGGGAAAATTCAAGGCGGTATTCGAAACGGCTTCGGGTTTCCTGTGGTTGGGAGGTACCGGAGGTGTGGGGATTCTCATGGACAATGAGTTCAGGCAATACACTCCGGAGAACGGACACTTGGCCCGTGCTTTTTGTTTCGAGGAAGTTGAAAACGGGAAGATCTGGTCGGGAGGCAACGGCTTGATTGAGGAATTTGACGGCCAACGATGGAGAGTAATAAAAGGTGGATTTTCCGACACGCATCGAATTCGCACCCGTTCCGACGGGAGCATTTGGATAGCCTCGGAGGCAGGCATTCTTCGACAGTTTGAGGGTTCATGGATCATAAACACCCTTGACGACGGACTTCCGTCTTCGCACGTTTTCGATCTGTTTGAAGACAGCCAGCGCCGCCTGTGGGCGGCGACTGCCGGCGGTATTTCCGTATATCACCCGGAAGCGGATCGCGATCCGCCCGAGACCTACATTCCATCGGATAAGAATCTCGCTGAAACGCCGCCGGGAGGCGACGTGCGTCTCGTGTATTCCGGAATGGATCGATGGAACTACACCAAAGCCGACCGCCTCCTGTTCTCCCACCGCTTCGACAAGGAGCCATGGAGTCCCTTCGCGTCGAACACGGTGGTTTCGGCGACCGGACTGTCTCCGGGAAAACACCGCTTGGACGTCCGTGCCATCGACCGAAATTGGAATGTGGACCCGACGCCCGCGTCTTTCGAGTTCACGGTGCTGCTGCCTTGGTACAAAGAACCTGTCTTCATTGTCATTGCCGGAATGGGGTCGATAATCATCCTGCTGCTCGCCGGGTATTCGATCAGCCGCTATGTCCACCTGGAGAGACTGGTGACTCGTCGAACCGAGGCGATGCGGAAAGCCTACGCGCAGCTCCAGTCTCTCGCTTCTCAAATCTCTTTTGTCGAAGAGCGGGAGCGCCGGAAGATCGCCACGGATCTACATGATCGCATCGGGCACGGCCTTGCTGCATGTCGGATGCTGCTCACAACCATTCAAAAGAATACCCAGGATCGCGAAACTGCGGCGCAGCTGGACAAGAGCAGAGAACTGCTTGGACAAACCATCGAAGACACCCGTTCGCTGACTTTCGAGATCAGCCCGCCCATTCTTTACTCCATCGGGCTGGAGGCGGCGCTGGAGTGGCTGGTGGAACAGTTCGCGAAACAGTATGACATCTCGTTTTCGTTCCACGATGACAAGCAACCCAAGCCGATGGGCGAGGATGTCCGTGGGATTCTCTTTCGCGCGGTGCGGGAACTGCTGTTCAATGTGGTCAAGCACGCAAACGCAAAGAACGCGAGAGTCTCCATCACGCACAATGATGGGAATGTTCGGATCGATGTCGAAGATGACGGGATCGGATTCGATGAGGCGGTAACGGCTCCTGGGACGCTGAACCGGTACGGCCTGCTGAACATCCGGGAACGCCTGGAATACCTCGGAGGAACATTTGTCCACCATCCCGTTTCGGGACATGGGACACATATTACGCTGACCCTGCCTTTATCGGCGCATGAATCCAGGGGATGAGCATGAAAGCGTCGGCCCGGTGAAGATAGGGATTTCCCTATCAATATCGGGAAAACCCTAGACCGGAAAATAGGATTTTTCCGTCTGTCGTTCGCCCTGGAAACTGATACAATGCAACCAAGCTTCTGAGAAAGCTCGCTCGGAACCGCGATCCTGGGGAGTGATGATCCGTCATTGCGAGCGAAGCGTGGCAATCTCGCCGTCGGATCGAACGTAAGTCTGAGATCGCCGCGTCGCCGTCCTTCGCAGACTCCGGGCCGCTCCTCGCGATGACGTGACGGGCATGGCGTCTGGAGAAATTGCTTTCTTTTGTCCAATCACCAGCCCCGCCAGTGTTGTGTTTCGGATGACGGGGCGTCACATCCGTTCGGTTCAGAAAGAGGCAAAAGGATTCCTATGAGCATTCGAGTTCTATTGGCAGACGACCATCCCCTTACCCGCGCGGGCGTTCGAGGCGCGCTGGAAGCCGACGGTGGATTTCAAGTCGTGGCCGAAGCGGAAAACGGACGCGAGGCTGTACAGATGGCCAGGGAGTTCGAGCCGGACGTTGCGATTCTCGACATCAGCATGCCGGATCTGAACGGGTTGGACGCCACCCAGCAAATCCTCCGGGACCACCCCGAAATCCGGATTCTCATTTTGTCGATGCATTCGGATAAACGGTACGTGGAACAGGCAATCAAAGTGGGCGCGGCGGGATACCTGCTCAAAGACTGCGCCGTGGAGGAAGTGGCGGGGGCTGTCAGAAGTGTCCATAAGGGCCATGGGTATCTCAGCCCTGGGATCACGGGTGTTCTGATCGAGGATTACCGGGAGCGAACCGGACGCAGCGCAAAAGAACCTCTGGAGAGTCCGCTCACTCCCGCCGAGCGGGAGGTTCTGCAACTGCTCGCCGAAGGGAAAACGAGCAGAGAGATTGCCTCCGCGCTTTGTGTCAGCCCGAAAACTGTTGAAGCCCGGCGGAAACAGATCACGGATAAATTGGATCTCCACACCGTTGCCGAATTAACGAAGTACGCCATCCGCGAAGGTCTCACCTCTCTCGAATCGTAATCTCTTTTCCATGTCTCCCGAATAATCTTTGGACGGGGAATCCCTGCGAGGTTGGGAAATCCCTATCCGCGAATTAGGGAAATCCGTCCTCAATTTCAGGGTTTTCCCGTCTAGTCAGGAAATCGGGTCGCTGTAGAGTGCCGTACGAGGAGCGGCTTGTGTTGCGTTCTCGTCGCCAAGCGCTCTCTCCTCATCACGGCCCGACTGTCTAAGAGTAAGGAGGTGGCAAACGGCTGAAAACGCGGTAATTCGAGAAATCACAAGAACAACAGGAGGAAACGCAGATGAAAAGATCACAGATTCTCATTTTGACGGCAGTACTCGTAGGATTCGGATTTGTTCAAAGTGCCTCGGCGGCGGTAACGGCCGTTCGCACATTGCCTTGTGAGGAATACTGGCCGAATCAACGGGAGCAGGTCACCATCGAAGTCACCGGAGACCCAGGACCTATTACTGTGGTCGAAACGCCCCCTGCCGGATGGGACATTATCGGCATCTCACCCCGCACAGGCATGTCATTCACAAATGGGATTCTTACCTGGGACTTCCTCACTTTCGATGGATCTCAGACCTTCTCATACCAGGCTACTCCTCCTGAGGATGCGGAAGGAGAGGTTGTGTTTTCGGGAAGAATTGGCATTCAGCCAATAGCCGGAATGACGATCCAGAGTCTTGCGACACTGAAGCCGTTGGGGATCTTTGAGGATCACAGGGATATCGTTGACAACCTGCAGTGGCCCGGTATCGGGAGCTATGATCCCGAGACCGGCGAGTATATGCTTTATGGAACGGGAGATTACGGTCATGTCGCTTATACCAAATTGAGTGGCGATTTTACCCTGAAGACTAGAGTGACCGGACGGAATTCCTGCACCCCTGAGCCAGCTTGTTTCGGTGTATTGGACGAGCTCAAGTACATGTCATCTCAGGAGATCCCGTACTATAGCGTTGTCCTAAACAGCGGGGGCTTTGCCAAGGCTATGTGGAGTACCGGGACCGGCGGCAACGTCTCACCCTGGACAATGCGAAATCTCTGCGACGGCCGGTACATGATCGCCCGTCGAGGCAATACCATGAGTATGTACTACTTCGACACCTCCCTCCAAATGTGGAAACAGCATCATACCACCCAGATGATATTCACCGACCCGGTCTACGTGGTCTTACTGGCGCCTTCACTCTCTCTCGGCTGTTATTCGACTGTGAATTATAGCGAGGTGGAGCTGCTTGTTTCCGAAGATGAGATCCGGACGGTGGTGGAACAAAGCCTTCCGGACGCACTGAATACACACGATTTAGATCAGGCTTTATCTTACTTTGCTACCGATGTTGTGTACGACTTTACACCTCAGTCGCCGACGATGGTGGGCACAGAGCAAGTCGCTGCCTTTTTCGAATCGCTCTTCCAGGCATTCCCGGATTGGCATGTCACACGGAATCGGGTCTTTGTATCCGGCAACTATGCGGTAACCGAATCCATAGTCACGGGAACCCAGCTCGGTCAATGGGGGGACATCCCCGCCACCGGAAATAGCGTCCAGGTTCCGGCACTGCAAGTATGGCAGTTTGCAGGAAATAAGGTTCAACGGATTACTGAGTACCTGGATATGGCGAGCGTACTGATTCAGCTGGGCGTGATGCCCGCTCCGCAGTGGCCGCCCTTCACGTTGTCGTTCGATCCCTTGATTCCGTATACACCGACAATGGCTCCTCCGCTGGACGCCGCCCAGGAGATAATCTCACGATGGAATTCCCACTGTCTGATCACGTATTACGAAGCAATTCGTCCCGATGCGGACATTTTCATGTATCCTCTTGGGATTCCGACAGACAAAGATGCATTTGTCGCGTCCTTTGAGATGTATTTCGCCGCATTCCCCGATCTGCACGCGGATTTCGCCAATCTCATTGATTTGGGTGACGGCTGGGTGCTCGGAGAACTCGTGTTCAAGGGCACCAACAACGGGGAATTTCTTGCGAATGCTCCAACAGGTCGTTACGGCGAAGTGCGTGGGGCGAACCTGTGGCATTTCGATGAAGAGGGCCTAGCGACGAACTACTATGTCTATTTCGACAACATCTCCCTCTTGACGCAGTTGGGTCTGTTTCCACCCGCCTCGTCAGCAGAGAATTGGGAGATCTATCGCTGAGCAAAAGAGAACGGCGACACGCGGCCCGGGAATCTTTCCGGGCCGCGGAAAAGCAGGAGAATAAAGAAATGAAAAGAATAGACGTGTTCATCATGCTATTTGTTTTTGCAGGAGTTGGGATTGCGCTTAGCGCATCGGCCCAAGGGCTTGAATTGCCTCTCCGTGGTTCTTCCGGCGAGATCATTATTGGGATGGGGACCCTTACCGGAGCGGCCTATTCACCGGACGGGCAAACCATCGCTACCTGTGGGGCGCTCGGTGTGTTCTTATGGGATATCGAGACCGCTCAACCGATTCGCTGGCTCCGAGGGCATACGGCATCGGTTACCTGTATGACGTTTTCGCCGGACGGGACAAAGGTTCTCACGGGCAGCGAGTACGTGGATGGCACCGCGAAGTTGTGGGACGTGCAGACGGGGCAGTTGATCCGGACGTTCTCCGGGCATACGCATTTCGTGTCTTCCGTAGCGTTTTCGCCGGATGGCAGTCGGGTCCTCACGGGCGGCTGGTACAAGGATGGCACGGTGAAGTTGTGGGATGCGCAGACGGGGCAGGAGATCCGGACGTTCTCCGGGCATACCGATGGGGTGAGGTCCATGGCGTTTTCGCCGGATGGCAGTCGGGTCCTCACCGGTAGCTACAAGACGGCACAGTTGTGGGACGTGCAGACGGGGCAGGAGATCCGGACGTTCTCCGGGCATACGGAATGGGTGAATTCGGTGGCATTTTCACCGGACGGGACGCAGGTGTTGACCGGGGGTGGGATAGGATATTTGGACCCTCGCGCAGAAGCGGAATTGTGGGACGCGCAGACAGGGCAGGAGATCCGGACGTTCTCAGGGCATATCGACCGGGTCGACCAAGTGAATTCGGTATCGTTTTCGCCGGACGGGAGCCGGGTCTTCATGGCCAGCAACGAGACGGCAAAGTTGTGGGACGCGCAGACGGGGCAGGAGATCCGGACGTTCTCCGGGCATACCGACGGGGTGAATTCGGTGGCGTTTTCGCCGGACGGAAGTCGGCTCCTCACCGGCAGCGGGGATGACACAGCGAATATGTGGGACGTACAGACGGGTCAGCTGATCCGGACGTTCTCCGGGCATACGTGGTCGGTGAATTCCGTAGCGTTTTCGCCGGACGGGAGTTGGGTCCTCACCGGCGCTGCAGATCAGACAGCAAAGTTGTGGGACGCGCAGACCGGCCAGGAGATCCGCACGTTCTCTTCCGATCCGTGCATGATGTGCAGGCATTTGTCCGCGGCGTTTTCGCCGGACGGGAGTTGGGTCCTCACCGGCGCTGCAAACACGGCAAAGTTGTGGGACGCGCAGACCGGCCAGGAGATCCGCACGTTTGCGGGAGGCCCTCCCGTAGCGTTTTCGCCGGACGGGAGTCAGGTCCTCACCTGCGACGAGGATAACACGGTGAAGTTATGGGACGTGAGTACGGGGCAGGAGATTGAAACATTCTCCGGGCACAAGGAATGGGTGAATTCGGTGGCATTTTCACCGGACGGGAGCTGGGTCCTCACCGGCAGCTACGATGGAACCGCGAAGTTGTGGGATGCGCAGACGGGGCAGGAGATCCGGACATTCCATGGCCACACGTGGTGGGTGTGGTCCGTAGCGTTTTCGCCGGACGGAAGGCAGATCCTCACCGGAGGCGACGATGGGACAGCGAAGATATGGGATGCGCAGACGGGGCAAGAGATTGGGACGATCTCCGGGCATACGGCATCGGTGAATTCTGTGTTGTTTTCAACGGACGGGAGAACCCTCCTGACGGCTAGCGACGACGGGACGGTAAGGCTGTGGGACATTTCGGATATCACGGAACCCAGCGGCCTGGATGAATGGCAGCTGTATTGATAACGACAGGTTCCTGACCCGTTAAATCGGACAAAGAACGATCCCATTCGTGAGTCGGGAATGCACGCTTGGTTCAGGGTAGATTCAGGAGCAATTCAGATGAGAAATTCAAAGATGGCCAACGCCTTCACGTTAATCGAACTCTTGGTCGTTGTGGCAATCATTGGAATTCTGGCTGCTATTGCAGTGCCGAATTTTCAAAATGCACTCATACGAGCCAAGGTCACACGCGCGCAAAGCGGAGCGAAGACGCTCTATGATTACGGACTTATGATGAATGAAAACAGTAGAGGGCCTTTCCATTGGGGTATCACGATACAGATTGGTGGAGCGTGCTATGTCCCTGCCTCACAGATTCCCTGGCCTGAACTGAGTAAAGAAAAACAGTTTTATGGGGAAGTCGCGGAAAACATGAAGGAGCAGGACCCATTTACTCATCGCGCGTGTTATGATGGAGAGAATTCGTCCGCAGTGATGGCGGAAATCTGTTATAACCGTCCTGCCTGGTCCAAGGATCCGGCTTGCCCACATCCATACGAGATTTATCTCGCTACCTTGGATTTTCCGCGGTATACGTTCGTAAGGAGCCTTGGACCGGACCGCGACATCGACATAGTAGAAAACGATCCCGTTGCACTGCTCTATGACTCTACGAACGGTCTTCGTAGCGATGGGGATATCATATACCCATTACCTTATCATCCCTGGCTTCCTTGGTAGAGGCTACGTGCACCCCCGAACCGTGTGGGGGTGCTCTCTATACGCGGCAGTGAATCAGGGAGGACACAGAATATGTCGGCATTTAAAGATAAATCGAATAGGAGGAACAGAGAAGTGAACAGAGTACGGAGTTTCATTGCAATATTTGGCTTAGCAGGATTCGGATTTGTCCTCACCGCCTCCGCAGAGGTAACGGCGGTGCGGACGCTGTCTTGGGGAGAGTACTGGCCCGGGCTGCCGGTACGAGTAACGATAACAGTGAGCACAGACACAGATACTCTACAAGTCGTCGAGACACCCCCGACGGGGTGGGCCATAAGCGACTTTACTCCTATCAACGGGACTGTCAACGCGGGTGTCATTGCTTGGACTGTAAGCCGCGCACCTGTCCCTCGATCATTCTCCTATACCACCACCCCACCAGCCACTGAAACAGGAGAAGTCGTGTTCTCCGGAAAAGTCAACGATAAGGAGATCACCGGAACAACGACAATGACTCCGGTTACCTCGAAATCGCTAGGAATCTTTCAATATGGGACGAGCATTGAAGACAGAGCGGCGGGATGGTGGTCTGAAGGCGCTGGATGGTACTACCCCTCTTCCGGAGAGTACATCATCATCAACAGGGGCAATGCTGACGATGGCGAACAACACACGCCCCATCATTTTCTCTACTCGGAAGTCACCGGCGACTTCAGCATTGAAGCCAGAATTATCGCTGTGAATCTTCACGGCTTGGGAGGTCACGACGTTGCATTTATCAGCGTGTTGGACACGTTGACACCGGATTCGATGTTCTGTGTGGTCTGTCATTGGTGTGACGAAGATGCTTTTGCGGGGTGGCGGCAATGGACAGCTCGCTTCCCACTATGGTCGGACACAGTTTTACCCCGGTTTCAAGATGGTCGACTGAAGATTGTTCGTGAAAACAACATTTGTAGTGCGTACTACTTCAATACCGTCACAATGGAATGGACCCTCCTCGGCAGTCAAGTTCTGGATCTTACTGATCCGGTTTATGTGGGGTTGTCGGCGATGGGGGGCCCCTCCCGATTTGTTATGGGGCATTTCTCCGACGTCCGGCTGATTACAGCGTCAGCCTGTGATGACTGGGACTTGTACAAGTAAGGAACAAAGGACTATTTGCGGCCCAAAGAATTTCTCCGGGCGCAAATACGGAGGACAGAACGATGAAGAGAATACACACTTTCATAGTCCTATTCGCGGTTATGACCGTGGGATTTGCCCTCAGTGCCTTGGCGGCGGTAACGGCGGTGCGGGTACTGCCGGGTGAGGTATACCTGCCCAGTGAACGCATCACAATCATTATCGAGGTAACGGGCGATCCGGGCGCGGTGCTCGTGATGGAAACCCCTCCCGCCGAGTGGAAGATATTTGCATCAAGCAGTGGAATACTCAGTAGCGGCGTCATTACGTGGACTCTCGGATCGTTTGATGGCGCTGAGACACTCCGGTATTACGTTACTCCCCCAAAGACAGCGACCGGCGAGGCCGTGTTTTCGGGCATCGTGGGTGATCGGGAGATCGGCGGTATGTCGACCATGGCAGCATACGAGATCCCTGCCGGCGTGCGCTTGCCACAAACAACCGGCCCATACTCAATAGGGACATTTCTGGTCCACCTCATTGACGAATCCCGAGGAGAGACATTCACCGATGATCCCAACGACAAGCGAGAATTGATGGTTCAGGTCTGGTATCCCGCCAATCCCCCGGAGGGTCAATCACCCGGTCTTGTTTGTCCCGGGTTTGCAGCGGTCCGGTCTTTTTTTATGGCCCCTTTTTCTGTCCAGACCTATTTTTGGGATGGCCTCGAAGTCCTCGTGGGAAATGCGGTTTGGGACGCGGCTGTGCTCAATAGAGGTCTCCAATACCCTGTGCTGATCTACTCTCACGGCAACGGCGGGTTCAGATGGATGAATGTGTCTCTCTTTGAGGAGTTAGCCAGCCACGGCTATATCATCGCCTCCATCGACCACACATACAATGCCATTGCGACGCAGTTTCCGGACGGCCGTGTAATAGGCAGGTGGGGCGACGTAAACCCAAGTCTGCATGAGCAGGATGTGCAGTTTGTCTTGGATCAATTGGAGAAGCTTGACACGGGGCAAGGTTTCGAAATCCTTGATGGGCTGCTCGATTTGGGGCGTGTGGGTGTTTTCGGAATGTCGATGGGCGGGGGAATTGCCACACGGACAATGCAAGACGATCCACGTTTTAAAGCAGGAGTCATCCTCGACTGGTCCGCGGAAGTGCAGGAACTCGATCAACCTGTGATGTTCTTGCATGACGGCTCCTCTCCAGGGAACCCTGTGCTTCGCGCCGGCGGGTATGACTGCAGAATTCGCGGGACCGCGCACGATGACTTTTCCGATGCTCCTCTGTGGTGGAGATTATTGGCCCTGCCAGGGAATTGGCC
>JAKPYU010000343.1 GCA_029568995.1 Candidatus Omnitrophota bacterium | reverse complement strand
ATTTAGCCCAATCTTCGGATGCGGTTAGCGTTGTGTCGTATTTCCCGGCGTAATCGGATGCCTGCAATTCCTCTGTGGTTGGTATTTTATAGTAGAATGTTTCCTCATTCCCCTTATGGATGTTATAGGTCTTATCTCCTATCTTGACGGTTCCCGAAGTCGCGCCTTCGCCGAAGGTGATGTCGTATTTCTTCTTGTCCTTGTCCTCGTAATAATACTTGCCGTCATCCGTGTAATAAAGGCTAAGACCGGAAAGCGTATCCTCATCCATGTCGGAATACCACTTATTCGGGTCTTCATATACTTTGGTAACATTCGGCCCGTAAAGATCGTCGCCCTGCTGATAATACTTGTAATTGCTTGTTATCGGCTTGCCCGATTCGTCGCGCTGCGTTTCATAGGGGTCATCAGTGGCAACACTATCCCCGGAGCCTATATTGACATTATAGGATGTATCTTTCTGCCGCCCCGGAACTGCCCAATCCTGATCCGATTGCCAACTATATTGATAGTCGGGATCGTAGGTCGGGGAATACTTATTGGTTGTTCCCCATCCCAGACCTTTCGCCTTGCCGGTATTTAGATAATGTTCAAGCGGATCAATGCCGGAATCCCAATCTATATCCGTGTTTGCCTTTTTATATCCATAAGCATCCCATCCAGTAGGCAAGAGGTTTGTATAATCCGTTCCCGCCGTGTCCTTAATGGTAATAGTCGGATCGCCCAATTCCGGGCTGTAATAGTCATAATTCACTTTGTAAGATGTGTCGCCATTTGCACCGACTAAATCTTTCCCTATGCTACTACCCGAGCTAATGGGGATTGTCTGGTAGTCACCTACAAGGGAAGTTGAGGTTGATCCGTCACCAGAACCCGCAGAGGTCCACCCTTCGCTTAGGTCTGATGTCGCTTCCGTTTTAGATGCCGTCGGGATATTCGCATTCGCATCCGCCGGCGTTGTAGATGCCGCATTGGTAGTGGCAGCGGTTTCCGTCGGGATGGAATAATCACCGCCGTAATCCGTTCCCAATTCCGGGCTTCCGCCGAACATTCTCCACCAGTCATCCCATGACCAGAACTCCATAAGCCCGGTCTTCGGGTTTCTGGTTCCCATCCCGCCATGCGCCATGAGCAGAGCCGCCTCGCGCGGGTTGATATGTGCAAGGATGCTGTCACCCATCCGTCCCTTCGATGCCAGTTGCCTCCCCGCGCTCATCAGTCCAGCCATGCCCTATCCCTCCACCAAAGCGATCTCTGCTTTCAGACCTTCAATCCCGACACGCCCCGAAGTGGCCGTAATTTTGAATTGCAATGTGCCTCCCCGAACGCGGTTCCTTGTGTATTCATACCACGCGGCAAGACCCATGTCGTTCAGGTATTCCGTCGCGTCACAGAGGTAGCCCGTCGCGTCATAAAGAAGTTGCCCTGAAGATTGCAACGTCACCGTTTTCAATAAAATGTTCTCGCTCAGATCCGTCACGGCGTATAGATACGCCGTTCCCGACACAATCGGATCGAGATACAGCGAAGTCTTCCGCAAGATAAAGCCGCCGAAATAGGAGAATTGTTTTGTGACAAGGTTAGATGTGTAGGCGGATGTCGTGTCCGGGACGGTTTCATCCGTGGCGTAGGTTCCCGTCAAATCCAGCGTGTAAAGGTATCCGTTGTTTCCCGCAAGGTAGATGGTCGATCCCGCCTGACACACGGCGTTGATGGTTCCCTGCTTAAAGCTCAATTCCGTAAAGACGTAGGACTTCTGCCCCGCGTTAATCAACTGCGTGCAGGTGTAGGTGATGTCGCCCACAATAAACCATATCGCATTGTAATACGGGATATAGGCCAGCATTTTACAGGTCGATCCGGCGGTAAAGGCGTTGTTGATCTTCGCGCCGATTTGCTCTACCTGCAAATCGCCGTATTCCGTCACGCCGCGCAAGGACTTGAATGCGTAGGTGTCCATAAAGAAAACATCGTTAAACGCGGAAACAATGGCATGACCGGACTGCGCCCCGTTGTTCTGCGTCTGCATGGCGCAATACCAGTTCGCCGCCGTCGCATCCCCGGTGTTCACCTTATAGACGCATTTTTCGGACGTTCCCTTTTTGAACACGAAAAGGTCATCCCCGAACACGGCAAACCCGGTGACAACCATGTTGTCGCCGTATCCGGCCCGAAGCGCAATCGCGGGATTGGTCGGGTCCGCCGTGTTCCACATCGTTTCATCCTCTGCCCCGGACATCGTAACCAAATCGGCTGATCCCGAAGAGGTGGAGTTCACCACCACGCGGCCCTTGATGACCGTGATCGCCGTTGCGCCCAACCCATCGGCCAATGCGCTATATGTCGTCCCGTCCCAGGTCTTGATGTTCGTCCCGCCGTCGGCAACCAAAAGTTTCCCGTGGAACGTGGCAAACATCGGAACGGTCGTCTTGTCATTCAGCGCGCCGATCTTCGTCCACGCGGTTAAGCCTGTGCCGGATAGGTAATACAGGTTCCCGTTGCACACGCCGACAAGATACGCCGTCGTGGAGGATTTCTCGTAATAGTAAATGTTGAGAATCCCGTTTGTCGAATCGCACACGGCGGCAGTCTGGCAGAGCGTTGCGGGTCGTATTTCCGGCGTTCCGGTCTGCGGGTCGTAGATGTAGTTCAGCGCATGTGTAAGCTCATTGTCCTGAATGTTTCCCGGAGCCTCGGAATAGTTCAGGCCGCCGTTAAGCCGGATGTCGTGAAACTGGATTGACCCCCGTTGGTGCTTATAGGCTTTCTGCCCCATTTACAGCCACCTTGCCCCTTCCACGATAGGCGGGTTCTGATACATATAGGTCTGGATAATCGAGTTCTCAAAATCGGTCAGAATGTTCTCATCCGTCTTGACGTTCATCTCGTCGATGTTCTGGAGCCGCAAAGCTACATATCGCGTGATTGCATCGTCGAGCCGCCCACTCCACGGCATAGTGGATGCGGTTGTGTAGGCCGAAGGGTCAACTGTGGGGAAATACCGGATAGTTAAAGTCTCCGCCGAATCCGGCGTTCCGGCAAGATAGATCCGCGAGTTCTCGATGTCCAGAAACCAGTAGGTTAACGCAGCGGGAGAATCGAGCGTTTCCCATACCTGCTCGTTCACATGGGTCAGCCTTTCGTCCGTGTCATCCCGCCAGATGCCGATGGGGATATCGAAGTCGCTTGGCAATGAGACGTAAGCCGTGTCCGCAACGGTCGTCAGCGTCGCGGAAGTCTTTGCAAACGGGATGCTGTGCCTCTGAACAACCCGGTTCGCCCGCCGTATGGCCTGCTTGACAATGGGCAGTATCTCGGACGTATCGCTTGAAAACCGCGTCTTAGAAACATCGTTGATCTCTACCCGGACATCGGCAATCACATCGGCAACTGTGCTCACGACGCATCCTCCATTTTGTTGATTTCAAGGGCCAGCTTTTTTAAGACCGTCGGGAAACAATCGGCGCAGATGTCCGGTCGTGGCGGCGTGAAGGAGGTCTGTATGAACATCCGCACGGTGTGGCCGCCCCATTCAACGGTGATAGTCGTATTGTCTGTAAACGCGCTTTTCATCTCGCCGCAGATGTCGCATTTCTTTGTGTCCATCATGCCCTCACTCATCCGGCTACCCATGTGCCGGACAGCGTATTTACGAACCAATCATAAGTCGCCGCGCCCGTTTGGAAGGCAAAGATTTCTATCGCCTCACCCGCCGAAACGGATGCAATGCCGACATATCCCGCGTCGCTCCCCGCCGCGCCGTCGAGATAAATCTTGTCATTCGCAGCGGCCTTGACATGGACGTATTTCGCCACGGTCGTGCCGACAATGACCTTGAAATGCATCCCCGCCGTCGGAGCCGGAAGCGTGAGAACCATATCCGCCGCCTGCCCGTAAGTGTTGATAAGGCCGCCGTAACACATATCCGACGTGATGGTGGCCGTGGCCGCAAGCACATATTCGGGGGCTTTAAGGCCCGTCGCCCTCTTCATGCTTTTTGACGATATTCTGACCGTTGCCATTGTGACCCCCTATTTGATGATGATCTGCCCGGTATGCCCCGGCGTGTCGATGTGCGGAACGGTGCGCCATTCGGGATGATCGTTGAGGTATCGCAGCTTTTCCTTATGGGCAATCTGCCTGTCCGCGCATTCCATGTCGTAGCCTTCCTGCAAGCCTTTCAAGTAAGCCACGGATGGAATACTCCCCACCATCCGCCCATTGCGCTTGTCCCAAAAGCCGTTCCCCGGCCTGTTCCGCAATTCCTTGCAGTAGGCAATGTGATCCCGAATGTCCTGTATGATGTCCGTTTCCAGCGTGTAATCCCCGTCATCGTTGTGGATATACATTCTGGATTTGTCTAAAATCTCGCCCATGCCATAGTTCTCCTATCAGCATTCAAGGGGGGGCGGAGCCGAAACCCCGCCCCCAGGTTAAAGGTTAGCCCCCGTCATAGAGGTATTTGATTGCCGCGTTTGCCTTGTCGGACTTGCACCGCAAGGTGTATTCCGTGTGAATCATGATCTTCGTCGCCGGACCCAAACGAGCCAGTTTTTCCGTCTTGATCGGCAGCAGGAAGAGGATGTCCCACATCTCCTTGTCGATAAAGAGCAGCCACTGGTAGTTGGTATCGTCCGCCGAGATGAACCGGGACGCCTTCACGGTCACGCTTCCCGCGTCGCCCTCGTAAACATCGACGCTGTTGATGATCTTCTTCGCGTCGCCGCCTTCCGTCACGGTCAGTTTGTTGTTGCCGTTAAACTCCGTGATCAGCCGCTTCTGATCCATCGGCGTGATGACCACGGTAGGCTCCCTGCCGTCCTCCCATGCCGCCACCATCTCGTCGTTGAACAGGTCTTCCGTGAGAAGGTTGGTCGTCGCGGTCGTGTTGCTGAACGAATAGAGGTTGTCGGTGATGAACCCCTTCGCGCCCATAGACGCCCTCGCGCTGGTCGCAGTACCAGCCGCAGATGCCGTGGTGTTCAGGAGGTCATATTCCATGTCCCTCTTGAGCATCGCCATGTGCCGCCCCGTCTGGTAGGCGATTTCAGACTTCCGGCCAACCTTGTCCACCTTCTCAAAGGTATCGGAAATCTTGAAGACCTTATAACTGATCTGCGTGTAGTTGGAATTGCGTTTAGGATACGTCACCGTCCCGGCGGTCACATCCCCGCCTTCCAATTGCTTGTTGTTCGCCGCCGCCTGAAGGGTATCCTCTTCCCATTCCTCCAGCTTGGCCTTCGCCTTGCCCTTGCCGATGGTGTTATAGAAGACACAATCCGTTGGGGCAATGTTAGTGATCGTATCCAGAATGCTCTGTTTCAGAGAGCTGGATACGTTTTTGGTATAAGTAGTGGTTTCGGTATCTGCCATTGCTAATCTCCTTTAGTCTGCAATCCCCTTGAGCATGTCGCCCTTGAGAAGCAGCTCACCCAATGCCCGGTAGTCGCCCGCCCTTGCCTTCTTGTTGAGGGCTTTCAGCGCCTCCCTTTCCTTGCTTGCCTCCGCGTCGCTCGGAAGATTCCGCGCGCTTTCAAGGATGGGCGCGCGTTCCTCCCGTTTGACGGGTTCGGGCATGGCCTTTGCCGCTTCCTGGGGTTTGCCTTTTTTTGCGGCAATCTGTTGCCGCTTGATTTGGTATGCTTCCAAGTAGGCTTTCGGGTTCTGGTCGTAGGTTCGATAGACGTTTTGCGCGATAGTGGGCGGCAATGCCGCCACTTCCGCCCGGATCGCCTCTTGAACCTCCGCATACATCGGGTCCGCCTGCACCTGCATCCGCACCTGATCGATCACCTGTTGGTGCGTCATGGTCTGCTGCTGCTGTTGCATCGGCTTGACGAACCTCTGCTCGACCTCCTTCAAGACCTCCTGCCTTGTTTCCCATTTGAGCTGTTCGATCGGATCATCAAACTTGGGCGGCTCCGGCTTTTTCGGTTCGCCGGTAATCTGGCCTGTCAGATGTTCCGCTATCTTTTTTCGGAGTTCCGGGTCTTTCTGAACGGCTTGAATCAGCCCCATGCTCGCGGTTAGTTGCTGCCGTTCCGCAGCCAACGCCTGCATCTTTTGGGTGTAATCAAAACCCTTCTGAATCAGCTCGGTTTCCTTGTCCGGGTCTAACTCGATCTCCTTCCCCTGATGTTTGATCTTACGTTTTGTGACCTCCGGCAACTTGTCCGGCGGCTTCTCTTCGGGCTTTTCGGGCGGCTTTTCCGGTTTCCTCTCCGGTTCCCGTTCCGGCGGTTTCTCCGGCTTCTTTTCCGGTTCAGGCTCCGTTTCGTCGTCCAAGCCAACCGCAGACAGGAAATCGTCTGTTGCGACCTCCGGCAATCCGTTTTCGTCTGCCTTCACTCCCCCCGCTTCTGCTTGGCCTTCCGGCTGCTTCGCTTCGTCTGCCATGTCCTTGACTCCTTTCGGTTAGTCGTAATAAAAAAGGCGCGCCCGATTACTCGGATACGCGCCTCAACTTGCTTGATAGCGTATATGTAGGTTAAACTGTTACTTGGTCAGATAACGTAATACCATGTCTCCTATCATGTTCATTAAGCCGCCGCCCCAACGGGCAGGGCCAGCGAGTAAGGTAGTCGGGTCAAAGGTCGGTTCTTCGAGTGCCTGTTGAGAAGCCATGTCCTGATGCTGTTTGGCCTGTGCCGCTTCGGGGGAATAGAGGGAGGATAACCCCATCATTCCTACGATTGGGGTAAACTCTGATAATGCTTTTTCGGCCCGTTTAACAAATTCAATAGGTGGCAAACTGGTATCATGTAATGAAATTTTACCTGCTGGAAGGAATTTGTTGACATCCTTCAATACAGCTATATTGCCCTTGAGGATTAAATCTTCTGGTTTTGCGTATCCTGTGATAACCCCACCACCGGGCCAAGTAGAGTGACTTCTCGCCGGTAATGGATCGGTATAGAAATATATCCCATCTCCGTAAACGCCACCCTCTGTTGATTTCAGTCCAGAGAAACCGCGTTTGCCGGTCCCTCTGAAAAGGGGAATGTATCCTTCAAGGGCATCAGCAAACTTCGGAAGACTACTTCCCTCAGACACGACTCCCATCAGCCCCATTATGCCACCACCACCCTTCCCTCCAATGGCTCCACAAAATATCCGTATCGCAAGCCGTCTGCATTGTCGCCCCGGTTGGTCCAAATCTTATCCTGATACATCGGCCTTAGTAGCGTCTGCGATCCATGCACCCGAATCTTTGTCTTTTGCCCTACCGCCACCCCTATCCAAAATTCCAACGAAGGCTTTTGGTAAAGGTATTCATCATCCCGAACCGTGTGAACCCCGTATAGGTCGATTTCCTCCACGCCCTTCCACAGCGCATAGGCCATCATGTAATCGACGCCCCCGGTGAAATAGTCGATGCCGAAGTGTCGGGAGATTGCATCGACCGGATACGGCTCGCTCGTCGGGATGAAGTCGTAATGTTTCAGCGTCAGATAGGGAATGCCGTGTTCGTTCACCTTCTCGATGTGCTTCGCGTATCCCCTTTCGACTTTGTGAAACCATTCCTTTTTGTCCCAATTCTTCAGCCACCATTCCACGTCATGCGGCTCAAATACCATGTCCAGAGGGCGGGAAAGGATATGGTTGTTCAAGCCCCATGTCTGGACCCCCGGCTCCCCGTAATGAAACGGCGCGTCGTCGCATCCCTCGCCCTTGCCGAGAATAATCACCTTCATGCTAAAATACGGTCAATTTCTCGTGCCCAACCCGCACATCGGGATGGAGGTATATCCTGTATCCCGCCCTTGTCGCCTTCTTGCAGAACGTGATGTCATCCCCGCTGTTGGAGATAATGTCGCCAACGCGGATGTTGTCGTCAAAGAACCACGGATATTCGATGCTCTCAAACACGCCCTTTTTGACCAACATGAAGCCCATCCCGATGAACGGGAACTCGTATTCGGGATGGATCGCGCCCAGGTCTATCAACCCCTTCTCGTTGCGAACGGCGTTGACAAACTCGCTCTTCTTCATGATCGGCATGCCCTTTTTCTCTTCCAACACTTTCGGGTCATACCAGCCTGCGCAAATGCCTACCCGCCCTTCCGTTCCGTTCATGGCGTAGCCGCCGCAAACAATGTCCTCATCCGCGTCAAGCAATCTCTGGAAATCCTCGTTCTGCCATACCTGATCGCTGTCGATCCACATCATGTGCGTATAGTCCAGCTCGCCGTGGAACGGCTTCACATCCTTTGTCGCCACGTTCACGTTGAGGCACATATCCCGAACCATGTGGATATTGTGGAACGTCGCCGGGCAATCCACAAAGCCGATTCCGTTCTGGGCGCAGTAGAAGGCAAGGTTGGTCCAGCATCGAACCCATTTTGTCGTGAACGTCGCTCCCGGTCTGCAGAAGGCAATGTTATATTCAGGCGACATCC
>JAKPYU010000327.1 GCA_029568995.1 Candidatus Omnitrophota bacterium | reverse complement strand
GTATTCCCACGGCGATATCAATCCGCCCATCCCCATTGAAGTCATCTGCGGCAATGGCCACCGGGGCGTGGCGGTCTTCGGGCAGAGCGATCTCGCGCTTGTTGCCGAATCCTCCCAGGCCGTCATTGTATAAGATGGTGAAGGAATCTCCGGACCGATTAGTGACCAGAAGATCGAGATCCCCATCTCTGTCGATATCCGCCACGGCAATATCCGAAGGTTGGCTGCCTACCCCCACTGTGCCGGAATGCTCGAACACAATCTGGGCGAAGGATGGGCCACTCACACCCAAGAGGAGCGCAAAAAGAACCAGTTGTGCCATGCCGGTTGACCTGAATTTTCTCACGTTGGACCTACCTCCTGAATTCCTTTCAATTTACGATATTGTAGCGTGAAATGAAAACAATGTCACTTTTTATTGTCGTCCTGCGAAAATTATCCTACAATGAAGGTAGAAACAAAACCCAGTGTGACTGGAGAAAGCCTGAAAGATCCGTCCGATGAGATGCAACCGAGGTTTTACGCTCATTGAGCTCCTGATCGTCGTTGCCATAATCGGAATTCTCGCCGCAATCGCTGTCCCGAACTTCATGAATGCCCGTGTGAAGAGTCAGGTTGCCCGCGCACAGGCGGATTTGAACTCATTCAATACGGCGCTTTCCATGTATCGCCTGGATCAGAACGGCATTCCACCCCGTGCGGCCGGAACCGGAGTGATCACTTTAATCGCGCCGGTTCATTTGTCTGTCATGGCCCCACTTACAACGCCGGTCAACTATATCAGTTCCGGCACCGACAGTCCGTTCTCAAAGGCCCACGGGTATTACTACCACAACTTCGATTATTTCCTGGTCCACAGCGGTGAATACCCGACATTCTGGTTCAACACGAAGGAAAACGCCGAAAAAACCGCCTGGATGATCTTTACACTGGGGCCGGACGGGAAAACCTTCCCTTACGAAGAGATTCAACAGGACGATGTCTTGATGATGTGGTTCGATTACAATCCCAGCAACGGCGTCGTCAGCTGCGGCGTGATTCAACGGCACGGACTCTGACCTGCCTGCCTCCTCCTGTTCGAGGGGATTCGACCGAATCGTCATTCTGGCTTGTGGAACAACCCCTCCGGGATACAATGTATTCCATGGGTCAATAATGATGCACCGGTCGAGGGCTTTTACCTTAATCGAACTCCTGATTGTCGTGGCAATTATCGCCATTCTGGCGGCGATTGCCGTGCCGAATTTTCAGCGCGCCCAGGTCAAGGCGAAGGTGGCGCGTGTGGAGGGGGAATTCAAAACACTGGCCACCGGATTGGCACTGTACCAGGTAGACTGGCGCAAGTTCCCCTTTGGGTTCACGGACCTGGTTCCTTTGGATCTGGTCGCGCTGACCACTCCGGTCGCGTATCTGACCACCGTCGATCTGAAAGACATCTTCATGCCGAAACGGTTGATGCGTTCCGGTGTGGAGAACGGCAACAGCCCGCGCGGATATCTCTATTTCAACCTGAAAGGAGACTGGGCTATCGGTCGTGGTGTGCCGATTCCTTTGCGGACGGAGACTTACATCCTGGAGAGCCAGGGGCCGGATCGGGCACAAGATTATGTGCCACAATTCGCGACCGGTTTGGAAGATTTCGGACTGGAGCAGGTGTACGATCCCAGTAACGGCATCATCAGCCTGGGGGATATTGCCCGATTAGGCGGTCAGCTGCCTAACAACCCGCTGGCACATCCCCTGGTTCACTGATCGCCCCGCAATTTTCGAATCAATCCTTCACGGATTAACCGAAATCCTGCCCGGACTCCTCTGACCGGATCGACCGGAGGCGGCGCGGTCAACAGGGCAACTCCTTTTCCTGCATCGCCTGCACGAACGGGCGTCTTCGCCCACTCAATGAGGGGCCTGGCGGTGGCCTCGTATGTGAACTTCTCCTCGAATAACCGCCGTGCTCTTTGGGACATCTCCTCCAGGTCACCCGGATGATCCGCCGCACAGAGAATTCTCTGACTCAACGCCTCACAGTCGCCAATCGGAACGACAAGACCGCAGGCATTCTCCTGGAGAATCCGGCTGATCTCGGTCCCCAATGTCGAAAGAATGGGCACTCCCCGAACCATCATCTCCGTGATCCGGTTCCGCGCCCCGATCAGGGTCTCATAGCAGAAGCGATCCACATTGATGAAAAGATCCACTTGCTCCTGGATACCCGGAAGATCCTCGCTCGGAACCCATCCTCGAAGATCAAATCGATCCCGGAAAGGAGATGCGTCCACCATTCGTTGAAACTCCGGGTACGTCGCCTCGTCATGCCCGTCGATAGCACCCCCCGTGGAGAGAAAGCGAATCCGGGAGTCCTCTCTCATGGCCGATTCCACCGCACGAAAGAGGGTCTCCACATCGAACCAGGTGTTGAATCCGCCGGAATAGAATACGATAAATGGATCATCCGGCTTTCTCGGTGCCTTCTCCCGCATCGGCAGGGTAGCCCAACCGATGGGAATTGTGTGAACCAGGTCTTCCCCGAAGGTGTGGCGGTTCAGCCTGCCGATTGCACCCAGCTCGCCGATTACCGCATACCGGTGAGGCTCGCTGGTTGTGGAGAAGCGGTCACCGCGTTCCAGAGCCGGGCGATAGCGATCCCAGAAATGGAACCGAAATCCGTCTTCCTCATCGCGGAAAGATTTCACTTGGGCTTCCCCCATCTGATATCCGTGCAGGTCCACCCAGAGAGGCAAATCGCCCGCGACAATCGCCGCGCGTGCTGCCGGATACGCACAGGCTCCAACCAGCATATCGGGATGGGTTTCCTGCACAAACCGGCGGAGAAACGAATCATCGGCGAAATGGGCGACCTCATCGACACTCACATAAACAAGGTCTTCTTTTTCTGTGCGTTCGATTTGCGTGTTCGATTCACCACCGGCAGTCACCCGCATACAGAGCAAGGTGACGCGATGGCCTGCACCGCGAAGCGCATCCGCCAGATGCCAGGCACGGTTCCCCCCGGCATGGAACAGGCGTGACTTCTCCAGAGGAATCGGACCGATACCGAAAATCAGGACATGCGCCATGGAACACCTCACGGTTCGGATTTGGCTTCAGCATTGTGCTATTCCTGTCATTTCGACCGAAGGGAGAAATCTCATCCGCAAGCCGTATCTGCCCTGTTATTATCGAGATTCCTCACATTCGTTCGGAATGACAATACATGTTGCGCCTATTTCGTT
>JAKPYU010000647.1 GCA_029568995.1 Candidatus Omnitrophota bacterium | reverse complement strand
CAGTAACGAGATTGAATGTTTCCGCCGGGAAATCATTGAGCGCACCGGCGACCGCAGCCAGGCGGAGAATCTGACCGACCAGGACTTGCTTCGAGAAGTCATGAACACCGTGGGAAAGAAAGATCGTCTTGGCGAAGACATTCGTTGCGTGGTATCTGTCTCCATGCTGACCGAGGGCTGGGACGCCAACACGGTTACGCATGTGCTGGGTGTCCGCGCTTTCGGCACGCAGCTTTTATGCGAACAGGTGATCGGCCGGGCGTTGCGCCGTCAATCCTATGATTTAAATGAAGATAATCTATTTAATGTCGAATATGCCGATGTTCTGGGCATCCCGTTTGATTTCACCGCCAAACCTGTGGTAGCGCCGCCCCAGCCGCCACGGGAAACCATTCGTGTTAAAGCCGTCCGCCCGGAGCGCGACCCTCTGGAAATTCGCTTCCCCCGTGTGGCCGGTTACCGTGTGGAGCTGCCGGAAGAAAAAATAACGGCATCGTTCACCAAAGATTCCGAACTGGATTTAACGCCCGATCTCGTCGGCCCGACCGAAACTCGCAATCAGGGAATTATCGGCGAAGGCGTAGATTTAAATTTGATCCACACCGGCGACCTGCGCATGTCAACACTCATCTTTCATCTGACTACCCGTTTGATTAATACAAAATATCGCGATCCCGGCAATGAACCCAAGTGGCACCTTTTCGGGAAATTGAAACGCATCACGAAAGACTGGCTGGATCACTGCCTGAAATGCAAAGGAGGAACTTATCCGGCGCAACTCATGTATCAGGAACTGGCCGATATGGCCTGCGAAAGGATTACTGCCGCAATTATGAGTTCGCTGGAGGGCGCGCATCCTATTGTTGCCGTTCTTGATCCTTACAATCCGGTCGGCTCCACCATCCACGTCAATTTCAATACCTCCAGGACTGACCGCTGGGAAACCGACGCCCGGCGCTGTCATATCAACTGGGTCATTCTGGACAGCGACTGGGAAGCGGAATTCTGCCGGGTGGCGGAAGCGCATCCG
>JAKPYU010000304.1 GCA_029568995.1 Candidatus Omnitrophota bacterium | reverse complement strand
CGGGGACAACCCGGTCATGATTCGCACAACGAATGAATTCGCGGGAGCTGCACAATTCAGCAATTGTTCCTTCTGGGGACCCTGTGCGGAAAATGTAGTCATTGAGGGAACCGGTCAGGTTAGTCTAAGCCAGTGTAATTTTGTCCATTGGGCATTCATCGGTGACAAAACAAACCAGTACTCCGTGCGACATCTCGGAGGCACCCTGATGATGACCGCCTGCAATTTCCGGGAAGACAAACCGCACATCTTCCTGGGACCGGATATTCTCGGTGCCACCATTTTCGGTAACCGTTTTGCAGGTGGGATGAAGATCACAAACAACGCGGCAGAGGGACGGGTAGAGATTGGGTTGAATCTTACACGATAAAGAGGCACGCAAATGTAGGGGCATGGCATGCCATGCCCCTACCGCCGGGTAAACCAGGCCCAAGTTATTGGCAGACCGTATTCGATTGGGGTCATCTCTGACAGTCCAAGCAGATGTCTGGCATGGCGCATGTCGCATAGCACACGTTGAATCTCACCGGGAAGAGCGGGAGCATATTGCACCGGAAAATCCAGACCGGATACTCGCCGCAACAGCTCGACTAACTCGGCAATGCTGACCGATTCGCCGCTGCCGATTTGGAATATCTCTCCGGGCGCATGGGGGGACTCCAGACCGGACAGAATCGCTTGTGCGATATCGCCCGCCCAGACAAAATCGCGCGTCTGCGAGCCATCGCCATAGATCTCGATAGGTTCCTCGTTCAGTATACGGTTAATCCATTTTGCGACAACGCTCGATTTCCGCCCCGAATAGGGACCATACACATTCGCGAAGCGCAGGCACACAGTTTCCAGTTCCATTGACCGCCAGTATGCGGAGGCCAATGCTTCCAGGCACAGTTTCCCCGCCCCGTAAGGGGAGAGCGGCTTGACACAGAACGGTCCGTAGTCGGAATGATCCGGCTCGCCTGCCGCCGCGTTAGAGGATGCCAGGACTACGCGCCGGACCTGTTTTTTACGTGCGGCCTCCAGAACATTTAATGTGCCCAGGGCATTCACCCGGATACTGTCAGCAGGATTTTGTATTGAGGTTTGAACTCCGGTCCATGCGGCTAGATGAACTACATAATCGCACCCCTTCGTCGCATGTTTCACACAATCCGCATCGCAGATATCACCGGAAATCACCTCCAGCCGATCCTCCTCGATATCCGCCCGTTCTTGGGGGAACTCCTCATCAAGAAGGCGTGCCAGATCCTCCCGCCGTCCCACAGACTCGTTATCGAGAATACGGAGCGACCAGTCGCGGCGTTTCTGTAACACAAATCGGACCAGATGAAGGCCGATGAATCCCAACCCGCCGGTAACCAGAATTGTAACTGAGGATTTTGTCATGTCCGCATGTCAGGCTAAGTAGCCGCTTCTCCGTCGGCTGCCATCCCATCGAATATCCGGGTCCAGGGCCTCCTCGCGAACGAGAATGCGGTCCTTGTAATTCAGGAGATCCTGAAGAGTAATGCGAATCTCCTGTGCGATATCGTGGGTGGGTTTGTAGCCGAGGTCGAGAAGGTGCTTGTGATCCGGGTTGTAGTAGTGCTCTTCCATTTCGATCCGAGGGTTCTCAATAGGACGAATGCTGACCTGCAATCCCAGGTCGGCGGCGGCCTTTTTCACTTTCTCCGCAAGATCGGAGACATTGTAGAGTTCCTCGAATTGGTTGAAAACCCGGTATTCGCCCTTGGCGGGAGGATTCTCTACCGCGAGGGTGAGACATTGCATGGAATCGCGCAGGGGCAGAAATCCCCGGCGCTGCCCGCCCTTGCCGAACGGAGTCAGCGGCTTGCCGACAACCGCCTGTGCACAGTAGCGGTTGATCACCGTGCCGAAACACTGATCGAAATCGAAGCGGGTCAGGAGACGTTCATCTTCCGGCATCTTGTCGATCCGTGTTCCGAACACCACGCCCTGCATCACATCGGTCGAACACAGTTTCCAGAACTTGCAGGCCATCGTGATATTGTTGGAGTCATGCACCTTGGACTGGTGATACCAGCTGCCCGCCTGCCGGGGAAACGGCAGCCGCTCTTTCCGTCCACGGTATTCAATTTCAAAAAATCCTTCGGGGATATCCACGTTGGGAGTTCCGTATTCGCCCATGGTTCCCAGTTTGACCAGATGCGCTTCGGGGCAGCAGTCTCGCATAGCGAACAGAAGATTCAGTGTCCCGCCAATATTGTTGAACTGCGCGAATGTGGCGTGATGAACATCCAACATGCTGTACGGTGCGGAGGGCATTTCGCCCAGATGCACAATGGCCTCCGGCTGGAAGGATTTCAGGAAGTTCAGGACACAATCGTAGTCCCGAAGGTCGCCTTTACGGAAAATCAGGTTTCTGCCGTATATCTCGCGGAAGGCCGCAAGGCGTTCGGTCATTCGTCGAATCGGCGTGGCGGATTGCGATCCCATCTCTGCCACCCAGTCCCGCCTGAGAAACAGGTCGATTCCGGCAACCTCATGGCCACGCATGGTCAAATGCTGGGCGAGCGCCCAGCCCAGGTATCCATCTACTCCGGCGATCAATACACGCATTATTGTTGGTCCTTTCAGATAGGATGATCGTATGTAGTCTCACCCTGGAAAAAGCATCTCATCTTCCACCAATCTTACCGTGCAAAGGCGGATTCTCCTAGAGACTGAGACCAATGGTTCCCAACCATGCGAATCGCTCGATTTTCCTTCATAATGTGCAAGGCCATTCGCTTTCACTCATCAAGGAGGAACTCAATGATGTTCGGATATACCCAAACAGGTCTCGCAGTTCTGGCCTTTCTCGCGACTCTGGGGTTCGGCGGGACGTATGCCGCAGAGAGCGTGAAAGATGTGCCGTTCATGCAGGAATACCATGTCGAATACCCGGTGGAGGCATCGGAAGGCGGGAACGATGTCCGAACCATCGCCGTGGACAATTCCGGCGTGGTCTGGGCCGGGACCAAGGCGGGCGTATATGCGCTGCGCGGGAAAACATGGGAGCCGCAGTCGAAGATCACACAAGGGCCGATTTATGACTTGTATGTCGATCCCGCCGGGGCAATGTGGGTGGCCGCATGGGATGGGCTTTATCAGATCAAGGGGGATCAGGTTCAAAAAGCGAGCGGGGTCGATGGCCCGGTGGCGGTTGTGGGGGCTGCCTGGGATGGTTTGCTTGCCCTGGGGCCGGACGGCTCCTGGATTGAGAAGAGCGGAAAATGGAGTCCCGTGGAGGGTGGATGGTCGCGCAATGATCGCGCCATCGTGCCGGACCCGGACAACAGGGCGGTGTGGCTCGGAACCTGCATGGGGCTGTATCGCTGGGATGGGCAGGACCTTCGCCTGTTCTTTCGAGAGGAAGAGTTGTTTTCAGGAGACATCCGGGCGCTCGCTTTTTCGCCGGACAAACGTCTGTGGATCGGCAGCTTGGGCGGAATTGATGTGTATGCGAACGGGAAGAGAGAAAAGTATTTCACAACCGAGAAGGGGCTGCCGAACTATGACGTGCGGTCGCTGGCGTTCGCGCCGGATGGTGTACTCTGGGTCGGAACGGCGCTCGGTGTCGTGCGGTACGATGGAAAGAACTGGTCGCTTCGTAACAGCCGCCGCTGGCTGCTGAGCGATGACGTGCGGGATGTGGCATTCGACGGTGAGGGAACCGCCTGGATTGCCACCGCCGCCGGGGTCAGTGCGATCAAGAAACGCAACATGACGCTCGCGGACAAAGCCGAGCATTACCTCGATATCTGCCTGAAACGGCATGTCCGACCGCCCGGACTGGTCGAGAAATGCCGTTTCCCTAATCCCAAAAACCGAAATGTCTTTGAACCCATCGACGACGACAACGACGGCGGATACACCAGCATTTACATGGTGATGGAATGCCTTCGGTACGCGGTCACGAAAGATCCGAAGGCCAAAGAAAATGCGGACAAGACATTCGATGCCCTGGAGTTCCTGCAGACCGTGACCGGCACAAAGGGATTTGTGGCCCGGACCGTCGTTCCCACCACCTGGAAAAAGATGGCGGACCCGAATGAGAAACTCTCCCCGCAAGAGACGGTCGAACGCCGAATCCACATGCCCCGGTACAAAATCGTGCCGGAACGCTGGCGACTTTCGGCGGATGGGAAATGGCTCTGGAAGGGCGACACCAGTTCCGATGAAATCACCTCACACATGTTCGGCTATTTGTTCTATTACGATCTTGTAGCCGATAAAACAGATAAGGAACGAGTCCGCAGCCTAATCAGCCGGATCATGGACCACATCATCGACGGCGGCTATGTACTGCGTGATATCGACGGGAAAGCCACCCGGTGGGGAGTCTGGTCGCCGGAGAAACTGAACGGTAATCCCGAATGGCGGACAGAAAGTCACATCAATTCGTTTGAGATCCTCTCCTATCTCAAGACCGCGTATCACATCACAGGCGACGAAAAGTACCAGAAAGAATATCTACAACTCATTGAGAAGCACGGCTATGGAAAGCGGGTCCGTCGCCCGAAGGCGTACGGAATGTCCGAGCGCACACATATTGATGATGAACTGATGATCCAGGCGGTTCCCGGGTTGATGCTGAACGAGAAAGACCCGGCGCTTCGCGGGATCTACATGGAGGGGATTACCTGGGCGTATCGGACGGTAGAGAACGACCAGAATCCGTACTTTAATTTCACGTTCGGGATGATCGGGGGGCAGGGTTTCCACCTGGAGGAGAGTATAGCCTTTCTGCGGGATGCGCCGCTCGATTTAATTCAATGGACGGTAGACAACAGCAAGCGTGAGGACATCCGCCTGGTCCGCTGGCCCATGCTGGAGCCGCTGCAACTCGATCGAATGCTGCCGCCGAGCGAGCGCGGTGTAATGCGCTGGGATAAGAACCCGTGGGAAGCAATATCCGGCGATTTCAGCGACCCCGAAGGCCATCTCGAAAGTAACGGAGTCTTCTGGCTTCTTCCATACTGGATGGGCCGGTATTGCGGGTTTATTGAAGGAGCGAAGTGATTGCCGGTGTCACGCGAAGAACCCCACCCCAATCCTCCCCGTAAACGGGGAGGTAGAAAAATTCCCCCCGTTTACGGGGGGATTGAGGGGGGGGAACACAAACCCGTCATTCCGGCGAAAGCCGGAATCCAGGCCGATTTGGTGAAGCTCCGTTGAATACATGACAGGCGGCCGGATTGTTGATACGATGCTATAGGCGGAGGATGGGATATCGAGATGAGATTCAAACGATGAAGCTGAAATACTATCCGGACACCGATTCGTTATACATTGACCTGTCGTCGAAACCGAGCGCGGAGAGCACGGAGATATCGGAAGGGGTCGTCTTGGACTACGACTCCGACGGTAACCTTGTCGGTATCGACATTGACAACGCCAGCCGAAAAATCGACCTGAAAGAAGTCATTCTCAGCAAAATTCCGGCGGAGGTTGAGGCGATTACGGCGTGAGGGTGGTGGATGAACGCGGCCATGGTCGGCGGGTAATGGGGCGTAGGGTGTGCCGCAAGCGGGAAGGCGTAGTCCATACTGTAATTCATGTGGGCTGGCCCTCGCAGGGGTGAGCATCGGCCCGGGTTATCCAGGAACTTCGCACAAATAGTTGACAATCCCGAGAAGAAAGAATATTCTTACTCATAATTCAACTGTCCGGGATGCTGATTCTCTGAAGATGAGAAGATCGCCGCTCGAATAGGATCGGGATAGGAAAGAGGTGAACTATGGGACATGAGAGGGTCTCATCTCTTCCGCGAAAATCAGAGAAATGGGTCAATCTCGTTCGGAGAATAGGATGCATGTACTCCGACGGGATTCCTGTCGAGACCATAGCGGCCCAAACGCTGAGCAATGTCCGTCATCAGTATGAGAGACTTTCGCGTGACGAGGCTGTAAAGACAGTATTTAACTTCTTGCTGGTTTTCTCCCGCTCATGCCGGTCCGACGACCCGGTAAGCGAACTCAGAGACGCCGGTATTTCCCTTCCAGACAAGCCAAGCCCACTTTCTGTTGTTAAGGAACTCAGACAACAGATGCCCACTGATGAGGCCGCGTCCGAATATGGGCAACTTGCTCTTGCTGCAGGCGCCGACGCCATCGGTCAATGGCATAAGGATAATCCGGTAGTCCAGCCCTCGCTATTCAAAGCAAGAAGCGACTTTCTTGAATCCTGGGGGGATCTCGGAAGCGGTTCTGGTTTTTGCGAATTGAGTCGTCTCTTCTTTGGCAAACTCACGGAACGCTATCTCAATTACTTTCTCGATAGGGCGGCTTCAGAGACTCTTCCGTCCATTCATGATCGGAATCGGTTCGAGCAAGATATAAAGTCCCATGTCGATGATGTATCAAAGCACGCCTTTGAAACAGCCAAGATTGGACAGTCATTCGCTGCCGGCTGGTTCAATAGGCATGCACGAGATCGCTTGCCTACAGAGAGGGAGGTAGAGAGTTTCCTCGCGGTACAATTCGGCAAACTTCGCGATGAGCTTCGCCGAGAAGGGGAGAGGAAATGAGTGCCTCATCTCCCAGGTTATTTCTCTGTAATGGAGCACAATCTCCCGTCGGTACCGATAAGGCGAAGGTGGCCCATCTGACTTATCTGCGGAACCATCCGAACCGCAACGTCAACCTGCAACTGCCCAATTTTGTGAGACAATGTGCCCATTTGCCTTCGCGATTGTTGGATCTATTAGAAATTGCAGGATATATCTTTGCTGCCGACCGCATGACAAGTCGTGGCTCAAACCAAGCCGTCGAATTACACGCATGGCAGCGTGACATGCGTTTCATCATTCGTGTCCAAGATCCTGACTTTTGGAATCAAGAATCCGTGAAGGAGAAATTGGCCGCTGCGTTGCTCTTTATGACCGGAGATGGCGATTATTCTTTCCATTTTGAGCCAGGACATTCAACTGCCCCAGCCTCCCTTTTTGATAGCGAGGAGTTTGTTGTTCCATCGAAGGGACCTTCATCCATTGTTCTATTCTCTGGGGGACTAGACTCACTTGCGGGGGTGATAGACCGCCTTGAGTCAACAAAAGAGACACTGTTCTTGATAAGTCATCGTTCAGGGCAATCGGGAACAAAACGCACCCAAAATAGGCTCCTAGATTCTCTGACAAATGCATACCCAGGAAGGGTTCTTCATTTCTCCTTTGATTGTGGGCTGTTTGGTTATCGAGCGGAGGAGGAGACGCAACGCACGCGCGCTTTTCTTTTCTGTTCAATCGCCTTTGCTCTGGCAAAGAGCCTTTCGCTTGATTCAATATTTGTGTACGAAAACGGGATTACATCTCTGAACCTTCTACGGCGACAAGACCTCATTGGGGCAAGAGCGAGCCGCACTACGCATCCAAAAACCAATCCCCTTATGTCTCAGTTCCTTTCAGAAGTGAGTGAATCGCGTTTCACAATCCTGAATCCGTTCTGGAATAGAACCAAGACCGATCTGATGGAACTGCTCAATCAGCTCAATAGCCGGGATCTCATCGGGAGCGCCGTTTCATGTAGTAGGACATTCCAGCGCGTAGCGCCGGCAACACATTGCGGAGGTTGTTTTCAGTGCATAGATCGTCGGTTAGCAGCCTATGCAGCGGGAATTCAGGATATCGATGATGTGGGGATCTATTCAAGGGACATTTTCCGGGACGAGATGGAGTCCGAAACACGAACTACAGCGATGGATTATGTCCGCCAGGCGATCCGTTTTGCCGAACAAACAGTGGAGGCCTTTGAATTGGAGAGGCTTTCTGAACTCGCAGAGATAACGGATTACTTGCCAGGGAAAGCGGATGACGCTGTCGAGGCTGTATGGGATCTATGTCACAGACACGGTCAGCAGGTTGTGACTGCCCTTAAGCAGATTCGCCATTATCATGACAATCTATGCCGCAATCTAAAGAATGGAAGTTTACTTCAATTAATCTCAAATCGGGAATATCTCAAGAGCGACGCACGAAGGTTAGCAGAAGAAATATCCGATATATTGGTCGAAAGCATCCCGGTGGCATTCGCGAATTCCAAACCAAAGAGTGAAAGGGAGCTGAATGACCAGATTGACGCTTTAATCAGAGCAAGACGGGAGGATTTTAGGCGGGAGTTCCCAGCAACGACGTTCTGTTCAGCTAAAGTTGTGCCAGATCACAATGCGAATACTGCCGATCTAATTATTGAAGCGAAATATATACGCGGGGGCACATCCCCTTCCAAGGCAACAGAGGGTATTGCGGCAGACATCACGAAGTACCCAAGAGAATCTTTTGTTTTATTTGTGATTTATGATCCAGAGCGAGCGATTTCGGACGACGGCAAGTACAAGAAAGACATTCAGAATAGGCGCGATTGTCTTGTGACGATCATTCGATAGGTACATCATACCACTGACGCTGTCCCGAGCCAGTGGAAACGGTCACGGCGTGCCAATAAGAATCCCCGGAAAACCCCTTTCCTGGCCAGAGGATTGGCTGCATCTTGTCTTCATGCAAATGCGCACAACCAACCTGGATTCCGAATCCCGTCCGTTTGCGCGTTCTTTTCCGGAATGACGGTCGTGCGATACAAGTGCGCCTTCATGGTGATTCCGTCGAAAGCTGCAATCCGCGTCCACGGGCGAGACGCCCGTGCTACGTTTCCACCGGCAAGATGCCGGTGCCACTCCCTTGCCCAACTGTACCATTTCTGGTACAGTTAAACACAACAATGAGGAACAAGCATATCGGCAGCCGTTTCGATGGTTTTCTGGAGGAAGAAGGTCTCCTTGCAGAGGCAGAGGCAACCGCCATCAAGCGTGTGATCGCGTACCAGATCGAGAAGGAAATGGCGGAACGTCATCTATCGAAGAGCGCGTTGGCGAGGATGATGCGAACAAGCCGCTCCTCCCTGGATCGCCTTCTCGACCCGGACAATGCCTCGGTAACCCTTCTCACGCTGCAAAGCGTTGCGCTGGCGCTCGGCAAAAGGCTGGAAGTACATCTGGCGTAGACGCCCTCAACTCGATCTTCCCCTCCTCCACACCTGCGTCAATGGGCAAACGGCTCCGTAGCAGGGATTATAGGCGCGGATGCCGAGGAAAAGGGGTGGATTGCCGAATACTTTAAACCGTTCGTAGCCGGATTGCTCCAAGACGGAGATCAGCGATTCCCGCGCTCCCGGCGGTTCCTGGACCCGCCCGAACTGGCAGATAATCCAGTCCGGGCGATGCTGCGTAATCGTGTCCACATCCGTTTCGTGGAAAACAATCAAGGTATACTGCTCGAATGGGAACGGCGGGGTCCGCCACAGAACCGGCTTGTCCTCCGGCATCCCCACAGTCGCCCCCATGGGGATTGTGTCCGCAATCCACTTTCCGGCCTGGTTCCTGTGCCGCGTATCCAGCGCAAACGCCGAGGAGACCTGTCCCGCCTGCACAAGGATCACAAGAGCACCGGCACAAATCAAAGCAATCCGCGCGGGTCGTCTTTGAACCCGCTCCAGGAGAAACTCTACCCCAAAGGCCGCAACGACACATAAATACGGTATCAGCGGAACGACAAATCGCGGATGCGCCATCAAAAGCCCCAGTACGAGCACAGAGACAAAAGCGGCGACGGTAATTCCCTCGCGACGGCACAGCCATCCCACCACCAGCGCCACACACGGCACAAATCCCAATGTACCCGGCAGGCCGACTAACATGGAAAGCAGCTTGGAAACATTCGGCAATCCGTACCCCCACCCGGAACCGGATGCGTGCTCCCGGTAGAGATCGAGAACATTCTCCCACGAGTAGAGGAAAAACGGATTGCTCAGAAGAAACCCGACTACAACCGGCAGGCACAGGGAAAACGATAGCCGGTAAAAATCGCGGCGAAAGAAACCGATCCGCATTCCGAGCCAGATCAGGGCAAACACCAGGACAATCCCGCTGATCACAAACGCGCCGATACCGAGACCGAACACAAATCCGGCGGCAAGAGTCCATCTCCATGGCAGAACCGCGCGTTCTGTGCGCTCCCATTCCGAGAGGGCCTTGTCGAACAGCACGACGGCTACCAGATTCAGAAATGCAGCATAGACATTCGGCTTGGCAATATGGCTGTATGTAATAACTATCGGGGAGCACAGAAAGAAAACGGCCGCCAGGAGGCCGATCCGCCGTCCCCATTTTCGTTCTGCCCAGAGATAGAGGATCAGGCCGCTGAGTACAACAGCGATAGCGCCCAGGAATCGGCAGGCCGCAAAAACCCGCGCCAGTTCATCCGGATGAAGAAAGTAATGATCCAACTGCGGAGAAAGCGGGACCAGGCCCGTGACCATGCCGATCCCCAATACAACGGCAAGCGCGTAATAATAGCCGCCGCCGTATCGGTACTCATTCGGGTCGAAATCGCCGCGCAGGGGGTTCATATTCGCAAGGCCGCTGAGGGTCTGTTGTTCATCGGGATCTCCCGTGCGAAGCAGGTAAGACCGCAGGCTGTTCAGTATTCCCGGTTCGGGTATGGCGGATATATCTCCCTGTGTGGGCGGGAACACAGAGACCGTGGGACTTTCGATTTCATGGATCGCCGAAGGGCGCACGGTAGTCGGATTGTCCACCCATTCATACAGTTCATCCCGCGCCCGGACCATCGGCGCTGTCAGTTCCCGAATCCGCTCTTCCGTTCCGAAAACCAGCAGCGACCGTTCAAGGTTCGGCGTTCCCCAATCCAGGAAGGTGAGGTGAAAAAGAAATCCAAGGCACAGAACGAGCCAGAGGAGGGGATTCTTGATGGAAAGGGATGGGGTCATGGAACGCCTATTCGGATTTTCGTGTCTCATTCAGGGAACCGTGGGGGCGGGTCTGAGACCCGCCCCTACCATGACCTCGATCGTTCGAGGTGCGTGTTTCCATCATGGTCGAAGGATACCGTTTCGTGAAGTGGCCTTGAATCAAGATTCCGTCGGAATCGCCACCGGCCCTTTGCGATGTTGCCGAAGCCGCCACAGGAAGAAAACCGTCGCGACCACACAGGGAATCAGGGCCAGCCCGGTCATAGCAACGCGCAATTCGAATCTCTCCGCCACAAAACCCATCAATCCCGGAAACACAATCCCGCCGCCGTTTCCCGATACGGCAAGCAGCGCAAACATGGTGGAACCGGTTCGCGGAAATGCCTCGGACGCAATCGCCATGCTGGTCGGCCACATCCATCCTACAAAGAATCCAAACACCAGGAAAATCGCGATGGTCAGAATCCCCGATGAGGAAATCCCCGCTGCAATCAGGCAACCCGCGCACATCGCTCCGGCAAGAATCAGCATGGCAGGAGCGGAAAGGTAATTCGCCACCCAGCCTCCGGTCATTCGTCCCAGCCCCATCGCCAGGCTCAAAAGAAGCAGCCCGGCCGCGCTGTTCTCCCGCGTGAACGAGAGCACTTTCTCCAGGTAGGACGGCAGCCACTGCGCCGCGCCGAGTTCCGTGCCGCCCGCGCACAGCATCGCACCCACAAACACAAAGAACCACGTGCATCGCAACCGTTTCAGCGTATGGGTGTACGATTCGGAATGCGGATAGGAGACTCGAATTCGGTAAACCCGAAAACAAAAGAAATAGCCACCGCCGAACACGACAGGGACAATCAACATGGAGGCATACGCCCAGCGCCATCCCTGCCCGTCTCCGTCATGGCCGAACCACCTGAGAATGCCGGATGTCAGCAGGATCACCCCCACCGCACCGAGCGCATAGAACGAGTGAAGCGTATTCACCGCAGAGGTTTTACGGCTGGGGAACGTCTCGCAGATCACCGGGGTGAGCAGGGTTTCCAGTATCCCCGCTCCGAGTCCCGCCAGGGTCGCGCCAAACGCCAGCACCGGGTAGTTCCAGGCCAGCGCCAGGAATAAAAAGCCACCGATCTGCATGAAAGCGGACCAATAGAAAAACGGACGGGGACCATAGAGATCCGAGAGCGGCCCGACAAGAAAGAGCGCAATGATGAATCCCCAGAAGGTGCATCCCAACAGGATTCCCTGCTGGGTGTAGTCCAGACCGAACCTCTCCGCCACCGAGGAAAGACACACCGGCGTGACATTCACCGCCGCCGCGACACCCACCATCGCGGCATAGCATGTCCAGAGCAACAAACGCGAAACGGTTTTCTGTTCCAAGGGAGATTGACCCGGAAGTTCGGAATAT
>JAKPYU010000292.1 GCA_029568995.1 Candidatus Omnitrophota bacterium | reverse complement strand
CCAACCCACAGGCCGGGAATCACCGTCGAGATCCCCGGTCTGCCCTCGGATGCGATCCCTTTGGAGATGGTCTTGATTCCTGCGGGGACATTCCTGATGGGGAGCCAGCCTGATGAAAGAGGCAGGTCAAGCGATGAGGCGCAACATCAGGTGACAATCAGCCAGGATTTTTATATCGGGAAATATGAAATCACACAGGCGCAATGGCGGGCGGTGATGAAGAGTAATCCATCGACGAATGTCACGGGCGGGTCTCACCCGGTGGAAAGTGTTTCCTGGAATGACTGTCAGACCTTCATTCAGACCCTGAATCAGATGAGACCGGAGTCAGCGGAGAAATTTCGATTGCCAACCGAAGCGGAGTGGGAGTATGCATGCCGGGAAAGAACAACGACGCGGTTTTATTGGGGGGATGACCTGAACGAAACGGAAATCGGGAAGCATGCTTGGTACACAGGCAACAGTCCGAGCATCACTCAAAGGGTAGGTCGGAAGATCCCCAATGCCTGGGGACTTTACGACATGAACGGCAATGTGTGGGAATGGTGCCATGATTTGTATGGAAGTTACCCATCCGGGCTGGCCGTTGATCTGATGTGTGAACAACCCGGCGACACCAAATATGTGATCCGCGGCGGCAGCTGCAGCTGCCCCGCCCGGTTATGCCGATCGGCGTGCCGCCTCAAGACGGGCTTCGTGGGGCCTGATGTGGGCTTTCGTGTGGTTCTGTCTTCGCTGACCCCGTAATGCTCTGGATTGAGTTTGGGCTGAGTGAACCACAAAGCCACGAATCGGCGCAAATAGCACAAAGAGAGCCACGAAATCGAGCTATTTCGTGGCTCTTCCTTGTGTTCTTGTGACAGAACTCCTGCCCAAGCCTGGGCTGCACTCGTATTCGCCGAATTTGCAGTCCTGGTTCCTGTTCGCTATCCTGTGTTACACTCGTCTGAGATCGAAGGATCAAGAGAATCCCATACCAGGTGAAAGATGATGACCGGAAGAATCGCGCTTTTCCTGACACTTCTTGCCCTTCTTTGCACGGGAGCACGTGATGCCCGGAATGTCGAGACCCAATGGGGCGGACCTGCCGAGATAACCTACGACACGGGATTTGCGCATCGGGTGATGAAACATGCCGAGGGAGGAATTTCCCTGTTCAACATGCAGTTGATTGAGAACGACGCGCCCGGTTCCGGGTTCAGTGAAAAGGGCGTCACGCTGGATGCGATCTGGGGCAAAATCCACGCCCGCAAGATTCTCACGGTGGATGATCCGAGAGCCTATAAGGCCTGGCTGGTCGTATACCTCTATAATGAAGAGACCAAAACCGACCTGCATTTCGACGTCAATGGATACAAGGGCATCATCCACAAGACCAACCGGGAATGCTATCGCTGGGCGGAGTTTCCGGTTTCGTACTTGAAAAAGGGCAAGAACGTGATCGAACTTTCCTGCCCGGATGCCGCATCCGAGGAAGAAGGCTGGACGCTGCTCCTGGCGCGAGCGGATGAGTTCGAGGCGGGCGGCGGCGATCCCACCGGCGTGGGCGAATGTTCCTACAAATCCGTCGATGGCGGGAAGACCTGGAAACAAAGCCCATTCGGTCCCGAAGGGAAAGACCGTGCCGAATACACGGTCCGCCTGAGCCTGGATCGCTATGTCCCGTGCGGTTACCTGGAAACGCCGGTGATCGATCTCTGGCGCGGAGACGGCACGGATTTCATCGCCACACAGCGGTCCATCGTAAGCCTGAATGTCCGAGTCGAAAGCCAGATCCCGGAAAGAACCGGAATCGTTTATTCTTTGCGCAAGGGGATGGACCCAGGTCCCTGCGGAGAGAGCTGGGAGCCGTACCAGAAAATCGGGGAGAATTCCTCGCTGGATTTCTCAATCGACGGGATTTCGCTGAACCGCCGCTATGTCCAGCTCAAAATGGAACTCTCCACCGCCAATCCCCTCAACAGCCCGATTGTGAAATCCGTCAAGGTGCAGACCGTGTTGGCCGAGCGGGTTCCCATGCCCGGCAATATCCGTATGGTTGAAACAGACAATCCTCCGATT
>JAKPYU010000265.1 GCA_029568995.1 Candidatus Omnitrophota bacterium | reverse complement strand
CCGGAACAGCCGATGTGGATGGCCGGATACGCCGCGCGCAACAAACCCTCGGAAGGGAAAGTCCACGATCTTCACGCCAAGGCGCTGGCTTTGGAGGATGCCCAGGGAACACGCCTGGTGATTGTCACGATGGACCTGTTGGGAGTCACGAGAGACATGCGGGATTCTGTGGAGGTGGAGGCAAAGCGTCTTTACGGTCTTCCCCCGGAAGGATTGCTGATGAATGCCTCCCACACGCACTGCGGGCCGGAATTGCGGGCCGACGCTGCCGAGATATCCGGAGTGTCTCCGGAATATGTCGAGCGGATCAAGGAATATGTCCCGGTATTGCAGGAGAAGATCGTGCGGATTATCGGGGAGAGCCTCGCGAACCTGGCACCGGCGGAGCTGGCCTACAGCCATGGCCGTGCAGGATTCGCCATGAACCGCCGCCAGCCGACCGAACATGGAGTGGAGAATCGACCCTATCCCGACGGGCCGGTGGATCACGACGTTCCCATGCTCCGGGTGGACAGGCCGGGTGGGGAGCTGCGGGCCGTCCTGTACGGCTATGCCTGCCACAATACGACATTGGACTTCTATCAATTTTGCGGTGACTATGCCGGATTTTCCCAGCAGTATGTGGAGGAATCGCATCCGGGAGTGACCGCGCTATTCATGATCGGGTGTGGCGGCGACCAGAATCCGCAACCCCGGGGCATCCCGGACCCCGCACGTTTCAGGCGCTTGCAGAATCCGTCGGATGCGGTTCCCTACCGGATTCCGCGCGGGGCGGTGGAACTCGCCGAGCAGCACGGGCGTGCGCTGGCAAATGGGGTAGAGGCGGCGCTGCACTCCTACCCGCGCATGGTTCACGCTCCTTTGCGGGCTGCGATGGACACGGTCGCGCTGGATTTTGCCAAGACTCCCACAAAAGAGGACCTGGAGAAGCAGGCCCAGTCGCCTGGCAAATATGAACGGGACCATGCGAGGATGCTGCTGGAGGAGCTGGAAAAGACCGGAAAGATCCGAATCAGCTATCCGTACCTGGCCCAGACGATCCGATTTGGGGACGATCTAACCCTGGTTGCGCTGTCGGGCGAAGCGACCGTGGATTATTCTCTGCGTCTCAAGAAGGAGCTTGCGGGAGCGCCGGTCTGGGTGGCGGGATACTGCAATGATGTGTTCGGATACCTTGCCTCGCGCCGGGTCCTCGAAGAGGGCGGATATGAAGCTGTCGGATCGACGGGATTCTATGGGTTACCGGGTGGATTCGCACTGTCCGTTGAAGAGGCGGTGGTGGGGAAGGTGAAGGATGAAATAAGAAGGATGAAGGATGAAGGATGAATTCGAAGAGAGTGTGCGGAATGATGAGAGGGACGAGGATTGGCAGAAGATCTTACGCTGAATAGGGGAATTGTGAGATGATACAACCCTCATTTTGAGTGAATCGCTTGAGAAACCGAGAAGTTCCAGAAAGGAAAATGGTGATGCGATCCCCCATTCTGTGTTGCTTTCTCGTATCGGTTCTGCTTTTGCCCCTGATGCTGGGATGTGGAACCTACCCGTTTTCAGGGTCCGGAGAGAAGGAGATTCGGAATACCCTTGGTGTTCGACTCGCCAGTTATGGGAAGTACCAGGATGCCGCGTGGGACCACCTGGAGTCTATCGGTGTGCATTCGATTTTTATCAATGTACCGAAGCCGGACGAAGTAGACGCCACTGTGGAGAAGCTCCAGGCGCACGGTCTGAAGACTCCGGTGATGCGTGGTGATACGGATCTCTCCAAGGATACCTGTATTGCGGACCTTGCGGTTCAACTGGAAACCTGCGAGAAGATGGGAGCGAAATACATGTTTCTTTCTCCGAAGCGGCACGATGCGCCGAAAGAAGTGATTTTCGAGCGTCTTCGCCAGGCGGGGGATGTCGCCCGGAAGCACGGTGTGATTATCGCGCTCGAGACGCACCCGGATCTTGGAACCAACGGCGATGTGCACCTGGACACGATGCGCCAGATCCATCACCCCAATATCCGGGTGAACTTCGACACGGGCAATATCCACTATTACAACAAGGGAACCGATGCGCCGACCGAGTTGAAGAAGATTATTGACTATGTTGCGACGGTGGAGTTCAAGGACCACAACGGGGAATTCGAGACCTGGAATTTCCCGGCGCTCGGACGCGGCGTTGTCAAGATCCCGGAAACGGTCTGTATTCTTCAGGACCACAACTACCCGGGTCCCATTACGATTGAGGTAGAGGGAATCCAGGGTGTGGAGTGGAGTGAGAAGGAGACAAAGGAATACATTGCCGAATCGGTTGCATACATGCGTACGCTGGGACAGTTTGATTGAATTCCATTTCACAATGAGGAGCGAGACGAATGGATCCGACACAAGGTCATGTACAACTGCCCGACCACATTATGCTGGTCGGTTACTTTGTTCTGATGCTGGGTATAGGAATTTACTTTTACCGTTACATGCGTGGGATGAAAGATTATTTCAGCGGGGGGAATGTAATTCCCTGGTGGTTAAGCGGGGCCTCGTTTTATATGACGAGTTTTAGCGCGTTTGCGTTCGTGTTCTTTTCCGCGCTGGCGTATCAGTACGGGTGGGTGGCGGTAACGCTGTATTGGGTGACGGTTCCGGCGACGATATTCAGCGTGGTTCTTTTTGCGAAACGCTGGCGACGTGCGCGGATCGACAGCCCGGTGGAGTATCTGGAAACCCGGTACAGTTCGTTATTGCGTCAGTTGTTTGCCTGGCAGGGTGTGCCGGTTATCATGGTGGATGACGGCCTGAAACTGGTAGCCATCGGGACATTCCTGTCGGTCGGTCTGGGTATGCCGCTGGCATACAGCATGTTCGGAGCGGGGGTCATTATGCTGGCGTACACGTTCATGGGTGGACTGTGGGCGGTTGCGGTGACGGATTTTGTGCAGTTTGTAGTCATGCTTGTCGCCGTTCTGGTGTTGCTGCCCTTGTCGATTCTGAAGGCAGGCGGATTGCACGTGGTGTTCGGTGCGGAGGGATTCTTTCATCTGACGAATGTGGAATACAACTGGATTTATGTTGCGTTGTTAGCATTGCTGTATTGCCTGGCCTGGAGCAGTGTGAAGTGGCCGCTGATTCAGCGGTATTATTGCGTGCGGGATGAGAAAGAGGCGGTGAAGACCGGCTGGTTTGTTGTGGTATTGAACATCATCAGTCCGCCGTTGATGTTTATCCCGGCGATGGCGGCGGTGCATTTCCTTCCGGATATCGAACCGAAAGAGGTGTATCCGCGTTTGTGCGCGGTTCTTCTACCAGCGGGGATGCTGGGCCTGATGGTTGCCGCCATGTTTTCGGCGACGATGTCGATGTTGAGCGGGGATTACAACGCCTGCGCGAGTGTTTTGACGAACGATGTCTACCGCCGGCTGATTCGTCCGAACGCCTCCGAAAAGGAGCTGGTATTTGTGGGGCGTCTGATGACATTGCTGGTGGGAATGATTGCGCTGGGTGTTGCCTTTATTATGTTGCAGGGAACCGGCGAGGGACTTTTCCGAACGATGGTGACGCTGTTCAGTATTGCGACCGCGCCGGTAGCGGTTCCGATGATCCTGGGGCTGTTGTCGAAACGGGTTACCAATCTGAGCGCGATCATTGGATTTGTGTGCGGTCTCGCGGTCGGCCTGTACCTCTTTTTCCAGTTTTATCACTGGATGCCCAAAGGCGAGCAGACCCCGATCTGGGGAATGATCTGGAATCCCGAAAAGGATGAGCTGTTGGTTGGAAGTCTCCGCCTGAAAATGGAAGTCGTTCTTTTTGCCAGTAATGCATTGGTTACTTTTTTTGCGATGATGGTGACAAGTCTTCTCAAGCCGATGGGTGCCGAAGACCGCGCTCGTGTCGAATCCTTCCAGCAACGATTGGCGACGCCCATCGGGCAGTTGGAGGAGGATCATATCAAGAGCGGCGAAGGGCGCGAGATTCTCTCCCCGTTTTTTGTGGTAGGAATTTGCATCCTGCTGATCGGACTATTGCTATTGGCAGTCTTGCCCTGGATCAGCGGCTGGATCTCCATTGCCCTGGATTTGGTTTTCGGATTGGCGCTATTTATTGTGGGCGGATTGATGAGCTGGAAAAGCGGAAAGGTTCGGATCGGGTAGAGGTTGGGTTTGTCTGCACCCCCAACCCCCTCTGTTCTCACCCCCCGCCCCCTCTCCACGTATGGAGAGGGGGCAAATATCGGATGAAATTGCGAGAGAATTGGTAATGACAACACTGACTGAACGACCGGAATGGAAACATCTACAAAATCATTATGAGCGGATCAAGTCGGCGCATCTTCGGGGTTTGTTTCGGGACGATCCGCAGCGTGCGGAGCGATTTACCCTGGAGACCTGCGGACTCCTGTTGGATTACTCGAAGAACCGGATTACCGCCGAGACGATCAGCGGACTGTGCGCATTGGCGGAGAGTACCGGTTTAGAGGACGCCATCGAGCGGATGTTCACGGGAGAGAAAATCAATTTCACCCAGAAACGTGCCGTATTGCATACCGCGCTGCGTAATCGTTCGGGAGACCCCGTTTATGTAGATGGGGAGGATGTTATGCCGGGTGTGCGCGCGGTATTGGCAAAGATGGCGGATTTCTCTACTCGCGTGCGCGCGGGTGAATGGAAAGGATACACCGGGAAGGCCATTCGGAATGTGATCAATATCGGAATCGGCGGATCGGACTTGGGGCCGGTCATGGCCTGTGGAGCATTGCGATATTACAGGAACCGGCGACTAATCTGCCGTTTCGTGTCGAATGTAGACGGGACACATTTGACCGAGGCCGTGCGGGATCTCGATCCGGCAGAGACACTGTTCATCGTCGCCAGCAAGTCATTTGCCACCCAGGAGACTATGACGAACGCACATTCGGCGAGAGCCTGGCTGGTAGCCGGACTTGGGGATGATGCGGCGGTGGCGCGGCATTTTGTCGCGTTGTCTACAAACCACGAGGGTGTCCAGGCGTTTGGTATTGATGCGGATGCGAACATGTTCGAGTTCTGGGACTGGGTCGGAGGGCGATATAGTCTTCCCTCCGCTATCGGTCTTTCGCTGATGATCGACATCGGGCCGGAGAATTTCAACCGGATGCTGGACGGCTATTACGCGATGGATTGCCATTTCCGAAAAGCGCCGTTTGAGAAAAATGTACCGGTTATCCTGGGGCTGCTCGGAATCTGGTACAATAATTTCTTCGGTGCACAAAGCCATGCGATTCTGCCGTACGATCAATACCTGAGTCGTTTTGCGGCGTATTTTCGGCAAGGGGATATGGAATCGAACGGCAAATCGATTACAAGAGACGGGAGGCGAGTCGATTACCAGACCGGCCCGGTTATCTGGGGGGAACCGGGAACGAACGGGCAACATGCGTTCTTTCAACTACTGCATCAGGGAACGAAGCTGATTCCGTGCGATTTCATCGGTTTTGCGCGCAGCCTGAATCCCGTCGGGAATCACCACTCGATGTTAATGGCTAACTTATTCGCCCAGACCGAGGCGCTCGCGTTCGGCAAGACTCGCGAGGAAGTGGAGGCCGAGGGAGTTCCTGCCGATTTAGTTCCGCACAAGATCTTTGAGGGGAACCGTCCGACCAACACGATTCTTGCGGAGAAACTGACTCCGGAAATCCTGGGATCGTTGATTGCCATGTATGAACACAAGATCTTTGTACAGGGAGTAATTTGGGGGATCAACAGCTTCGACCAGTGGGGAGTGCAGCTGGGGAAGGTTCTTGCGGATCGCATTTTGCCGGAGCTGGAATCCGAGACCCCGCCGGATCTGAAACATGACTCCTCGACGAATCAGCTGATTGAGTGGTTTCGGAAGCGGCAAGGATAATTACAAATTAGGAATTACGAATTGAAGAGAGATTGAGGTTGGGGCAAACAAGTGGGGATTGAGGTAAGAGGAGATCGTTTCTCATAGAGGAATCGCTTCACGGAGCACGCGAGCGCGGACGCGGTCTTTCAGTCCACTCTCCAGCGCCACATCCACCTTACACCCAAGCATGTTCTGCAAATCCTGGATCAGAGCGGCGTGATCGAAGAGGGTTCTTCCCGGTCCCATGTTCACCAGCAAATCAAGATCGCTGTCCTCCTTCGATTCGTTTCGGGCGACAGAGCCAAAGATCCGGATATTGCTCGCACCGTGCTGATCGGCGAGTTTCAGAATGTCCTTCCGTTTTTCGCGGATCATTTCCGGGATATTCATTGACCCATCACCTCTTCTCGGAAAAATAAAAGATCCTTTCATTATTGTAGCTTCATCGGATCTGGGATTCAAATGAGATGCGGTGCTCAAAAGCGTCGTTGAAACACTCCGGAAGCCCAGTCCGCCAGAGCTGATGGTTGGTTTTTCAAGACAATTCGTGTAAATAAGTTTTACATTCCAGGTCGCTCAAGGCGAATATTGGGCCTCTATTGAGATCGGGGAGGTTTTTTTGCGGGAAAAAAGAGGCAAATCAAGCGATTCTCGCCAGTCTCAAACCATTGAAAATGAACTGATATAAGATCCCTACAAATCAAGACTTATCGATCATAAAAACGGTTGGATTTCTGGGTTCTGATACTCTCGCGGGACGAGAAGCGGAAAAAAATTTTCATTTTTTTGAGGTTTTTTTGCAAAAAAGGGTTGACAGGCGATAAAGCGCGGAATATACTTACTGATGTAGGTAAGAATCAATCGTGCACGACAGATCAGTTACCTACCAAAGTTACATGCCTGGGAATAGGCCGGAGGTTGAAGAAATGAAGTCACTTATCCGCAGTATGAAGCAGTTCCTCACCAGTGAGGATGGTCCGACGGCAGTCGAGTACGCCGTCCTGGTTGCCCTGATCATCCTGGTCGCCATCGCGGGAATCACCATCCTGGGGCAAAACGTGAACCAGCTGTTCAACGACGCAGCAGGCAGTTTGCCGGCGGCGGGCGGCGGCGGCTGATTCCGTGCCCTCTGTCTAACCATTGTGACAACCGATCCGAAACCGAGAGATGCGTGGAGAGTCTCTGCAGAACGAAGAACTCGCTTCACGGCCAGAACGAACGCTGCCTGAGCCGGAAACAGCGACTCTCCCGCATCTCCGACGGGTCAACTGCGATCCGAAACGAGGAGCGAAAGAAACCCATGAGTCCCGAGATTGTCATTGCATCCGCCGTGCTGGGTATTGCCGCCATCATTGACTGGAAAGAACATCGTGTTCCCAACTGGTTGACGTTTTCGGCTTGGGGGCTGGCGGTGATCTATCACACGGCGCATCTGGGATTTGCCGGATTTGTCTCCAGCCTGGCAGGGGCCGTGGTTGGATTGACTCTCCTGATTGTGCCCTACGCGCTGAGCGGCATGGGTGCAGGGGATGTCAAGCTGATGGCGGCCGTGGGTGCCTGGGTGGGGGCTGCAGCGACGATTCATGCGTTTCTTTGGATCGCCGTTTTCGGAGGAGTAATGGGATTGTATTCGATCCTTCGCAGCGGCGAGTTTGCCGCGCGCCTGGGAATCCTCAGTCATGCAGCAATGAATCTACTCAAGTTCAGACGGCTTGACCTGGATCTACCGGATCATGCGCCTGTTCGGATTCTTCTGCCGTACGGGGTTCCCATTGCCATCGGGTTTTATGCCTATTTTGTGTTTGGAGGTTTGATTTGATGCAAGCGATGAGGCCATTCAATTACGAATCAGGAATTACGAATTACGAATTGAAGAAGAGGTGGACGAAATGGATGGGGAAGACTGGCTTGATTGGGCCGTTGCGCGGGAGGGAACGGGGTGCGGCGACGGTAGAGTTGGCGGTGGTTCTGCCGATTCTTCTCTCTTTTCTATTTGGAATCATGGAACTGGGGCGTGTGACCATGGTTTGCCATGTGTTGAGCACGACCGCACGGGAAGGTGCGCGGAATGCCTGTCTTCCTGGTGCGGATAATGCAACGGTCCTTTCGAGGATCACAGATGAACTCTCCCGTTCGGGACTAACGCTGGATAGTTGCGAGTTTATTCCATCGGATGTTTCCACGGCGAGTCGGGACCAGCCGGTTACGGTCGCCGTGCGGATCAACTACGAATCCATTTCGTGGGTGTCGGGCCTCCTTCCAGGGTTGAGTGGTATGCAGCTGCAGGGAGTTGCGGTCATGCGAAAGGAAGGATTCAGCTGAATCCTCCCAGGGAAGCTCGGTCATCGACAGGCCGGCCGGGGAGTCTTGTGGTACCCGGTCAACCCCCACCTAACCTCCCCCAAGCTTGGGGGAGGAACCTCTCCCCCAAAGTTTGGGGGAGACACAGAGGGGGTTGTTCGTCTGGCCTACGATGTGTTCGACCACGCTTTCTTCACCCGATCACCGGCTCCGCCGGAGTGCTCCTCGCGATGACGAAACGGGCACGGCTCCCGGCAAGCGGTGCTTTCCAGACCGCATAGCAAGGCTGCAAGGCAGAAGGAGACCGTCATGTCGAAAAGCGTTGCATTTTTCGTCTTGATTCTGGCGATTTTCTCGGGGCTGGTGGCGAGTGCCGCCATGCTGAAATATGTGCGGACACACGCGCAGGCCAACGAGTTGTCCGCTGTCCCGCCGGTTCCGGTCGTGGTGGCGGCTTCGGAGATTGCTGCCGGAACGATGATCGAATCCCAGCATATTCAGTTTGTGCAGCGATCCTCCGAGACCATTCCGGCGGGTGCGATCAGCGCCGCCTCGGAAGCGGTTGGACGGACGGCCAAAGTCACACTGTATCCCGGTGAAGTCCTGATGAACCATCGTTTGACACCCCAGGGAGGTTCCGGTGGGCTGCCGACCCTGATCCCCGAAGGATATCGGGCCATTACGCTGCGTGTCGATGACACCATTTCGGTAGCAGGGTTTGTGCATCCGGGAGACCACGTCGATGTTCTGACAACGGTGGACCTTCCGGACATGGATGGTGAGAGCGCCACCAAGGCCATCCTGCAGAATGTGAAAGTGATTGCTACAGGCCAGGAAATCGAACGATCCGATGAAAACAAACCGAAGACGGTCTCCACGGTCACGGTCCTGACCACATTGGAGCAGGCGGAGCGGCTGACCCTGGCGACCATTGCAGGCACGATCCGCCTGGTTCTGAGGAATCATGCGGATCATCAGCAATCCTACACGCCGGGGATTACGCTGAGCGGCCTGATCCCTCAGTCCAGGCGAGAGTCTTCTCAGCCCGAACCGTCAACCGGAATTGCCGTGCCGCCGCCTCGCCCGGTGCGTACCGTGCAGGTGTATCGCGGGGGAGAGAAAAGTGAAGTGACTTTCCCGCGATGAGAAGAAGAGTCAACACGGACGAGCACGGACAGACACAGACGAACACGGACAAACGCAGACGAACAAGAGCGAACAGAAAGAAGTGAAAACCCTCGAAACGGGGAACCAAAATGAATCAGGCAAGCGTTCGACCCCTCATTCTCCTTTTTACATCTAGTTTATTGTGGGTATCGCCGATGTTGCGATGCCCTGCGTATGCCGTTCCCACATTGGAGCAACTCCTATCGAGCAATGAGATTCTTGAGGTCCCGGTTCAGAAGTCCCAGCTGATTGGAGTGGGAAGCCCGGCGACACGGGTCTCTGTGGTGACCCCGGAAGTGGCGGATGTTGAGATCCTGGACCCGCGCCAGATTGTGGTGAGCGGCAAGGCTGTCGGGCAGACCAGCCTTGTGATTTGGACGGAAGACGGTCAAACCCGCACATTGGACGTGACGGTGACCTGGAATGTGCGCCAGATCCAGGAAGGCATCCGGCGGATCATGCCGGACGAACCGATTACGGTTCTGGCCATGGAAGACGCGGTGGCTTTGCGGGGGCAGGTCAGCGATATCGGGCTGGTGGAACAGGCCGTGGAGATCGCCGAGGCGTTCTGCCCGAAAGTGATCAACCTGCTTTCGGTTCCCGGAACGCAGCAGGTTCTGCTGCAAGTCAGGATCGCGGAAGTCTCTCGAACGTTCCGAAACGAAAAGGGGTTCAACTTCCATATCAATGATGAGTCCTTCTTTGGTTCCTCACTGCTGGGGGGGCTGGTCAGCCCGGATCCGAATGCAGCCGAAGTCTCGATCAGCGATTCGGTGACGTTGTTTTTCGGTCTCCCGAAGGCGCATGTGAGTGCGTTTATCCAGGCGCTGAAGGAGAACGGACTGATGCATGTCCTGGCGGAGCCGAACCTGATTGCCCGGAGTGGCGAGACCGCCAGTTTCCTGGTCGGAGGGGAGTTCCCGATTCCGGTAGCGCAAGGCGGCGCGCTGACCAATGCAATTACCATTGAATACAAGGAATATGGAATCAAATTGAATTTCACCCCGACCGTCGTAACCCAGGAAACCATCCACCTGGAAATCACTCCCGAAGTGAGCGACCTGGATTTTGCACAGGGAATCAAAGTCAGCGGATTCACGATTCCGACCATTGTGACTCGTCGCGCACACACGGTTGTGAAGATCAATAACGGACAGACCTTCGCGATTGCCGGACTCATCAGCCAGACCAAGCAGAAAACACACCGGAAGACTCCCGGACTGGGAGATGCGCCGGTAGTCGGCGGGCTGTTTCGGAACAGCGAACTACGGTCGCAGGAGACCGAGCTCCTGATCATGGTTACGCCCCATTTGATCGAGCCGCTTGATCCGAACAAGACTTACCCCATGCCCGGTGATTCATTGCCGCCGGCGGATTATGGATTCGATTCCAAGCAGATTCCCGAACCGAAGGCGGAAATCTCCGCGGCGGAGTCGGAGACCGACCTGAAAATGCGCATGGCGGAGAGCGGGAATGCCCGTCCCGCGCAGGTTAAGAGTGCCAAAGGCAAAAGCAATAACACGAGCGCGTATTCCGGAAAAGGAATTGCGATTGAGAAGTAATGGAGCGGACCGGAATGAATCACGAATTAAAGAGAAAGAAAAGGACGCCGTGGACAGGCACGGAAACGAGACGGAGCGGGTCGGTGTTGCCGATTGTGACGGTGTCGATAGTCCTGTTTTTCATGATGCTGGCATTTGCATTGGACCTGGGGATGATTCAGCTCTCCAAGAGTGAACTACAGAACGCGGCGGATGCGGCTGCCCTGGCGGGGGCCGCACAGCTGCTCGATGAGGATTTCCTGGACGGGACGAAGGACCAGAGCGATGACATTGTCGACAGCCGTGATTTTGCGCAGTCGTTCGCGGGGCAGAACTATGCGGCGGGGCGGTTCCTCTCCATCGACCGGAATGATTCAAACGATCCAAATGGTGGAGTGCTTGTGGGATACCTGGCCGATCCGAAGGACCTGAACAGCCCGATGGAGACCGACGGAGTGCCGGAATACAATTCGGTGCAGGTTCGAGCGGAGCTGGCCCAGGTGATTAACGGTCCGCTGGCGCTGTTCTGCGGCGCGTTTCTTGGCATGGATGAAGTCGAGATCGGGGCGGACTCGACCGCGACAATGGACGACCGAATCATCGGATTTCGAATCACTGGAGACGAACGGCTCCCCCTGCTTCCGTTTACGATCAATGTGAATCTGTGGGACCAGGGATTTCCGGGCGATCCCATTGGAGCGAGCGCATTCCATTTCCCGATTTTTCAGATGTTTCGTCTGCTGGCCGGGATTTCCTGCCATTGGACCAGCCAGGATGTCTTGCAGTTGTACCCGAATTATCCGGGCGAACAGGGGAATTTCGGGACACTGGATATCGGGCCGGAGGACAATTCCACCGCCGAGATCATAGACCAGATTCTCTACGGGCCTACGGTTGAGGATATTGCGTACATTGGGGGCCTGGTGCTGGAGCAGAACGACAGCGATGTATTCATCAAGTGGCTTCAGGGGGATACCGGTGTGAGTACGGCGATCCAGAGCGCGGTGAATACGATCAAAGGGCAGCCCCGCCTGATCCCGTTGCATCGAAGTTACTGCGGGACAGGCAACAACATGATGTACGAGGTGGTTCGATTCGCCGGTGTAAAAGTGGTGAATGTGCAAATGACCGGCGCGCTGGCTTATCGGCATATCGACGTGGTTCCGTGCCAGGTGACCACTCCTACGGCGGTGGTTCACCCGCAAGGGCCAGGGTCCAATCTTGTTTACTCCCTATCCCTATCTCGGTGAGGAGACCGACATGAATGCACCCAAGTTGTGTCCGTCATCTTCTTCCGGTTCCAAGCGTGAACGCTATCGGCTTGTGCTTGTGGATTCGAGTCACGGCGGCTTTTCGGCGGTTAAAGCGTCTCTTCAACGGATAGCGTCCGTTGAGATTGCAGCGGAGACGACTGCGTATGCTTTGTCAGTTCCGCTGGTCGAGCGACACGCCCCCGATTTTGTGCTGATTTCGACGGCCACGGATCTGGAACAGGCCGCCGAGACCATTGCGCATATTCGGCAGCGATTCCGCACAGTCAGAATCGTTGCACTGGGCTGTTCGGGTGAGAGTGGGGAGATCCTGCGCTGTTTTCGGGCGGGTGCGGATGAGTACCTGGTTCAACCGTATCAGCCGGAGCAGATTCTTGCGGTTCTGGCCCAGCTGCGAAGTCGGGAACGTCCCGCGACCGGGGAGGAGATTCCATCCGGGCGGGTGTTTGCGTTCTGGGGCAGCCTCGGCGGTTGCGGAACGACGACCGTTGCCTATAACACCGCCTATCTTCTCTCGAAACAGGAATCGACCCTCCTTGCCGATTTTCATTTCGGACAGGGAGATCTTTCTCTTCATCTGGACATCCAGCCCAATTTTTCGCCGAGGGATGCCTGGGAGAATCCCGAGGAGTTGGACGATACCCTTTTGGGAAGCCTGATCACCAAGCATCCGTGCGGGTTGCACCTGCTGATTCACCCGTTCGATGCGCCGCCGGTCTTTCCGGGTCATGCATCCATTACGGCGACCTTGCAGATACTGGAACGGCGGTACAGCCACGCGATTCTGGATCTTGGCCACGACGATGCGCTGGCGGAATCCGTCGCGCCGTTTGTGAGCGCCTTTTTCATTACGATCACGCAGACGGTTCCCTCTCTCTACCTTGCGGTACGGAAACTCCGTCTGTTGAATCGCCTGGGATTCGACAGTGCCCGCGCGTTTATTGTGGTCAGTCGATACAAGAGACGGGCGGCGGTGTCGCTGCGTCGAATCCAGAAGGCCCTGTGCAGCCCGAAAATCCTTTGCATTCGAGAGGATGAGAAGCGAGTGGTTGCGGCCATGAACCAGGGAGTGCCGCTGGGAGAGATCTCACGCAGAGGAGCCGCCTATCGGGATGTCCAACAGCTGGTGGACACCCTTCGTCACGCAGAGTCCTCTCTTGCCGTGCCGGTACACACACAGGGCCGATTGATTCGTGAGCTGATCCCACAGACGCGCGAGGATCAGGAAGTCCCGCTGCCGGTGCTTGCGAGGTAAGTCGATGAATGTACTGTCGATGCAGACAACACCCCCTATCAGTCCAACCAGGACGCGCACGGAGCGGAAGAAGTTATATCAGGACATCCGCAGCAATGTGCACCGGAACCTGATTGACCGGCTGGACCTGGGCCAGATGCGTATCGAGGATCTGGACACGGTGAAGCGGCAGGTGCGCCCGATCGTGCTGGAACTGATCGCGGCGGAATCGACTCCGCTTAACAGCGCCGAGCGCAACATGATCGCCGAGCAGGTACTGGACGAGGTGTTCGGGTTCGGTCCCCTGGAGCCGCTTCTGAAAGACCCCGAAGTGTCCGATATTCTGGTCAACAATTTTCAAGAGGTCTATATCGAAAAGCACGGGAAAATCCAGAAAGCGGAAGTGGCTTTCCAGGACGACCGGCATCTGTTGCAGATTATCGACCGGATTGTGTCGCGTGTGGGTCGGCGTGTGGATGAAATCTCTCCGATGGTGGATGCGCGTCTGCCGGACGGGTCGCGTGTCAACGCGATTATCCCGCCGATTGCGCTGGACGGTCCGGCGCTTTCAATCCGGCGGTTCGGAGCAAATCCGCTTTCGTTAGAGAACTTATTGAATAACGGCTCGATTACGCCGGTCATGGCAGAATTTCTGGAAGGGGCCGTACGCGCGAGGCTGAACGTGGTGATCTCCGGTGGAACCGGATCGGGAAAAACGACGCTCTTAAATATCCTGTCCTCTTTTGTGCCGCCGGATGAACGGATCATCACGATAGAAGATTCCGCGGAACTGCTCTTGCAGCAGCCGCACGTTGTCCGCCTGGAAACGCGCCCGCCGAATGTTGAAGGGCAGGGGAGAATCACTCAGCGGGATTTGTTATTCAACTGCCTTCGGATGCGGCCGGATCGGATCATCCTGGGCGAAGTGCGTGGGGCCGAGGCGCTGGACATGCTTCAGGCGATGAACACCGGCCATGAGGGTTCTCTGACCACCATTCACGCGAACACCCCACGAGATGCGCTGAGCCGTATTGAGATGATGGTGTCCATGAGCGGCCTTGAGATTCCGGTTCGCGTGGTGCGTCAGCAGATCAGTTCCGCTATTGACCTCATTATTCAGGCAACCCGACTGATTGACGGGAAACGGCGCGTGACCTCCATTACCGAAGTGGTGGGGATGGAAGGCGAAGTGGTCACTACGCAGGAAGTCTTTCGGTTCCACCAGGAGACAGTGACCGCGGAAGGGCAGGTGCGCGGATATTTTGAGGCGACCGGGATTCGCGCAAAGTGTGCGACACGGATGCAGAGCGCCGGGATTTCCATGCCGGCAGACCTGTTCCAGCCCGGAAGATGGGAGCCGACGAGGTAAATCCCATGGGTCTGAAAAGCATTCTTCTTATTGTCTTTGCTTCCACCACCACGGCGGTGTTTTTGTTCTTCTACTTTGCCGCCTGTCTGCTGGTTTCCGAGAAAGCAGCGGTTCGCAGACGGTGTCGAGAGATCGACTCCGAAAAAGTGGATCCCCAGACCTGGCGGAAGACGAGTCAACAGGAGAAGAGGCAGACTTTGTCGATCCCATTCTCCAAGTTTCCGCCGCTTCTCAACCTCCCGCTGTTATTCGACCAGGCGGGGGTGAACGCCGATCCGGTTCGATGGCTGTTCCTGGTGACCTCCCTGGCAGCGGGGGGTGCGTTTCTCTGTTGGGCGTTCACGCGGAGTGTGCTCGGTTCTGTTTGTATCGGGATCTTCTTCTGTCTCGTTCCTTACCTGTATGTGCTGCTGAAACGTCGGCAGCGGGTCCGTTTTTTTGAGACGCACTTACCGCAGGCGTTGGAGATCATTGCCCGTTCGCTTCGCGCGGGGCACCCGTTTTCGATGGGATTGCAGATGATTTCCACCGAGATGCCGCCGCCGATTGGAACCGAATTCGGGCGTGTGTTTGAGGAGAATCAACTGGGGCTTCCGCTGGATGATTGCCTGAGAGCTCTTGCGGAGAGGGTCCCGTTGCTGGATTTGCGGTTCTTTGTGCTGTCGGTTCTGATTCATCGGCAGACGGGCGGGGACCTGGCTGAAGTATTGGATAGTCTTTCCGGCGTTGTCCGGGAACGTCTCAAGATTCTGGGGCAGGTGCGTGCCCTGACAGCGGAGGGGCGGATGTCGGGCTGGGTGTTGAGCCTTCTGCCGGTGTTTGTGTTCTTTGTTATTCAGGCCATGAATCCCGAATATCTTTCCATTCTTCTGGAGACGGGTACGGGAAGGAAATTGCTGTATGTTGCCCTTGGCCTGCAATTGGTGGGGATTTTGCTGATCCGAAAAATCGTCAGTATCCGGGTGTAGACCATGATCGTACTGGCTTCCACATTCAGTTTTGCCGCCGTGTTTTTCCTGGTGCTGTGCTGTGCTTCTCTGCTCGGATGGACCCGTCACCCTATCGACGAACGGATTCTGTCTCTGTATCGGCGGAATCAGCAAGCGTCCGAGTCTTCGGGTCTCATTCGCAATTACCGGAACCGTTTTGTTGCATACCTGGGGGAACGGGCAGCCCCAAGCGATCCGGAGAAACAGACTGAAGCGAAACGCCGTCTTGCCGGTGCGGGATATTACAGCCCCACGGCGGTGAACACATACTGGGGACTCAAGATTGTGCTGACCACGGTTGCCCCGATGGGGGTGATCGGACTGTACGCTCTTCGCGGACGCCCGCTGATCCATGCGCTGTTTCCGTCCATGACCCTGCTATTGCTGGGGCTTTTCGCGGTGGATATTTACCTGCATTTTATAGCGCAGTCGCGGCGGGATCAGATTTTTCGTGCGCTGCCGGATATGCTGGACCTGCTGGTGGTGTGTGTCGAATCCGGCCTGGGTCTGGATGCGGCCCTGCAGAGGGTGAGCGAGGAATTTCATCTCAGCAATCCCGTGTTGAGCCAGGAACTGCGGATGACCTGTACCGCTGTCCGACTGGGGCAGTCGAAGAACGAGGCTCTGCGGGAACTCGCGGAACGAACCGGCGTGATGGATCTCAAGACGCTTGTGGCCGTGCTGATTCAGGCGGACCGATTCGGGACCAGCATCGCCCAGGCGCTGCGGGTTCATGCGGAGGATATGCGGACAAGGCGTCGGCAGAAGGCGGAAGAGTTGGCGGCGAAGACGACGGTCAAGCTGATCTTCCCCCTGGTGATGTTCATCTTCCCCTCGATTTTCGTTGTTCTGGGGGGACCCGCGATTTTGAAGATTATGAAAATTTTCCTTCACAAGACTGTGTGAGAAAGAGACCCGACCATGACACGAACGCTGATACTCACGCTTGCACTCATTGCTCTCACCTCGTGCGAGACCTTCGCCCCGAAAGACGATCCGGGGCCGGACAGCGCCCTGTTGCGGGAATCGGTGAAGGCGCCGTTTCGGGACATGATCTGCAAATCCACGCAGATTGACCGGGAAATCGGGGCGGTGCATTTCAGCTTTGAGGATGCTAGCCTGACCGAGGACGCGCAGACCGAGCTGAATCAACTGGCAGAGACCCTGCGCAATGAAGAGGGAACTGTGATTGTTGAGGGACATACGGACCACGTCAACAGCGAGGTGTACAACGTCCGGTTGGGGTATCGAAGAGCGGTTGCCGTGGCGGAACACCTGAAAAGCGCAGGGATCTGGGATGATCGAATTGTCGTAAAGAGTTGCGGGGAGAATCGTCCGGTACAAACGAATTGGTCTGAGGAAGGAAGGGCGGAGAATCGGCGTGTGGTGATTCGATTACGCTCCGGGCAGGAAGAGATGACGGGGAAAGAGGCAGTTGCGGTTGGGAAAAGGCTTTATCAACCGGCGTGTCCGGCGAAAGAGGGAACTACGTTGAATCTTGACCTGGGTTCGCTGTTGGGACAGGGGGGAGAGTCGGGGAAGTAGGACCCTCACCCCAACCCTCTCCCGGAGGGAGAGGGGGCGTTGGATGTTCTCCCGGAGGGAGAGGGGGAAGAAGGTTGTGTCACGGAGACAGAAATGGCACAGGTGATGGAAAAAGTGGAAATGGTTGTGGACCCGTTGTGCCCAATGGGAGCGGGCGATGGTGTACTGCAACAGGACAATTTTGTAGGGGCCGACGCCACCAGCGATTCGGATCTCAATGAGGGTCCGAAACCACCCAGGACATTGGCCGAGACGGGCCTGAGCGGGGCATTCGTTTCGGATCTTGTGGCCAAGCACCTGTATCGGTTCGGCGTTCTGGGCGGGCGGGAGATTGCGGCGAAGATCTGTCTTCCGTTTGCCATCCTGGACCCGATATTGGATGAACTGGTCGGGCGAGCCTATGCGGAAAAGCGTGGCGGGAAAGGACTGGGCAATTCCGAGGACCGATTCGCTTTGACGGAGCTGGGGCGGAATTATGCCCGAGAAATCCTGAACCTGGATACCTATATCGGTCCGGCTCCCGTTCCCCTGCAGCAATACACAGAGTATGTCCGGCGTGTCAGTGTCCGGCAGATTCCGGTTACCGAGGATCGGCTTCGGAGCGCGTGGAAAGATCTGGTCCTGGAGGATCGACTTTTCGGATTATTGGGACCGGCCATCCAATCGGGGAGATCCTGTTTCCTGTATGGCTGTCCCGGTGTGGGCAAAACCACCATTGCGAAAGGGATTTCCGAGTATCTGAATCGATACGGCGGCCAGGTGGCCGTGCCGTACGCTATATTGGTGGACGGGAATGTGATTCGGATTTATGACGAGATCTGGCACAAGCGCGTGGAAGCCCAGCCCGCCTCCGGAGAGGGACCGCAATGGCTTCGAAAGGCGGAGCCGGATCGGCGCTGGGTGTTCTGCCGTCGTCCGGCGGTTGTGGTCGGTGGGGAATTGACCCTGGATATGCTGGATCTGCGCTACAACAGCGTCACGCGGTATTACGAAGCGCCACTGCATCTGAAAGCCAACGGGGGCGTGTTCGTGATCGACGATTTCGGACGGCAACTGGTTCAGCCGGGCGCTCTTCTGAATCGATGGATCATCCCCCTGGAGGAACGCATTGATTTTCTCACGCTCCATACCGGGAAGAAGTTTGCGATTCCATTTGAAGAGATGGTGATTTTTGCGACGAATCTCGATCCGAAGGAATTGGCGGATGAGGCGTTTCTTCGAAGAATCCGGTACAAGATTCTTGTGGCTCCACTATCCGCGCAGATGTTTCGAGTTCTTCTGGAGCGTGAATTCCGCAAGAAGGGAATCGTCTTCCAGTCCCTGGACCTGACCGCGTTGATCCAGAAATTCTACTTGCAGGGAAACAGGCCGATGCGGCCGTCGGATGCGCGGGATCTCACGGATTTTCTGCTGGATTCTATCCGGTATAACGGTCTGCCCAACGATGTTCCCCTGGGAGAGTTGCAGGCTCCCATGGCCACCTATTTCTCGCAGATCCACACCATCACGGTTTCGTGAGTTGCGATCAGACCGGTACCCCGCGCGCCCGAATTTCCGCGAGTTTCTTATCGCTGCACGGGACACACCGGAATTCCGGGAGCCTGGTGCGGGCGTTGTATCCTTTTGCCTTTACGAGGCGACGGACCCGGCCCTTGGCCATGCAATCGCAGCAGACGCCTTCCCGTTTTTCATGCCATTCTTCAATCAGGGAGGAATCCGGTTCCGGAGCGGTTTCCGCGCCGCAGGACGGACAGATCTCCTGAATGGCGAATACGGTCAATCCGCACTTGGTGCACACTCCATACTCACTCATGGTTGAATGTCTCCCGTAGTCGGTTGAATTCCCTGCTCCGCGCCTTCCTCGACTTTGGCTTTACTGCTTCTGAGCAAGGGCAGAGGACCCAGGATAATATAACCCGCGAAACAACAGAAGAGCGTGACCTGCGGATGCAGTGCGCCCAATCCCAGCGCCAGCGCCAGGACCACCGAATGATTGAACACATTGCCCCGTTCCACGTACCGCACCGCCAGATCGACATATCGGATTCGACTGACCATCAGGACGGCAAGGACAATCGTCAGAATGTGCATCCCGACCCGCAGCGGTCCGCCGTGCGACAGGTCCACATTGTAGAAACTCAGCATCAGCACCAGGGAGGTCAGCAAACCCGCCGCGGCAGGGCACGGCAAACCGGTGAAATGGGGACGCCGCGCGGTATAGACCATGACATTATATCGAGCCAATCGTAAAGCGGTACACAACACATAAACCAATATGAGAGAGACTCCCAGTTTCTCCCATGTCGGGTACAGCATTCGACCGAGCAGCAGGGATGGGGCTACTCCGAATGAAATCACGTCACCCAGTGAGTCCAACTCCACTCCCAAGGGAGAACTGACCTTAAATAACTTGGCCACTTTCCCGTCCAATCCGTCAAAGACAAAAGCCACCAGGATCATCCAGGAGGCCAGCTCGAATTTCCCGTCCATGGTATAGATGATTGCCAACAGTCCACAGGCGATGCTGGAGCAGGTGAGGAGGTTCGGGAGCAGGTGCGCTCCGCGATACCGTCTTGTCTTCAAAGGCCTTTTCAATCCGTCTCGGAATGGTCTCATGGTTTCTCCCGCGCCCAAAAACACAATTCTCTTGTTTCTACTATACCCTGTGTCCGGGTATCAGTCACTACCCGGTGCATATTTTCTTTCAGAGTCGGCCGGATGGGGAGAATCCTTGCCTGGAATCCTGCCGAGACGGATCATAGTGCAAGGAGCGGCTTGTGATGACCTGGAATATTCCCCGGATGCTGCGATTCCCGGCGTTGATCGGGATTCCCCTGGTGCTTCGGATCGGAGTCTGGCTTGTCTGGCGGCACGGATTCCCCTGGGGAGACGGGCTTTTCTATGGCGCTATCGCGGAGCATATTTATCAATTCCGGGTGGCGCACGATTACCTGCTTCTATTCCCGCCGGTCTATCCTCTCCTGGTGGCTCTCTTTCGGCCTCTGTTGCCGTTGGAAGGGTCCCTGGTCCTGGTTTCCGTGTTGTTTGGATCATTGATTCCTTTTCTTGTGTGGGGAATCACGAAGATTTTTACCTCCGAGCGGACTGCCTGGACCGCCTGGGCCTTGACAGCGTGTTCGCCGCTACTGTTGGGCCTCTCGGCGGAGTGCCTGGCGGACTCCCTTTTCATTTTTTTCATTACGGGAGCCTTGTGGGCATTCCTGAAAGCCTGCCGCACCGACAAATACGGGTTCTATCTTCTGTTTTCCCTGTGTTCCGGTCTGGCCATACAGACCAAACCGGAGGCGCTCGTGCTTGTGGCGGTACAGTGCGGGATCGGGTTGTTCTTGATTCGAAAGATTCCATTGGGACCGCGGGTATGGTTGTGGGTGACAGTCTGGGGGATGATTGTGCTCATTGGGGTGCCGTATGGGCTATTCCTTCGTGAGCGAGCGGGTCAATGGATGATATCGGGGAAAGCGCCGCTCAACCTGCTGCACGCCCGCGCCAAGGCGGAAACGGACGACCACGCCCAGGAATTGAAACGGGTGTATGAACAGGCTTTTTCCCTGGACTCGCAGGGCAATCTGTCTTTTCTGTCGTCGAAGGATGGATTCGCCGGTTATCTTCTGGATGATCCCGTCCGAGCGGTGAGTGTTTATTCTCGGAATGTCCGGAATGGGATGTCGATCTTGTCGCCGGGGGCCTTTCCGTTGCTGTTGGCGGCTTGTATCGGGGCCGTGTCGTTGGGGAGGGAACGCCGGTGGATTTTCCTGGTGGCGTTGTGTTCGCCGGTTGTGCTGATACTCTTTCCGCCGTTTTTTGTCTCCCTGGCACAGCCGTCGTTTCATCCTGGCCGCCTTGCGGGTCCTCTGATACCGATTCTAGCGGTCTTGGCGGCCGTGGGGTTATCTCACCTGCCGCGTCTGCCGTTTCTCTCGGCGGATCGTGTCCTGCTCTGCGTATTGGTTTCGTGGATCATCGGTTGTTTGGCCTACACCGGCTTTGAAACATATCGGCTCGACCGGGCAAATCACGGCGAGCGGAGGCCGCACGACCTGCACCGAATGCGTGTCCATGACTGGCTGCAGGAGAATACCTCATCCGATGAGACGATTGCCTCGACAAGCCTTCTGGATGATGCCTTCGGCAAGCGCAGAACGGTTTGGCTGCCGTGGGAACAGGATGGTCCCCGCCTGATCGAGTATCTTCAATTGAGAGGCGTGGTCTACGTATTTCAGCAACAGGGCGGTGGAACTCATACTGCCGGAGTGGAGGCTCCGGAAGTCGATCCCGAAACACTGGGATTGAAGAAGGTGGCAGAGTTGGACGCCACATCCCCCAT
>JAKPYU010000257.1 GCA_029568995.1 Candidatus Omnitrophota bacterium | reverse complement strand
CACCGCAAGTTCAGGGTCCATGTTGAACGTAACCGGGTCGATATCCACAAACACAGGCCGTGCGCCCAGCCGGGCAATCGCGCCCGCCGTGGCAAAAAAGGTGTATGGCGTGGTGATGACCTCATCGCCCGGTCCCACCTCGGCGGCCATCAGCGCAATCAGAAGCGCATCCGTGCCGGATGACACCCCCACGCCGAACCGGGTCCCGGAGAAGGTGGCTATTTCATCCTCCAGGGCGGCGACTTCGGGCCCCAGGATGAAATGCTGGCTCTCACAGATCCGGTCGATCACCTCGCGGACCTCATCCCGAATCTGTGCGTATTGACTTTTCAGATCCAACAGGGGAACGTTCATGCTTGCAGCCTCACTTGTTCGCCGTCTTTCCGGTAGGCGCGTTCGCAAACCGTACACCTTCCCGGTCCGTTCTCTTTCTCGAAATGAATCCGGTTCCCGCAGACACACATCCAGCCGATGATTTTACCCGGATTTCCGACCACCAGGGCATAGTCGGGGACCTCTCGGATCACGACAGATCCCGCACCGATGAAAGCATATTGCCCGATGGTGATTCCGCACAATACCGTGCAATTGGCGCCCAGGCTTGCGCCGCGCCTGACCAGGGTATTGCGCAGTTCATCCATGCGGATGATCTCGCTTCGCGGATTGTATACGTTGGTGAATACCATGGAGGGGCCGCAGAAGACATGATCCTCCAGGGTTACTCCCTTATAGACCGAGACATTATTCTGGATCTTCACATTTTCGCCGATGGTGACATCCGGCCCGATGACCACATTCTGACCGATCCGGCAGTTCTTCCCCATTTTGCAGTTCTTCAGAACATGGGAGAAATGCCAGATCATCGTCCCTTCGCCGATTTCCACATTGTCATCCACATAAGACGATTCATGCACGAAATAAGGCGGCTTGGACACGGGAACCGAAGCGGGCGGGGTCTGTCCAAGGCAGCGCTGGCACGCATCCAGGACTGTCAAAGTGCGCAGGGCCTCTTCGCCATCGGTGCGCGGTGTGGACCGCGTGCGAATACACTCCACGAAATGCTCGCATTCCGCGCGAAGCGGTTCCACCCGGTCAAACGGAATGGCCTCGGACGGGGCCTTCTTTGCGACGGGCAGGCGGTTTTTCCACTCGATGGAATGGGGATAGACAACCAGTTTCTTCTCTTCCTCCACATCGTCAAAGACCGCCATTTTACGCTCGCCCACAACGACGAGTTTCTGCTCCTTGAACGGATGAAGCCAGGAGACAAAAACATGCGCCTTTGTGCCGCTGGGAAACGAGAGCCAGCTGAGTGTGACATCCGCAATGCGCTGGTCCAGGTAATTTCCCCCGCTGGCCTCCACGGTGTCGGGCATTTCACCCAACAGCCCCAGAATGACCGAGATATCATGCGGCGCAAACGACCAGAGGATGTTTTCCTCGGTTCGAATTTTGCCGAGATTGAGGCGGTTCGAATAGATATATTGAATCCGGCCCAGTTCCCCGCTGTCCACCAACTCTTTCAGTTTCAGAATCGCCGGGTGATACCACAGAAGATGCCCCACCATGAGGATACGTTGCCGCTCTTCCGCCAGTTTGACCAGTTCTTTCCCCTCCGCCACGGAGAGGCACAGAGGCTTCTCCACAAACACATCTTTGCCCGCGAGAAGCGACCGGCGGACCAGATCGCCGTGGGTTTCCGCCGGTGTGGCAATCGCAACGCCCGCGATTTGACCGTCCTCAAGGATCGAATCCAGGGAATCGGTGACTTTGCAGTCGGGATAGGCCGTCTCCATTTCACGACGCTTCTCCGGGGCCAATTCGCAGATACGAGAGAGGACTCCCAGGTTGTAAAAGTTGCGGACCAGGTTTTTGCCCCAGTATCCGCTGCCCACGCAGGCGATTTGAATGTGCGTTGTCATCTCTCCTCCTTGGGACTTTCGGCGCTTTCGTCTCGGCACACCGTTATAGACATTCCGCGTTCACATTCCAAGAGACCCGGTTTCTCGCAAGAAAGATCGCTCATCGTAAGCCTGAGATCGCCACGTCGCCGCCCTTCGCAGACTCCGGGCCGCTCCTCGCGATGACGGGTCATCGCGGTGCCGTGAGATCATGCTTTCTTGATCCCAATCATCGGCCCTGACGGAGTCCGTACGGTTCCTCGCGCCGGGGTTTGTCGAATGATACCCTTCAGGTACAATCATGCCCGATTGATTCCGTTCCAAGGACCTTTGAATGAATCAAAATCCTACAAAAGTCGCGGTGATTGGTGTCGGATCGCTGGGTCAGCACCATGCGCGGGTGTACGCCGAAAATGCCGATGCGCAGCTGGTGGGAATTGTGGATGTGGACCGAGCACGTGCGGAAGAGATCGCCTCGAAATACCAGACCCGTGCCTGTGCCTCTATTGATGAGTTGGATTGTGTGGATGCTGCCAGCGTTGTGGTTCCGACAGAGCAGCATTTCTCTGTCGCTTCGCGATTGCTGGAACGGGGCGTCCATTGCCTGGTTGAGAAGCCGCTGACCCTCTCGACGGAAGAAGGCAAGGAGCTCTGCCGCCTGGCCGAGGAGAAAGACGTTGTCCTCCAAGTGGGCCACATCGAGCGTTTCAATCCGGCGGTGATGGCGCTGAACGAGGTATTGGCGAATCCGCTGTTCATCGAGGCGCATCGTCTCGGCCCCCCGGCACCGCGTGTGAAAGACATCGGCGTGGTGATGGACCTGATGATTCACGATCTGGACCTGATCCTGGCCCTGGTGAAATCGGAGGTGGCCACTGTGGATGCCATCGGCGTGCCGGTGCTGACTCCCAAAGAGGACATCGCCAACGCCCGGCTCCGGTTCGCATCCGGGTGTATCGCGAATGTCACGGCCAGTCGGATTACCGCCGGGCGGCAAAGGAAGATCCGCATCTTTCAGCCCAGTGCTTACATCTCGCTGGATTACCTGGCCCCCAGCCTGGAGGTCTATCGCAAGGCAGAGGACGGAGACGGAAAACCACGAATCGAATACGAACAGATTTCTATCGAGCCGCGCGAGCCGCTTGAAACAGAATTGTCGTCGTTCCTGGAAGCCGTGCGCGGCGAGCATCCGCCCGTTGTGAACGGACGAGATGGATTACGCGCGCTGCACCTCGCGGAATCCATTACCCGCTCGATTAACGAACAATTCGCAAGATGGACCATTGAGGGCACAGACACCCCCTCTCCCACCGGGAGAGGGTTGGGGTGAGGGCTGATGAATCCGCAAACCCTGTTGGTAATCATCCCGGATCGCTTGAGTGAACTGGTCTCCAAAGGCGAGATGACGCCACGGTACTACAACCCGGGGAATCTGTTTCAGAATGTGCATATCCTGATGGTAAACGACGACCAGGTTAATCCCGCGGATTTGCAGCACACAGCAGGCGACGCAAATCTGACAATCCAGAACTACCCGACAGATCCACACCTTTTCTACCGCAGCCTGGGATGGAGACCGCTGCTGCTCAAGGGCTGGGCCGAACCGGCTGTCAAGTTGGCCAGAGAAATCCGCCCCGCATTGATTCGATGCCACGGCAATAAGCTGAACGGCTACCTCGCGAACCGAATCAAGAAGGCACTTGGTATTCCGTACGTGGTCTCGATGCACATCAATCCGGATGAGGATATCCAGGGACGAGCGACGACCCGTCAGCAGAGATTCTACCTCCGTGCCATGGAGTCCGTGGGGAAGGTGACTCTTCGGAACGCAGACCTGGTGATGCCGGTCTACCAGCCGATTATTTCGTACCTCGAAAGAATGGGCGCGGAACGGTTTGAAGTAGTCTATAACATATTGAACGAGAACCACCTGCAAAAGAAAAACGACTACCACCTTCATCATCCGGTTCGGATTGTTTCAGTCGGACGGCAGATCCGGGAAAAGAATCCCGATAATATCCTCCGTGCCGTTCAGGGGTTGCCCGATACGCATTTGACGCTGGTTGGGGATGGTTCCTATCATGATTCCCTTCGGAACCTGGTACAGGAACTCCAACTTCAGGATCGTGTCGATTTCCGCCCGGCGGTTCCCAACAGCGAGTTGTGCAGTCTCCTGCCGCAATTCGACATTTTCGCTGTTCACACGGAATACTGGGAGATCAGCAAATCGGTTCTCGAACCGTTACTGACCGGACTGCCGGTCGTTATCAACCGTCGATTGGGCGAGCCGGTGCCGGAACTCGAAGGGGATTTTGTGCTGAAAGTGAACAATACGGTGGAAGAATACAGCGCCGCGTTGAAACGCTTAATTGACAATGACGTATATCGTGAACACCTGGGCCGCAGTGCCTACGAATATGCGCAAGAACACTGGTCCCCAAGGAAGATGGAAGCGCGTGTTGTCGAAATCTATCGGAAGTTGATGAAACCCGTATGATTCTGTCTCCTCCTGTCCTGGTTCATCTTGTCGCAGGTGCGCGCCCGAATTTTATGAAAATCGCGCCGTTATACAAGGCGCTGAGCGCGGAGCCTGAGCATTTCTGCCCGCAGATCGTCCATACCGGTCAACATTACGATCTGAATATGTCCGAGACGTTCTTCCGGGAGTTTCAACTACCGAAGCCGGATTTGTACCTGGGAGTCGGCTCCGGCAGCCATGCACAGCAGACCGCAAAAGTAATGACGGCTTATGAGGAGATTTGCCTGAGCCGACCTCCCCAGCTGACGGTTGTCGTGGGCGACGTCAATTCCACCATGGCGTGTGCGATTACCGCGAAGAAATTAAATCTGCCCGTGGCCCATCTGGAAGCCGGATTGCGCAGTCGTGACCGCACAATGCCCGAAGAGATCAATCGTGTGATTACCGATACCATCGCGGATATTCTGTGGACTCCTTCCCCGGATGCCGACGACAACTTGAGGCATGAGGGCATCCCCGATAGCCGCATTCGACGGGTCGGGAATATCATGATCGACACGTTGCGGATGAATGAACCTGTTATTCAGTGTAGGAGGAAGTACCTGGAATTTGGTTTGGCGCCGAAAGGCTATGGGGTCCTGACGCTCCATCGCCCCTCCAACGTGGATCGGAAAGAACCGTTGGAGAGCATTGTTCACGCGGTACGGACCTGCTCGGAACGACTACCCATTGTCTTCTTGATTCATCCCAGAACAAGGAATCGATTGGAGGAATTCGGGCTTTGGGACGATCTGGAAAGATGTTCGAATATCCATCGAGCGGAGCCGCAGGGGTATGTGGATTTCCTGAGCCTGGTAGCAAATTCCGCCTTTGTGGTAACGGATTCCGGCGGGATTCAGGAGGAGACAACAGTTCTCAATATCCCCTGCCTGACGCTACGGGAGAATACGGAACGACCGATTACCATTCAGCAGGGTACGAATGAGTTGATTCGTCCCGACGCCCTGCTGGAATGTCTTTCCAGAATTCTTGATGGGAAGTGGAAACAGGGAACGCCCCCGGATCTATGGGATGGAGAAGCATCCGAGCGCATCGTGCAACATCTCAAAGAGATTATTGCGGCGTCTGTGTCATGAACGTGCAGATTCTAAAGAATGCCATTGCATCTCCCCGTCAGACGGCGCTGCAAATTCTCGCGCGGAGATGCCCAAAATGGCTATTTCGGAATTATGTCCGCCTGGCGCGAAAACAGGGACTTATTCAACCATCGCTGATTCTTTCCTTCGATTGCGATACCGACCGCGATGCCGAAACCGCTCCCCAGGTGACCGAACAGTTAATACGGATCGATATCTGTCCCGTGTTCGCGGTTCCAGGAACGAATCTTGAGCGAAATGCGGCCATTTATCGAGAAGTCGCATCGAAGGGGTGTGAGTTCATCAACCACGGGTATCTGCCCCATGCGTACTGGGATGAGGGGAACGCCCGATTTGAAAGCTGCACCTTCTATCATGAAATGAGTCCGGAACAGGTCGCAGAAGATATCCGTCGCGGACATGAGACGCTGGTGGGGATATTGGGCAGGACTCCCGGCGGGTTTCGATGCCCGCATTTTGGTACTTTTCAGAGAAGAGACCAACTGCGATTCCTTCATGCGACCTTGCGCGACCTGGGATACCGATATTCCTCCTCGACAACTCCATCGTACGGCTTTCTTCATGGCCCGCTGAACCAGACACGTTCGATGATCATCGAGATTCCTGTATCGGGGTGTTTCGATGCGCCATTGAATGTCCTCGACTCCTGGGCCTTCTTCTCAGGCAGGAAAGAGCACTCGACACCACAGGACTACCGGGACCAGATGATGAAGGTAGTAGACTATTACGCCGCCGGCAAATTCCCGGCATTGCTGAATTTCTATGCCGACCCATCGCATGTGGCGGGACGAAGTGAATTCTTCGATGCGATGTGTTATGCTTCAGAGCGGATTCATATCTGGCAGAGTTTCCAGGAGATGCTGGATTTCAATGGCTGAGACGGCGTTCCTATTTCATAGCGGAAAGGCGTTCCCGCGCCTGAAGGCATTGGGAGAGAAACGAAATCATTCCTTTTTCTTCCGTAAGTTGGCCGCTATCGAGAACCTGTTGGAATTGCGGAGGAATCCCCGCAGCCAGGAGTATATGATAGACCTTGTGCGAGGGACTTATGGGGAGTGCCCGCCGGATCAGTTATTCGTGATTGAGAATCCAAGACATCTACCTGAGATCCCTTGGGACACCGTGGAGGAGATTGTTCTTCTGTGGCCCGATGCGAACGGAACCGGCTGGACTCCTCTCGAACGTAAAATCCTCCATCTGAAGAGCGAGCTCACGAAGGTTGTGGTTCTGAATGGCCGGCGGCGGTGGTTTGTCTTGAACCGAATGACGTGGTACGGATTTCGACTGCGGCGGCTATTGGAGAAGACGTTTATCTGTGAATTGGGATTCCTGGCGGTATTTCTTTGTGTCAGCCCCGTTCTGGTTCTGACAGACTTGCTGCGAAGGAGACGTTAACCGATGAACTCATCGTCTGACAAATCCGACATTCGCAACTGGTGGGCAAAGTCCCCGATGACGTACGGCTCGGTTCATGGCCGGACTACCTACCAGGAGCAGGACGGGTCGGAAACCACTATGGAATTGGGTACACCAGAGTTCTTCGATCGTGTCGATGAACGGTTTTATTCCTGGAACCGTCCGCTGCATACGACGGAAGGATATTTCGCGAAGATTTTCCCTTATGAACGGTATCACGGAAAAGGTGTACTGGAGATCGGATGCGGACTGGGAACGATGGCGATGAATTGGGCACGTCACGGCGCACAGGTCACGGCAGTTGATCTCAACGCGGTTTCGGTCGCTCAGACCCGGCGGCGATTTGAGCTGCTCGGATTGCCGGGGCGAATCCTGGAGGCGGATAGTCATCGCCTTCCGTTCCAGGATGGAGAATTCGACTATGGGTATTCCTGGGGAGTATTGCACCATTCGCCGGATCTTTCTCATTCCATCCGGGAGTTTTTCCGGGTACTCAAACCGGGTGGGGAATTCGGTGTGATGTTGTATAATCGTCGGTCCATCCTGTACTGGTATACCATCCAATTCATTGAAGGATTCCTGCATGGGGAATCGCGGTTTCTGGGGCCGCTGGAACTGGCCAGCCGTTACTCGGACGGTGCACGGGAGGAGGGTAATCCCCACACCTGGCCGGTCACGCGGAGAGAGATGCGGGATCTTTTCTCTCCTCTCTGCCAGAAATTGCGAATCAAGGTACTGGGAACGGACCTGGAAGGCTGTTTTCAGTTCTTGATGCCAGGCTCGCGTGATTACATTCCGACTATTGTCAAGAAGTCCTGGGCACGGCGTTGGGGCTGGAGCCTGTGGATTTGCGGGAAAAAGCGGTAGGGATTGGTGGGCTGCCGCTGCGCGGTTGAGCCCACCCTACCTACGGTGCGACCTTGATGATATCCCCGTAGCTGATGAGGCCGTTTGATGGATTGTAGACACCGGGCGGATTGTAGTCGTGCGTGTAATCCGGTCCCAGGCTGACAAAATATCGTCCGTGCGGGTAGGTGCCCCGCGCCTTGTCATACTGCACCGGGTCCTGCGCGAATCGGGCGCACAGACCGGGCCAAGGGGAATAGGTCTTATCCACGGACAGTTGCCCATACGCGGCATCGCCGGAAAGGGTTACATAAAACGGTTCGGGGTGGATCGTGGATGCATTGGACGACAGCCGAGTGCGCCTTGCATTCATGGGGTCCTTGGGATCGTATCCCTCCTGCTGAAAAATGTCGAACGGGACGCGGGCGATATAGGCGACCGGCGTCGTAAGCCCCCGGCAGTTGTACGTATGGTCATGCAGCGGAAACACGCCATGGTCGGTCTGATAGGCCATGGTGGCACTTCCGAGGGCTTTCATATTGGATTCGACCTGCGCGAGTTTGGCGCGCATTCGGGCATTCATGAAATTCGGAACGGCAATCGCCGCCAGAATTCCGATGATGGCCACAACAATCAAGAGTTCGATCAGCGTAAATGCCGAACGGGAACGGGAGCCTCGGTGCATAATCAACAACCTCCTGACTTGATTGTTGGTAGACGCTGTGCGGCAATCCCTTTCCCGTGACAGGAAGCATAACAGAATTCAACCGGTTCGGCAGATTTTCATTCCCAGAAATCGCCGCCGATATCGTTTTCGTAGGTTCCCCCCACATCGCGCAGCTTTCGGGACTTCCAGATATCCCCGCTGGATGCCAAACCGTTACTTGAATTGTACGGGATGGCGTTCCGGTCCGGACGCCAGTCTCCATAGTCGCTATCGGGTCCGGCAGCGAAAATCAGGTAGTGACTGCCGATCGTATTCGAGCAGTTGAAATCTTCGTAGCCATAGAAAATGCCTCGTCCGAAAGGATCGTATGGGATGGAGCTGATATAGTTGGTTGGCGTGGTCAACAGCTGCCAGATCCGCCCGTCGAAGTGAAGGGAATCGATGGCTACCATGGTCTGTCCCACGGCATTCGGCGTTAAGCCGAACGGGAGCCAGCCGGTGGGAAAACAGCATTTTTCGGTATTGTCACAATCGTTCCCGTCGATGGGCCAAAGGCCATGATCCATCTGGCGTGTGACTGCCTGTTGATCCAACATGCGAACGTCGGCCTTGGTCCGGGCGATTTTTGCGCGGGTCTGCGCGTTGAGGAAATTGGGGACGGCAATGGCCGCAAGGATACCGATAATCGCAACGACAATCAGTAATTCAATCAATGTAAATGCTTTCGATTCTTTTCTCATCATTCACACCTGAAACGAAACAAAAGTGCGCTTCTTGTTCCTTTCCTCCGGAATATGACAGGAGATTCATCGAGAACACTTTTCGCGCACAACCTTATTTATTCCCAGAAGTCGCTGGCGCCGATTTCGTTGTATCGATCCCCTTTCAGAACCCGGGACCGCCAGATACTTCCGTCGGAGACAAGACCGTTGCTGCCATTGTACGGAGGTCCCCAATACTCACTGTGGTCTCCATCCGGGCCTGCTGCGAAAATGAAATAGTGACTGCCGCCGTTGTTCGCACACGGCTTGTCTTCGTAACCATAATAAAGATCCTTGGCGAACGGATCATAAGGAATGGAACCGATATAGTTCACGGGTGTGGTGAGCAACGCCCAAATCCGTCCGTCAAAGTGATCATCGGGAACAATCGAAGCAACATTCACCGACAAAGGCATTTTGCCGAACCTTCTCCAATCTTTCGGAAAACAGCACTGGTCGGTGTTGTCGCAATCGTTGCCGTCAATCAACCAGAGATTCGTGTCCATTTTACGGACAAACGCCTGATCGTCCAGCATCCGCAAATCCGCTTTGACCCGGGAGATCTTGGCCCGAATTCGGGCATTCATGAAATTGGGAACCGCGATGGCGGCAAGGATTCCGATGATCGCGACGACAATCAGTAGTTCAATCAGTGTAAACGCTTTCGATTCTCCACTCATCATTCGACCCTCAGACAAGATAAGATATCATTCACTCTATTCCTAAATCGCCTTAAACTCAAGAAACGTTTCCCGGAAAAAGGGGATTTGTGCCTGGTGTTATTCATTCCCAGAAATCGCCACTGCCGATCTCCCAATATCGATCTCCTTTCAACGACCGGGATCGCCAGACATCGCCGTTGGATACGAGACCGTTGCTGCCGTTATAGGCGGTTCCCCAATCCCCGTGGTCCCCATCCGGACCTGTGGCGAAAATGAGATAGTGGCTGCCCACGGTATTGGCACAATCCCTGTCTTCATATCCGTAGAAAAGCCCTTTGCCGAACGGATCGTACGGGATGGAGCCGATATAGTTGACCGGTGTGGTCAACAGCTGCCAGATCCGACCGTCGAAGTGGTTATCGCCAATTGTGGAATTAACACCTGCCATACCGGGTGTTTTGCCGAAGGTTCTCCAGCCCTGCGGAAAGCAGCACTTACTATCCCCGCTGCAGTCGTTGCCATCGATCAACCAGAGACCAGAATCCGTCTTGCGAATCATCGCCTGATCGTCCAGCATCCGTACATCGGCCTTGACGCGGGAGATTTTGGCGCGATTTCGCGCGTTCATGAAATTCGGAACGGCGATGGCCGCAAGGATTCCAATGATTGCGACAACAATGAGAAGCTCAATCAAGGTGAATCCGATTGGACTGCGACTTTGAGCCAGGCGCATTGGCAGTTCCTTCTTTACGTGGAATGAGTTCCCTGTCCGGCAAAGATGGATCCCGACAGAAGAAGATGACAAGCAATTCTATCACGGTTTGACCTTGCAGGAAATTGTGCGTGATTCCCCTAAATCCGTGAGTGATTGTACCGGCCAGGGCGAAATCGCCTGAAAATCGCCGCGATCTTGTGGATTTCGAACAATCACAACCGCCTGTCCGGGACCGAATTGGGATAGCCCCAAGTCGCCCGGGAAACGCCATTCCTGCTCCACCGACCAATCCGCTCTACCGGACCGCTGGCCTTGAACAAAGAGATTCTCCCTATCTTTGCAACCCTCACTTTCGTATGTCACGGGCCGAGCGCCGAGTTCAAGGAGCATTTTCCGATCCAGGGCAATGCCGTACGGTTCATAATTCCATCGCTGAAACCGCTTGCGATAGCGCATGGTTTCCATTGCAGGGCCGGGAGGAAGCGCCGTGAACGCCACGGCTCTTTGGCCACCCGGCATTCGGGAGGCGGAACCCCGGAGGAGTTTTTCTTCAAGAATTCGTCTAAGCGTAGCCGGAGAAGAGCAGGGATTTCCTGTGCCCGGCTGCGCGAGGTTGGCGTAATAATCGGCAGGTTTCTCACCAGGCCAGGGACCACCGAATGAGTGGGTCCAATGCGTGAGATACGGCCAGGTCTCCGGGAAAGTCCAGGGGGCCAGGTCGGCTTGTTCAATCGGCTGAATGGGATGGTCTTCCATCGGATGATAAGCAACGCGATGCGTTTCCATGACCGGCTTCCCGCCGGATTGAACCAGCGCCTCCAGATTCCCGCCGGGCCGCAGGCTGACCGGCCAGATTTCGTCTGCAAAAGAGACTACCAGTCGATCTCGCTCCGGCCAGTCGGCTTTGGGGCGGTGTGGTCCATGAGGGGCAGGAAAAAGCAGCGCCGTGAGGTGTTTCGGATGGATCTGGTAATCCTCTGCGATCTGCTCAAGGAGTGTTTCGGGATTTGCCTTGGAGTGCGGAAGAACCAGGGTGACCGGTGCACCCACTTTCCCGGCAGCCCAAAGGGAGATTTCCCAGGTTTTCAGGCCCAGGGATGAGATTATTCCTTTGCCCGAAGCGTGCGCATCTCGAACGGCATCGCAGGTGGCACGAATCCATTCCTCGCCGCGTTGGGGGTACTTTCCCTGCCGCGAATTGAGAACGGCGACCCATGAGATGTCAGGACATTCGGGGCCGATTCTCTGAGGCGAAATTGTCATAAGTCCATCCCTTGTCAGGACATAAGGAATCCATGTTATCAGACTGTGCGCAAAAGGAATACGACGCTCTTGGAGAATTGAATGATTGGACCTATAATACTCGCGTTCGATGTGAATTTTCGAAGAAATCAGCAAATTGCCGGAGTGGTGGAACTGGTAGACTCGCCAGGTTCAGGACCTGGTGTCCTCCGGGACGTGGGGGTTCAAGTCCCCCCTCCGGCAGTTTGATTTTTAAGGGTTTTCCACGGATCTTCGTAATCACTCACTCCACCGGCAGGGTTGTCGGTACGCCATTCCTTCCAATTCTTCACATGATCGGCTTATCTCGATGCATAGCTCAAGCCAATTCGAACCGGATTGGGAGAAGTGCAAGTGATCGCGGGCAACAGGCTTGGATTTAACGGAACCGCTGAATATACTTTTTATCGAACCTGCAGGGGACGGTGACTGAGATGGACCGATGCAAAGAATACCTCAGGTAGATTCCGTTTGTTCAACCGGCCCAACGTATATCAACCTGTGTTTGTCCTCATGTAAGACAGAGGGTGTCAGGCTCACGGGCCTGAAAGAGCATTTCAAATTCTCCTCCCCCGGCATTCGGCGGTGTGCAGGTCGTTTCCGGTCGATTCGTCGGGGTCTCGATTTTCAGTAGGAGGTCACGGGGCGCGTGAGAATTGCGCTGAACCTGCCATACCGGCAGTCCGCGGTCTCCCTGGCCATCTTCGCAATGCCTTCATGGTGAGCTTGTTGACTCAAATATCTTCGGGGACTGTTTTGCGCAGAATTCAGCCCGATTTTGGCGGCAGGCATCGGGTTCTTTTTATATCTGCCAAACGGCAACCAGCCAATCGGGCTTAGGGTCCACGAAGCCGAGGATCAGGAGTCCGGAAGAACATCTGTTTCAATCTTCCGGGGAATCCATATCGATAGTTGAGTCCGGACATCGGTGGCAAGACTGAATCCCAGCAGGACAAGTGAAGCGACATGAAAGAGAAGAAGATCTGGACGAATCAGGCAACCCAGGCGGAGATGACGGCCACCCTGCAAAGGCTGGAACAGGAAATCGCCGAGCGGAAGAAGACGGAAGAAGCCCTGCGTGAAAGCGAAGAGCATTATCGCCTGCTTTTTGATTCTGCAAAAGATGCCGTGATTATCACCAATGACCGGACCGAGGCCATCACCTGCAATGCGGCAGCGCTAAAGATGTTCGGATTCAACAATGCGGAGGAGATACGGGGTCTCACCCCGGTCGATGTTTCGCCTCCCACCCAGCCCGACGGGAGATCCTCCGCCGAGGCGGTTGAGCAAATCGGTGAGCAAGTAGGCCGGGAAGGATTTGCGCATTTTGAGTGGGTGAACCGTCGGCGAAACGGGGAGGTTTTCACTTCGGACGTTACAATCAACGGCTTTACCTCCGGCGGCAGCCTCCTATTCCAGATTCGCATGCAGGACATTACGGAGCGGAAGCGTGCGGAGGAAGCCCTGCGCGACAGCGAAGAGCGCTACCGCCTGCTTTTTGAGTCCTCACAGGACGCCCTAGTCATGGCGGACGAGCACTTGAACGCCATCACCTGCAACACGGCGGCGGTGAAGATGTACGGTTTCGACAGTCCTGCGGACATTCGAGGCTGCCCGCCCGACTGTCTCTCGCCTCCCATCCAGCCCGACGGGAGACCGTCCAGTGAGGCGGTTGCCGAGAACGCGGTACGGTTGGCTCGCGACGGCGTTGCCCATTTCGAGTGGACTTGTTCCCGCCTCAACGGAGAGACCTTTCCCGCGGAAATCACCGTCAATGCATTTTCCGTGAAAGGCCGGCGGTTTTACCAGACCCGCGTGCGTGACATCGCGGAGCGAAAACAGGCCGAGAACGCTCTGAGACAGAGCGAGGCAAAGTATCGCCGTCTGCATGAAAGCATGATGGACGGCTTTGTGAGAACCGATCCGGAGGGCCACGTTCAGGAATTCAACCGCGTTTACCTGGAGATGGTCGGCTACACGGAGAACAAACTTCGGTCTCTGACCTATCAAGACCTGACACCGGAACGGTGGCATTCCATGGAGGAGGCGATCCTCAGGGATCAAGTCCTGGTCCGAGATTATTCGGACATTTACGAAAAGGAATATTACCGGGCAGACGGCAGTATTTTCCCGGTGGAACTCCGCACGTACCTAGTCCGGGATGAACGCGGTCAGCCGGAAGGTTACTGGGCCATTGTGCGTGATATTACCGAACGCAAGCGGACGGACGAGAAACTTGATTTCGAACGGCGGCAATTACTGTCCATTTTCGACAGCATCCCTGAAATCATCTACATTTCCGATCCGCGCACCTACGAGATTCTGTATACCAATCAAACATTGAATCTTTCCGAAGGCCAGGATCCGACGGGAAGGCTGTGCTACAAAGAGTTTCAGGGATTGGATCATCCGTGTGAGTTCTGTACCAATGACATCATTTTGAACAATGGAGGCAAGCCGTACCGATGGGAGCATCACAATCCGCGCTTGAACCGTGATTACCAGATCATTGACCGGATTATCAAGTGGCCGGATGGGCGAGACGTACGATTTGAACTGGCGATCGATATCACGGATCGCAAGCGGGCGGAAGAGGCGGTGCGGGAATCTCACTCGCTTTTATCCACGGCGCTGGAATCCACGGCAGACGGCATTCTGGTGGTAGACCGTAACGGCAAGGCCATCATCCATAACCGCAAATTCCAGGAGTTATGGCAGATCCCGGAATCCGTCCTTGCGACACGGGATGACGAGCGAATGCTGCAGTCGATTCTCGATCAACTCCAGGATCCCGAAGCGTTTCTTGCCAGAATCCGCAGCCTTGGCGAGACTCCGGATGCCAATTCCGAGGACGAATTGCTGTTCAAAGACGGGCGGGTGTTTCAACGCTATTCCCAGCCGCACCGCCTTGGCGATGCCATTGTGGGACGGGTGTGGAGTTTTCGGAACATCACCACCCGGAAGCGGGCGGAGGAAGCGTTGCGGGAAAGCGAGGTGTTTTTCAGAAGTGTGTTGGCGGCCTCGCCTACGGGAATCTCGATTCTAAAGAATCGTGTCTTTACAACGGTGAATGCGGCGATGTGCCAAATCGTCGGATACACCGAAGAGGAGTTGTTGGGAAGCAGTACCCGTATGCTTTACCCGAGCGACGAAGCGTTTGATCGTGTGGGATCGGTGGTATATACCCGGATGGATCAAGGAGAGACAGGTATGACGGAGAGCGTCTTCCGACGGAAGGACGGCACGCTCATCGATGTATTGATCCGGCTTACCCGATTGAATCCGAGCGATCCGACAGCGGGAGTGTGTGCCACAGTACTCGACATCACGGACCGCAAGCGAGCGGAGGAAGCGCTGCGGGAAAGCGAGAATTTCTTCAGAAGCATCCTGGCCGCGTCACCTACGGGGGTCAGCATCCTGAAAGATCGAGTGTTTATGACGGTGAATGTGGCGATGTGCCGGATCACCGGGTACTCCGAAGCGGAGTTGCTGGGGAACAGTGTGCAGATGCTTTTCCCAAATCAGGAGGAATTCGACCGAGTCGGGAGGGCGCTTTATCCCCAGCTGGATCGGGAATCTCTGGGAGAGACCGAGGCCCGTTACAGGCGGAAGGACGGCACGCTCATTGATGTGATGATCCGCATCACCCGACTGGACCCGAACGATCCGACAGCGGGAGTGTGTGCCACGGTGCTCGACATTACGGGCCGGAAACGGGTGGAAAAAGCGCTGCGGGAGAAAACCGAAGAACTGGACCGCTATTTTACGAAGAGTCTCGATCTATTGTGCATCGCGGACACAGACGGCTATTTTCGTCGGCTCAATCCCGAATGGGAGAAGACGCTGGGGTATTCGCTTTCCGAGCTCGAGAATAGATCATTCCTGGATCTCCTCCATCCGGAGGATGTGGAGGCGACCCTCCAAGCCGTGTCTCGACTCGAACAGCAGGAAGAGATACTGAGATTCGAAAACCGCTACCGGTGCAAAGACGGCTCCTATCGCTGGCTCGAATGGCGTTCCTATCCTCAAGGAAAGCAGATTTACGCCGTTGCCCGCGACATCACGGATCGGAAACGCGCCGAAGAAGCGCTGCGGAAAAGCGAGGCGTTTTTCAGAAGCCTGCTTGCCGCAACCCCTGCAGGTGTCGCGATGCTGACAGGCCGAAAATTCCTGTCCGTCAACAACGCGTTGTGCAAGATCACGGGGTACTCCGAACCGGAGATGGTGGGGATGAACACACGCATTCTTTACCCGGACGAGGAAGAATTTGATCGGGTGGGTCGGGTGCTATACGGACGGATGGAGCGGGAAGGGTTGGGAGTCACGGAGGCCCAGCTTCGACGCAAGGACGGAGCCATCATCGACGTACTGCTCTGCCTCAGCCCGTTGGATCCCGCTGATCTGAACGCAGGCGTATGCGCCACCGTGCTCGATATTACGGAGCAAAAGCGGGCGCAGAAAGCACTCCGTGAGAGTGAACGCCGACTGTCCATGGCGATCTCCGCGACCGCCGATGCGATCTGGGAATGGAACCTCGTCACAAATGAGATCGAATTCAGCTCACGCTGGTATGAAATGCTGGGGTATGGGAATGAGCCATTCCCCATGACCTATGAGACCTGGAAAGAACTCTGTCATCCCGACGATCTTTCGGCTGTGGTCGATTTGATTGATTCCGTGTTGAAATATCCCGACGCCTTGTCCCACCAGGCGGAGTTCCGACTTCGCTGCCGGAACGGTTCCTGGATCTGGGTTTTGGCGCGAGGAAAGATCATGGAATTTGACCAGACCGGCAGGCCGCTTCTGGTCAGCGGAACAAACAGCGACATCACCGAGCGCAAGCGGATGGAGGAGACACTGCGGGAGAACGAGGCGTTTCTCAGGAGCCTGTTCTCCGCCACACCTGCAGGGGTTGG
>JAKPYU010000224.1 GCA_029568995.1 Candidatus Omnitrophota bacterium | reverse complement strand
CGAACGGCTTCCAACTCCTTAAAAAAATCGATGCCTGTAACCGTGCCAAGACCGTCATAACCGGTCCGATGAACCAAATTCATCTTGTCCGACATCATCAACGCCATCTCATCCATCTGATCCAGATAGTTCGGGATCGAAACGTCCCGCATCTGGAACATCGCGCCAACTGTTCCGCCTGATACATCGATCTTTTGAGAGCGGATGAAGTAGTCGTACATATTTTGGGTTCCCGGACGAATCACCGCTTTGATCGGTGTCCAGATATCGCCGTAGAGAACCGACTGGTTGCCGATGAAAACTTCCAGATGGCCGTTTAGCCCGGTTTTGTAGGTCATCCCGGTCAAGCCGCTGAGTTCGTCAAGGATAACGTCTCTCTTGTCCAAGAGGTCGTTTGGCTCGGTTTTCAGGATATAGGTCGTCCGGATGGAACCGTTCAGATCGGCGATCTGTTGCAGTTTGAGATTGATGTTGTTCGCAGAGTCTTTGATATTCTGATTGAGGTTCGCCCGCAGGTCTTCGTATTGGCCATACAGATCCTGCGCCGTCGTGATGAAACTGTTGGCTGAGGCTGTTACGGAGCTGACCGCGGCGGAGTTGGTCGGTTGGTTCATCACCTCGAGAAAGGAATTCCATAACCCGTCGAAGTAACTCCGCATACCGTTTTCGCTGGGTTCATTCAGGATTTGTTCCATATAGTGAAGGTTTTGGGTCTTTTCATCCCAATAGGCGTAGTTTTTCGATATTTCGCGGAACTGCCGGTCTAAAAACTCGTCCCGAATCCGTTCAACCCTCGAAACCGTCGAACCCGTGCCGATATTCAGGGTCGATCCCCCGAACGCGCCCGTTGCCGACGGCGGGGTGGCGACGATGTCCGGCCTTTGTCGGGAATAACCGTCCGTATTTGCGTTCGCAACGTTGTGGCCGGTGACGCTCATCGCCATTTTTGAGGTGTAGGTTCCCAACACCCCCGTGTTCAATATCGAAAAAATGCTGTAACTTGCCATCTTGACCTCCCGTGGTTCTCGGTGTACTTATTTATCGGAATGCGGGAGGGATACCTTAATAGGTTCGTTCAAAACTGGAAAACCTATCGCCCCCCCATTGAGGCAGTTTTGGGATCGAGGTTTGGTTGATAAGATTCATGCATAGAAAAATGATCGGAAACCCGAACCGGATTTCCGATCATTTCGTTAAACGCTCAGATAAGAGTATCTGCGATATGCCTAAGGATTTCTGTCCTCGATTGCCTTCTCGCTTTAGTCATCCGCCGATGTCATGAGCGTTCAATATGATCAATCGACATTAAAAACCTCGGAATTCACCGTATCCAAACCGGGGGCGCTGAACCTCAGCACATATTCGCCGCTCTCCGCGCCGGAGATGCCCAGATCAGCGAAGCTCGCGACGCCGCTTGAAGCGGTAACCGAGGTGGTTCCCGTCAGGATGCCGGCGATGGGATCGCCTAAAATGCCGGGTTCTGTGACCTTCCTAATCTCGACCGTCACAACGGTCGTGCTATCCCCGGCGACCAGGTATCCGGCCGAATTCATTAAGTGGACCACCGGTTTCGTCCCCAGGTTGTCGCCCGGCTGGGTCTGCACTTCCATTCGGGAGGCTAAGGTGATCCCGACTCCGATGTCTCGGAGGAACGGATACCCGTCGTTCGTGATGCCGTCGATATCCCATATCGTTACGAAGTCCCAACCGACAAAGGTGGCTTGCAGTTTCATCTGGGTCGTTGTTTTGCCAGTTCCGACGGCGGAAGAGGGCTGTCCGGAAGACTGGGTGTCCCAATAGCTGCCGGAGGAAGTGCCCGATTCGTTTCCGGGGGCGTTGAATCCAACATGACCCCCGACGTTGATGGCCCCGCCGCCGGTCACCACGCCGGTCGAGTAGGTGTTAACCAACCGCCCTTGCAGGTAGATACAGCCCGCGATGCCCCCAACGCGCTCGCACCCGGTCGATGCCGTCACACTTCCCCGGGCGTAGGAATTCGCCACAAATCCTTTCTGCGCGCATCCGACCAGACCGCCGAATTTGATATTGTTGGTCCCGTTTCCAGAGAAGTACACATCGATATCGGCGTAACACCGGCGCATGATCGGACGGAAGTTTTCCGCCTGGCCCGGATTCTCGCGATAACTGTTGAACGAACCGACAAGCCCGCCCGTCGCCGCGTCCCCGTAAACGAACCCGCCGCTGGAGAAGCAGTTTTCGACGATAGTGTTGACTTGTCCCGTCACCCGGCCGATAAGGGTGCCTGACCCGCGCGCGCCTCTGACTTCAGTATTCTGCATCCCAACGTTTTTCACAACGGTCGTGGCCGAGCTGTTGCCGACATGTCCGAATATACCGACGTTCGCGGTGGTAGGGCGATTGATGCGGGCATCCTTAATGAGTTTGCCGTCGCCATCGAACACCCCGAGGAAGGAGGTATTAATATCGACACCTATCGGATTCCACCCTTTTCCGCCATCGGCAACCGAACTGGCCAGCTCGGTATAGCCCGCCGTATCTTTATCTAACGTGTTCTTGAGTTTGTAGTGCGCCGTGAGATCATTGCGGACGGCGTCCAGTTGATACCAGTTCTCGATCATGTAAGGATCGCCTTCGGTTCCGGATCCTTCCGTGAACTCGTCCAAGCCTTTGTACGTGGTGACCGCAATCGTGGTG
>JAKPYU010000175.1 GCA_029568995.1 Candidatus Omnitrophota bacterium | reverse complement strand
GTCCAGCTCAAAATGGAACTCTCCACCGCCAATCCCCTCAACAGCCCGATTGTGAAATCCGTCAAGGTGCAGACCGTGTTGGCCGAGCGGGTTCCCATGCCCGGCAATATCCGTATGGTTGAAACAGACAATCCTCCGATTCTGTATCCATCGGTGAAATGGGAGTGGGAAAAATCGGATCGCCCGGAATTTGCGGAACTTCGACAGCGCGAGAACCTGGACGAGGTAATCGGGGATGCCCGTACACAGTTCGCCAAACAGGTCCGATTACTCGACCATGCAACAAAGCGATTCAACAATGTCAACCCGATTCCCGAGTATCCGGATTGGAATGCACTGAGCATCCTTGATCGGATCGACAAGGCCGGTAACGGCGGGATGTGTATCCAGTTGAACAATGTCCTGATCGGATTCTACACGGCTTATGGTTGGCAGGCGCGTCATGTGAATATTGTGTCGCATGAGGTCTGCGAAGTATGGAATGACGATCTGGCAAAGTGGGTTTATATGGATGCCAGTTCCGTGAACCACTACATCTACGACAAGGAAACCGCCGAGCCGCTCAATCTGCTGGAATTGCACCAACGCTATCTCAAGAAGTATTCCCCCGGACGTCCCATCGACTGGATGAACGACCCGCTGAACGTTGCGAGTATGGACGATGAGTTCGATGTCGCCCAGGGATCTCTGACACATCATATCTTTCCCTGGAACGGGGTTACGCTGGGGGCGTTTATCCGCATGGTTCCGCGCAATAACTGGTTTGAAAAACCGTATCCGCGCCCGCTGAGTCATGGGAAAACCTGGTGGCCCTGGGACGGTTATATCAACTGGTATGACGAGCAAACTCCGCCAAAAAAGCAGTATTCATGGCATACCGACCGCCCGCAGGACCTGTGGCCGGCCCTGAACCGGGTTCATGTGGACGCGACTGCCGGGTATGGCAACGACCGCCTGTTTCTGCGGTTCGAAACCTACACTCCGAATTTCAGTCATTTTGAGGTTAATCCCGACGATACCGAATGGCGAGAAACCGGCGAATACTGGGCCTGGCTATTACAACCCGGTCGGAACACGCTTCGAGTGCGCGCAGTCACCCAGGCCGGAGTCAAAGGCAAACCGGCATCCATCGTATTGAATCACGGAAATGCACAGATTAAGGAATAGGACTGTAGGGGCGGACGGCTGTCCGCCCTGGTTATTGGGAATAGAAGTTCCCTCTCCCTCCGGGAGAGGGTTAGGGTGAGGGAATTGTTTCTCTGGTCTTCGGATATGAGTATGCACAGGAATTGACGGAATAGATTCACCATGAAACTCATCTCCTGGAACGTCAACGGAATTCGCGCGGTCCTTGGTAAAGGATTTCTTGATTTTGTAAAGACCGCGCAGCCCGATGTTCTCTGTCTGCAGGAAACGCGCGCGATGCCTGACCAGGTCGATCTGCCGCTTCCAGGGTATTTCCCCTACTGGAACCCGGCAGAGAGAAAGGG
>JAKPYU010000164.1 GCA_029568995.1 Candidatus Omnitrophota bacterium | reverse complement strand
GATAGGTCGGAAAATTGACCGTCCGTAATTCCATTAAAAACAAAGAGTTACGGCAATTATCAATTTCTATGCCAATACTACCAGACCTTTGCAGCAAAGTCAATCCGCCATACCCCAAAAACAAGAAAACCATCTTGCATTGATCGCTGGATCGGGGAAAATCCCGGATTCGGGAATCGCCTCATGCAGGGACCCGGTTACTGGTACTGTACGGAATCCGTAACAGAAGAGAAGCCACCTTCTCAAGAAAGGGAGTCGATCCGATGGAACCGCACCCGGAGACGATCATTGTGGATGAGAGCGAGGTTCCCGCGCATCTGCGTGACGTGAATCCCGACGCACAGAACGGTCCGCATCCACGCATCACCGTGCGCCGGTTCGAATGGACTCCTCGAAGCAGATCGGGCGGACTCGGCAGCCTGCTCCAGGCCGCTATTGGATTCGTGGTGCTTCTGGGGACCGTCCTGACTCTCTTTGTGGGAATCTGGCTCTTCCTGTTCCTCGCGATCCTGCTGCCGTTGGCTGTCGGCGCAATCGGGTTGCTTCGATCTCTCCTGTCTCCCGGAAGCCGACAATAGCGGTGCGGGAACTCCACAACTTCCCCATTTGAGATCGGGATTACGTGGAAATTGGAGCGATTCGCAGTCCGAATAGGGAACCAATCGAGTCAAAATCTCTGTCGTTATGAAGCAGACGCGCACCATGCTGAAGGCAGGCAGCTGCGATCATGCAATCCGTGGCATTCCGGATGGTGATCCCCCGCGAACGGCAAGTTCGGTATATGTCCGCGGCCATGTAGAAAGTCTCCTGCGTCATTGGAAGAAAAATCAGATCCAAGAGCACCGACCTGGTTCTCTGATATTCCTTCTCCTTTCGTATTCCCCGAAGGATTTCCGTAAGGACAATTCCACAAATGCAGACATCCTCTCTGTCGTTCACTAGCCGTTCGATCTCTCTCGCGTATGGCGTATCACGGCCCGCAAAATAGTCTATCCACACGGATGTATCGACCAGGATCATGCAAATGTCCGCCCTTTGCGCATCTCCGACAAATCGCCTTCCCAGTTCACCGTGCCTTTCAACTCCAATATCTTTTTTTGTCCTTCTCGACGCAGAAGATCCCGCAGGGCAAAATCGATCAGATCTCTGCGTGTTTTCAGGCCGGTCGCCTCAAGCCCTGCTTCTACCAGGGTTTCATTGAGAACAACGTTTGTGCGCTTTTCCATGATCCACCTCAACATGCATCCTATACACATATTATCAAATTTTATGTGTATGTCTATTGTCATTGATGGCTGGGGCAAAGGCGAATGAGTTCCGTAGGAACCTGACTCGACTGAAGATATACTGAATATAATACTTGCGGGGATCACGCCACAGGATTTCCGCAAATGCCTGATTTTCAAAGTCGATTGAGTGAAATGACAACGATTCGCAGTCCGTTCCTGTCCAT
>JAKPYU010000161.1 GCA_029568995.1 Candidatus Omnitrophota bacterium | reverse complement strand
CAAGACACCCGTTGATGAAGATGGGCGCTATCGAGTCTCGCATGTCTCTCTTTCTTTGGGCCTGTCGGCACTCAAAGCCACTGCTCCAGGGTACGATGTTCCCGAGTGGCGATGGCTCAATTACCCGGAAGGCACTACGAGGGCCGTTGAGGACTTCGTGCTGCTCAGAGAAGACGAGCTGAAGGCGGTTCAAATCAGCGGTGTTGTTTTGGATCGCAACGAAATGCCAATGAGTCACGTGCTGGTTCAGGGCAGGCCCATGGAGATCGATATGGGAAGGCCGCCGGGGAATTCCCAATCCGCATACTCAGACGAGAGTGGCCAGTTTGTGCTGGAACAGCTGGAACAGGATCGGTGCTATTGCATTCAAGCGCAGATGACCAGTCCTCCGTACCTGGAGAAGGAGTTGTTTGGTGTCCCGGTCGGAACAAATGATGTCGTGATTCATCTCACGTTTGAGCCGGTGGAATTGTCGATTCAATTAGACGACAGCAATCCGGAGCAATCCCTTCCCGATGGAACCTTTTTTCGAATATGCCTCATAAAGGAAGGTGACTTGAACCGTCCCGCAATCGATAAGTATGTTCCCAAAAAGCCCGACGCCCCCCTGGACTCTCTCATTGTCAAGGAACCGGGAAACTATCAGCTATGTGTACGGAGCTCAGGATTTTCTGCAGAGACATTCCTTCGGATTGACCAGAACACGCCCAAACAGCTACCCGTTGTCCTGTCTCTGGCTCAGATGGATAAGGAGAATGGTTTTTGTATCGTTGGGCGGTGCGTCCATGCGGATGGGACCACGGTAAATGAACCCTATCGAGTGTTCTGCCGTTTGCTTGATCCTCCTGTCCGTTTCCTGGACGAAACGCACCCTGTTGAGTTCCCTTCAGGAGAGTATTTGTTCTCAATAGGTCTGCGCATGGATGGAACATATCAGATTGTTTACATCACACGGGACGGGATTGTGTTCTATCGGACCATTGTGGCGTTGTCTCACACCATGGCCGTTCTCTGGCCTGAGCAACAGGCGAGGGCGCTCAGGCTGCCCGATGTGTTGTATCCGGGCATGAAGGCGAAGTGAGAGCACAGTTCAAATTTCTACCGGATTCCCCCCTACCCTGCAACGCCAGAATCCGGTAGAGGATTACGATTTCTTCGGATCTGCCTACTTCCCCCCCAGAATAACCTTAATCGGTATCCGCGTGGCGCGGCATTGAGCGTGGGTTCCGTCATAGTGGGTTGGTGGATTGCCCGCCCAGTAGTGGACAATAACCAGGTTCTCACCCAAGACCACACAGCTGGGGTATCCGAAATCACCTGTGACGGGTTCGGTCAGGCTCAGAACAGTGTCGGTGTCCCAATTCTTGCCACCGTCCCGCGAGAGAATCCCCCGAATGTCTTTCTTCTCATCTCGGCGGTTCCCATAGATCATCAGGATATTGTTGTTGCCCAGGTCGATCAGGTCCGCCGGATGCTCCCCGTCTTCTTTTGTAGCCGCGATCACAAGGTTCCAGGTTCGGCCCAGATCCGAACTGCGATAGAGATCTGTATTTGACTTCGGTCGGTCGCAGCGAGCCGCGGCCAGGAGATCCCCATTCTCCAGTTGCAGCAAGCTAGTCTCATTGTGATTTGCGGCGATCCAGGAAGGGTCACCCCATGTTTGCCCTTCGTCCGTGGATCGGATGATGTATGCATAGTCCACACCCTTTTCCTGTTCAGGCATGTTGGGGACCTTCGGCGCATAAGGGCCGTAGACATTCTGCATGTAGGTTCCGTCTTTCAGGCGGATGATTCTGCCGTACGGGGAGGTTGCCTCCAGCCCTTCATACTTCAGTGGTTTCAGGTCTGACCAGTTCACACCCTGGTCGTCGGAATACAGTTGGATATCTCGTGCCAGCCCGTAACTGCTCTGGTACGTTCCATGCCCGTTGTACCCATCCTGGTGATGAATTCCGAGAAGAATCCGCCCGGAAGGAGTGATCCCGAACGCCGGGTTCCGGTCGTCCGCCGAGGTATCCACCGCCGTTCGCATCCCATACCAGAGCAATCCGTCTTTCGAGAACAGCAGGTCCAACCGACCACCGATTCCCAGGTGACCGCCGCCACCCCGGAGAACCACAGCCAGTTCTCCATCGGGAGTCTTGTCCATCACGGGAAAATACCCCTGGCCGTATATGACAATGCTCGCCTCGACACCGGGCGCGTGGGTCAAGTCAAAGACATTCGGCGTCTGAGTGAGGATAACGGCGATGACAAGCGACAGTGGAGACATGGTGGATTTCCTTTCCTTTCAACGATAGGGCGTTGACTTGCCGAGATTCCTCACATTCGTTCGGAATGACAGAATTTCGCTTGGAATGAGGTCTTTCTTGTCATTTCGACCGAAGGGAGAAATCTCGGTGACAAACGGGAAATTGTATTCTGGCTCGGAAAGACAATACACAAAACCAACACGATTGCAGCGCACTGCGCGAATAGGGTGCGAATCCTATTTCTGGCTGAAGGTCTCGGCTACCGGAGTTGGGGGCAAGACATAAAGAGGATTGATGTGTTTGCGGCTGTCCCATACCTCAAAGTGCAGATGGGGGCCGGTGGTTCTTCCGGTCGATCCGGATTTGGCGATCCGTTGGCCTTGTTTCACGCGCTGTCCGGTCTTGACAGA
>JAKPYU010000159.1 GCA_029568995.1 Candidatus Omnitrophota bacterium | reverse complement strand
CGCCCTACGCAGACTCCGGGCGGCTCCTCGCGATGACGGGATGGGCACAGTCCCGGCAAGTAAATGGTAGGCTATCGCTCCACCGATTGCGCCACCACCAACCCGACCAACAGACAAACCATCCCTACCGCAGATACGAATCGTCGCATCTCCAGGTCCTCCTATAGAGATAAAGGTTAGTAAATAAAGGATTTCCAGCCGGTAAGCTGATCTCCTTTCGAACCCACATTCAGCGGTAGGGTGAAGGTGGGCTGGCCCGAAGATGGACTCGCCCACCTGCACAGCAAGCCTTTTCAGCCTGCTGTACATGTCCGGCACACCCTACGCGCTTGTGCAAATCGCTACATCCGTGTGTTATGAGTCGGTGGATTGAATCCCCCAATCCGCCAGGCCCGCTTATCTCCCATAAGCTCCAAAACAAAGTATATCGCGGATTTTGTGGCGTGTCAATAAAAAAACTAAATTTCTGTAGATATTTTTCGGGTTGGATCGGAAAGTCGTCAGTTAGAGAAGTTAATATATACTTAAACATGTATTTTAAAGATGGGGAGATTATGAGTTGAGCATGATGAAAGGAAAACTAATTCTCCCTCACCGCAACCCATCCCCGGAGGGAGAGGGAATTTCTTGGCAGAAGGGTGGACGGGGTGGACAGAGTGACTTACGACTTACGAATCCCCAATCCCCAATCCGCAATCCACAATCCCCAATCCCCAATCCGCAATCCCCAATCCGCAATCAGAAAATCACGACTTCTCTTCCCCGGTATCCGGCGGTGTACTGGTCATCCCGCAGACTGCGCATGCGCCAGATGTCGCCATCCGAGGAGACCCCGTTCGAGGGATTGTAAGGGGTTCCGAATTCTCCACGATCTCCATCCGGTCCGGCGGCGAAGATCATCCAGAGATGCGCCTCCGGGCCATTGGAGCAGAAAATGTCGTTGTATCCGTAAAACATGCCTGCACCGAACGGATCGACTGGAATGCCGCCGATATAATTGGTCGGTGTGGTGAGAAGTGCCCAGACATGCCCGTTGAAATGTTTGTCGTCGATCCCCAGGCAGATCCGTCCCGGGGCGTTGGCACAGCCGAGACCAAAAAACTGGGGATTCGATCCCCCCGGAAGACAACTTTTCTCGGGGATGAGGTTATCGCAATCGTTTCCGTCGATGATCCACAGATTGGTGTCGGTGTACCGGATCTCATTCTGTTTCGCCAGCATGTTCAGATCGGAGAAAGAGCGGGCCGCCTTGGCGCGGGTTTGTGCATTCAGGAAATTCGGGACGGCAATGGCCGCCAGGATCCCGATGATTGCGACCACGATCAGAAGTTCGATCAACGTAAACGCGCAAGAGGATCGGTGCATAGAGCGCATATTGAAATCTCCGTTCGTTCGATTGGGGACAGAGATCTTCCGGGGTGTCACATTCTTGACATGTCGATAGACCGCTGGTTGCAGCGTCCCACATTTTCTGCTGCGCAAATATCATACAAATCGGATGGGAAATCTGCAAAGGAGACCGGAATGGGAATCGGAATGGGATCTTGTCACACCCGGCTCATCGACAAGTCGGCCTTGCCCTGCCCTGTCTCCTGACTTAATGACATTGCCCCGAAAGGACATTGGCGGTTTGATGGACACACCGCTTGGACCGAAGTATAGTTTGGTAAGATATGGACATTCACTCCAAGGAGGAATACCTTGTCTCGACGAACCGGATTCACCCTGATCGAATTGTTGATCGTGGTCGCGATCATCGGGATCCTGGCGGCCATTGCCGTGCCGAATTTTATGAATGCGCGGACCCGCGCCGCTGTTGCGCGCGTGATCGCCGACATGCGGAACCTGGGTGTCGCCCTCGATCAGTATGCGCTCGACAACGGCAACCGCTATCCCGATACTGCCGAAACCGCCCAGACGGTGTTCAAGCCCCTGCAGAAGCTGACCACGCCGGTTCCTTACATGTCGGCATTGCCTCCCCTGGATCCGTTCCTGCCCCGGAACGACACCAGTGGGATGCCCGGCGGAACGCGGGATTACTGGTGGGACCCGTACTGGCTGGCGACGTTTCCCACGGAGCGCTATTACGGTGTCAGCAATCCCGACATCGCCTGCTATCAGGTCGGGCTGTTGCGCTATATCCTGGCAAGCGTCGGACCCGACAAGTTCTTCAACGGGACCCCATTCTCCGGATTTGCCACGCGGGATTTCTATTGGGTTCCATACACGCCCAGCAATGGTCTCGTGAGCATCGGCGACCTGTTCTACTATGGCCCCGGCGGAACCACCTCCGACAACGCCAAAGATCATCGGCGATAGGGGGTGAAAGATAAGGGAAATCCGCGAGTCTTGCATTTGCAGGAAGATTGACGTGGTTTGAGTCAGGGAGTATTGTCACGGCCATGCGATAGAGAATTTCCGGAGGGGGAGTATTTTTCCAATTGCTCATTTGGGGTGTGAACACCGAGATACCCCGGGAAATCCCGGGAGACACTACAGCTGTGCCATTTTCGAGGAGACCACAGAATGAGACCGAAGAATTCGTTCACCCTGATTGAATTGCTCATCGTTGTCGCGATCATTGGGATTCTGGCGGCCATTGCGGTGCCGAATTTTCTCAATGCAAGGCTTCGCGCTCAGCTGGCCGAGGTCACGAGCACGATGCGCACCATGCTGGTCGCCGTGGACATGTACCGCCTCGACAACGGGAAGATCCCGGTTCACTATGATGATCCCAACCAGAATCGCTGGATGACCACGCCGATCGCCTATGCCAGCCAACTGCCCTACGATATTTTCGCGAATTTCACGGCGGGTGCGGATGATCTGGATTACGCCGACTACGGTTCCAATGAAACACGAGGATGTCCGCATTATCAGACATACGACAAAGCCTATTGGATCGTATCTATCGGACCGGATATGGTCTGGCAAACACTCTGGAAGGAACGAAGGAACTCGATGTTCGATATGTCCAACGGATTGCGAAGCAAGGGGGATATCTATGTCATGGATGGGACGGTCAAGGTTCCCTTTTGACAGGAATCTGTTGATTCACACGGGCTGAGTCCTGAAGGAACAGAAACCGATTTTCAGATATTCCGATCCACAAAAGGAGGCTTTCCCATGAGACTGTCCGCAGAGACCAATGATTTTCTGGATGTGCTGGCGAAGATTCTCTTCCAGTGTTTTGTATTCAATATCGCATTGCTTTTGTTGTGGGTCTATCTGATTATTTTCTTCGGCGATTTTGTATTCAGTTGGCACGCACGCTTTTTCGAGATTTCCAGGGAGCAGTTCTATGCCGCGCATTATACGGCGATGGCCGTCTATAAAATCATGATATTCGGATTTCTCTTGCTCCCGCTTGTCGCGATTAAGCAGGTACAATGGAAAGCCCGTGAGAGTGTTCCGAAATGATCGTCAGTCGCCTTTAATGATCCATTCCGCGTTCAAGGTCACATGTTTGATCGACTTGCCGGCACTTGCGCCCGGACGGTAGGTGTAGGTTACGTGAATTCGACCGTCCCGGGTTTGAATGATCGAGGGGTAATGGAAAGCGCCGCCGGGAATCTGTTCGAGATGCCGCATCCATTTCCAGCTTGCACCCTCGTCGTCCGACATTGCCAACGCGAGAGTCTCGCGTTCGTTCTCGCAATCGTTATAGGCCATGATCCAGCGACCATCCTGGAGGGCGACAGCCTCGATACTGGCATTGGGGTTCGGCATATCCGTGGCGATTGCCGGTGACCAGGTCTCGCCGTCATCGGTGGAATCGCTGCGCATGACTCGTTTCTTGTAGTCGCCCTCGGATCGCATATAGGCCACGAGCGTCCCATCCTGCTTGCGGACAACACTCGGCTGGTTCAGGCACGCTCCCACAACCGGCGAACTGGCGCGCCAGGTTTTGCCCTGGTCATCGGAAATCGCCATCAGGCTGACATAGAATCCATCGGAATACAGCGGCAACAGAATGCGTCCGCTGGGAAGTACCAGCACGTGAGTTCGTGTCATCCATCCCTTCTGGCGGTTGCTCATGTTTCGTGCGGCTTCCAATAGACTCTCCATGGGGCATGTCACAAGGCCGCCGAAATCCGTGTTGAATCCGGGATTGTCTGCGGCGATCTTCTCATAGCCACGGGCGAGCGATTCCACGAACTCCTCGCCGGGTTTCAGGATGATATCCTCCTGCCAGGACCATTTTGGTGCGCCTTTGCCTTGATAATGGGAGGCTTTCCGGTATCTCAACACGGAGTCTTCCCACCGTTCCGCGAGCACCGCGATCCAAAACAGCCACAAATCTTTATTGGAGTCGATGAACAGGACCGGATTGCAGTCGGGAAACTCCGGTGTGTCGGCCATCAGAAAAACCGGACTCCATTCCGACCGGCCCTTTTTCAGGCGCGCGCCCTGGATCAACACATCCGATTCCCTTCGCTCCCCGGACCCATGGAACCAGGTGACCAACAGGTCTCCATTCGGACATTCCACGATGCAACTGGAATGAACGTGCTTATCCTGCAAGGGAAAGACCAACTGTTCCTGGTAGAACGGCTCTGCGCAGGCCATTTCAGCAACAGCAAACAGGAGCGTCAATAAGAACCAGTTTCTTTGCATTGTGCGTTCCTCATTTCGTCGAATTGATGGAATTTCAGAAGAATGATAGCGCGAAATACTGTGAAGAATGGCGATCTAAAAAATATGAATAAATACGATCATAATTGCAGTATGAGGGCTTGTCAAGCGATATTTTGCGGATTATTATATAAATAGTATGATGATTCAGGCCAGGAGAGAACCAATGACACGCGACCGTTCAAGCAAAGAGACTCTGGCAAAACGAATCGCCGACGAGATGTGTACCGAGATTGCGGCTTCGGGGCTTGGAGAAGGGGAGCGATTCATGACCCTGGAACAGGCCACGAAGCAATACGGGGTTTCGCGGACCATTATTCGTGAAGCGGTCAGCCGTCTTGCGGCGCTGGGGATTCTGAAGAGTCGGCAACGGGTCGGACTGGTGGTTGACCGTCCGAGTCTGGTGGAATTGGTCACACGGTGGGGAACACTGCACACTCACCCTGCGCATGAAGAGGATTTGAAAGCCCTGGCGGAATTGCGGTATGTGCTGGAGCTGGGTGCGGTGGATTTTGCGGTGGCAAATGCAACCGGGGAGGAAGTGGATCGTCTGGCCGAGCTGGCGGAAGGGTTCGAGCAGGTTACCCGGCAGTCAGGACAGAATGAGAAGTCGGATCAGATTGAGCTGGAATATCAAAGCACGTTTCTGGCAATGACCCGGAATCCGTTGGTCGCCGGGATGCACCGTGTCCTGTCGGAGTATTTTTGCGCTTCGGCCCTGATGAATCCCCACTGGACGGAGATCTCACTGAACACGGTGTGGGAACATCGAGCCATTGCGGGAGCCATAGAAAGACGAGATACGGAATATGTCAGGGGGATGTTGAGAAGACACCTGGAAAGGGCATTGGCCGAACTGGGTATGACAAAGGGAACCGCATCGTATTTCTCACAGGTCTCGACAGGTCGGGCGGACAACGGGGATCGAAAAGCCTGGAACGTCGTGGACGATAAATCCCCGGCGGACGCCACCACAGCAGCAGCACTCACCTAAATCCGGCAGAAACAGATTCTCTTCTTTAATCCCCAATCCCCAATTCCCAATCCGCAATCGAATCACCGTGCTTCCAGCACGACCGGCCCCAAGAGACCCGAAGGTCCGGGAGACACGTCGAATCCTCCGGGGTGCGAATTGCTGACAACAAACTCAAATCGGTTCTTGCCGAATTGCACGGCTTGTGTGACCTCCGTCTCCCAGGGCGGTGAGGACATCGCCCGCACCGACTTCCCATTGACCCGAACCTCCACCGCGTTGCCCACCGATTCGAATTTCAGGAAGAAGCGACGGTACCGCATCGTCTCAGGAATTGTCACAGACTGGCGGTAAGCCGCAGCGCCCCGGAAATAGGGATATCCCTGGATTGTCCAGGAACCGATGTACAGATGGTCCGGCGGTGGGAACAGCACTTCATCCCCACCGAATTGTCGCACGATGAAATCCCCCTCAATCCGGAATCGCATCGGTGCCTCGTTTGTCCGGATTCGAATCTCGTTTTGCCCCGGTTGCGCCGTGTGGGTCACATCGGCCCACAGGAGCACACAATTTCCTTCCTGTGTCGAATCCCAGACCTTGATCTGTTCATCGTTCAAGAAGATCTCCGCGTCGGAAGAACGGAACGTGCTCTCTTGCGGGGCGCAGAGGAATAACGATGAGATCGGGAGATCGGCGAGATGAAATCGAGATCGATAGAGAGGCTTCTCCTCCGGACCCACGTCAAGTTCCCAACGACGCAACGGGAGGAGATTCCTGGAAAGCGGTACGAAAATGTACCGGGCATCGAACTCGACGTGGGTTACAACCTTGGACAGAGACGCTTTGTTCATTTTCTCGGACACCGAATGCGATTTTTGCAGATTTCGGGCGTATGTTCGATGGGAGTGTCCTGTTTGTGTGACTGAGATTCCTCACATTCGTTCGGAATGACAGTGGGGGGTGTTCGGAATGACGGTGGGGGTGTTCGGAATGACGGTGGGGGTGTTCGGAATGACGGCGGGGGTGTTCGGAATGACGGCGGACATGTCATTTTGACCGAAGGAGAAATCTCATCGGAAGGGATTGACCTGTGCCCGGCGTTGGCGTAGCCTGCCGGAACACAGTCAGATGCTCGGAGGTCCCCAGGAGGACGGTTCCGTCACCGAGGGACCTCCTCCATGATCGGCCATGGATTCTTTGGAACAACAGCGCGCCATCGAAGAGCGGGTGAACAACCTGCTGGCAGAACGTGAACGCGAAATCGACCCAAATCGACGCGCCAGTTTTGCTGCGGCTATCGGCGGATGCTACGAGTTCCTGGGGGAACCGAAGCTGGCGCTGCAATATCTTCGCCTGGCCTTGCAGGAAGATCCCAACCATCCTGAGAAAGCCGAAATTCTGTCCCATATCGCGCTGTTCGAAGACCCATCCCGCAAGACGCCGTGGGATGTGGAAGGCGCGGTTCTTCCCTACGATGATTTTGCCGACATTGAGAAACACAAGGATCTTCCGTACGAGGATTTCCTGCGATTGACTGTCCGTGGCAGTATTCGAAAAACCATCCTGGACGCCATCCTCAAGTTGTACCGCCCCGGAATGCGTGTCCTGGAAGCAGGCTGCGCCATGGCGGGCTATTATGGAATGCTACGCCCTTTTGTGGACATCCCAGATTATTGCGGGATTGACCTGACCCCGATGATGATTCAAAAGGCCGGCGAGTTTTATCCTAACGCTACTTTTGCGCGGATGGATGTCCGCAGACTCGGCTTTTGCAGCGATGCATTCGACCTGGTTTTTTCAACCGACGTCACTATGCACATCGTGGAGTGGAAACAGGCGATTTCGGAGCTGTATCGAGTCACGAAAAACTACCTGATTCTTCGGCTGCGGCTTGCCATTGACAATAACTATCCCACCCTGGTGGCGCATCTCGGCGCGGGCAAATTTGAGATTCCCTACGTGATTCACAACTGGCCGGAATTGGCCCGCGAACTGGGGATGCTGGAACCGCCACTGGAGGAGGCCATTGTGCTGGCGGATAACGCCGAGACCATGTACGGCCACCTGTGGCAAATCTATCGCGAACACCCCGACCTTCCCACGGTGGAGAAGAACGGCCAGATCGGCATCAACCGCCGATTCGACGTATTGCTGGTGAAGAGGAAGATATTAGAGAAGGTGCGGGGGTGACCTACGCCACTTCTTCCATGTTTCTCCCGTGAAACGGGCCGACACCGGGAAGGCGGTCGCAGGGGATTCCCATCGCGTGACAAACCGCGTTCAGAATCTGATTGTCATCGGAGTTCCGGGAGATAATCGCATCTGCGCCACGTGCCGAGGCATCGATGGTGCAGGAGCCGTGCTGGTGCTCCGAGACGATCATCAGCGCGATGTTGGGAGCCGCCATCCGGATTGTTACAAGCAGGTTCTTGCCGTGCAGGCTCGGCATTCGTTCGTCCAAGATCAGCAGATCCGCATGACGTGACCCGGCATCGAACACGGTCTGTTCCGGGGTCGGAGCCAGAAAGACAATAGCCCCCTGGGGTCGGACAACCTTCTGGATGTCTTTGACCAGTTTCGGATCGGGCGATGCGATGATCATGCGTTTCTTTTTCAGGTGTACGTTCATCTTTTTGTCCCCCATTCTAAAGGATTTTCAGCCTTCACTATTCAGTATATCCGAAGAAAACCCGGAGTGTCCGAAGTCGTGACAACTTATTACAAATTCGGGGAAAAATGGGGGATTTGTGGTGCCGAACGGTTTTCCCTCACCCCAGCCCTCTGCCGGAGGGAGAGGGAGCAATTCTGATCGTTTTGACGAGGATCTTTATCCCTGGAGCCAGCTGCGGATGACGGTGGCGACGTCCTGGGGATTGGTGCTGCTGTATTCGCGGACATGCTCTTCCATCTTGAGGCGGCGCTGCTGATCCGGGGGCAGGGAGGCGAGATCGCCGAACCGACTGATCCCCAGTTCCGAAAGGCTCATCTCCCGGCTGGAAATCACCGGTTCCGCCAGGTCCATGGCCTCGGACGCTTCCTCATCGCGGGAGACTTCCTTGGGCCGGAAATCCATCACCGCCATGATATACCCGGCCACACAGAA